>NZ_JH636434.1:3052715-3352715 GCF_000255655.1 Schlesneria paludicola DSM 18645 | reverse complement strand
CATCGCCTCTTCAAAGGTCTGGCCGGGTTCGGACGGGTTATCGGGTTCGGCCGGCGACTTACGATTCGCAGCGGGCTTGGGCATTGTTGCTCTCCTGTGATGATGTCATCATTCTGGACGGTTGCCCCCTCCGCGTCGAGTGCCCGCTGGGAAAGTTTTTGCCAGGAGTACCGACGTCAGATCGGCAGTCCGAAGTTCTTGTGAAACATCGTTGTGGCAAAAAAAACAGGGCGCGAGTCCAGATGTCCCCGCGCCCTTGAGATTCTGCAAAGAGAGTCACCGATCAGGACTCTTCTGGCTCATGGCTTTGTTTCAAGGTATTTGCAGGAACCATCTTCTGATTCTGCTTATCCCATCCCATCATCTGGCTCGAGCGCCAGCTTTCGTTCGCCATGTTCACTGCCACCACGCCGGCCATCCCCAACTCAATCGGACAGTTCAGGGCTTCACCATTTCGCAAATGGTTGTGAAGGTTGGTGTGGTGCAGATTCTGATCTTCGCCACCCGTCTTCGTGTGCTCTTCCAACACTTTGCCATCTTTGTCCTTTGCCACCCATCCCGTCGAAGTGAAGAAAAGAGTCCCGCGGTAGCCGCGGATCAGGTGATCAACGCCGACACGATTACTCATCGTGCCCAGCACATACACGGTCATTCCACGCGGATACTCGCAGATCATTTCGATGTTGTCGGGCAGATCGCGTCCATCCGGCCATTGCCAGATTCCGCCCATCCCGGCGACACGCCGTGGGTACAGGAGGTCGCATGCGCGCATGATGCGCGTAATGCGGTGAATGAACAGATCGGTACAGATTCCGCCTGAATAGGCTGAATAGCAGCGCCATTCAAAGTAGTGATGCGGATCCCACTCGCGGCTTTCTGCAGAACCAAGCCACGCCTTCCAATCCAGGTCGGCAGGTTTCGTTTGATTTGCCGCCACTTCTGTGGGGACGCGCCATGGACCGGCTTTCGCATCGTACCGACGTACGTACTCGATCTGGGCCTGGACCACCTTGCCAATGACCCCTCGACGAATGGCATCGCGGGCGGTGATGTAACTGTCGTCTGACATCGCCTGAACCCCGACCTGCAGCGGCCGGTTGGTCTCTTTCTGCTTCTTCATGACGGCTTGCGCTTCGGGAATCGTGTGCGTCAACGGTTTTTCGCAGTAGACCGCCTTTCCCGCATCCATCGCGTCGATTGTCATCGTCCAGTGCCAGTGCTCCGGTACGGCAACGACGGCATAGTCGACTTCCTTCATGTCGAGCAGCTTGCGATAGTCCATCAGGGAGTGTTCGGCCCCAACCAACTCTTTCCCTTTGTCGGCTCGCGTCTTCCAGCAATCGGCGACGGCGACCGGCAGTAAGTTGTTCTTTTCCTTCAGATTCTTGATCACATTCAGGTGCGCCGTCCCGATGACACCGGCACCGATAATTCCGACACCAATCCGATCGTTTGCGCCGAGCACTCGGGCATAGCTCTTGGCCGTCATCGATGTCGCCGAAGTGGCCAGGGTCGCAGCGATCGTTGCCTTTCCCGCCGTCGTCATAAAAGTTCGTCGAGTGACATGGTTGGTCATAAATACAGTTCCGGTCAAAGGGTAAGGCGAGATCCGACATTCGAGAGCCATTAACGAAACGTCATCGTAATCATCGATTTAGATGCGTTCAATCAAACGAATCCGGTCGGAGACTCATCGCGACCGGGTCGGAAAGTCCAGCCGTGAAGTCATCACTGACACTTTGTATGTATCGCGTCGTGATGTTTGCCTCCCGTTGCGGCATGCGTCAACGGACGGTCCCTGTTACTCGGATCGAACCGCATGTCGCCATCAAAACGTGGGCTTACGGCGAGGGAACAGGGGCCGGCGGCGCTGGACGAGCGGGGACCGGTGCCGGAGCGAGTGGCCTTCCCTGGCGACGGAGTTGACGGCGTTCCTCTCGCTTGCGACGTGCTTCGTCACGTCGTTCGAGTGCTTCTTTTGTTGGACCTTCTTCGATCTTCCGAAGGGCGGAGTCGGGAATCAACTGCTGCATGTTGTCTGGCACGAGTGCCTTGATGAACAGCGGGGCCAGTTTGCGATAGGGTGAAGGATCGTCGGGTTTCGCCGGAGGTTCAGGTGCTGGCTTTGACTCTGCGACCGCGGGCACAACTTCGCCTTCCGCGGGGCCCAGTTGAACTGGATCCGGTTCAACGCGCCGACGTCGCCGCGCCTCGTTGATGTCAAAGGTCTCTGATCGCCAGTCTTTCACGGCAGAGACCAGCTCCATCGCGACCAGCACGGGTGGTGCGTTTCGAGTCTCGATGAAAATTCCATCGGGTTGCCGGGATACGACTGCGGACGAATCCCCAAAATAAGGAGCAATCGCGGCGGCGGACGGAATCGAAAACGGTTCGACTGCGATCCCTTCAATTTCAAGACGATTGATCACTGTCTGGCCGAGGAACGGTAAGACCGCGCCGAAGATTTCACTGGAGCGCGGGCCATCCAAATAGGCGTATGTCAGCAATGTTCCAGCAGGAATAGGGAGCTTACGATCTGCGACTTTGTCGAAACTGGGTTTGCCCGACTTGAGATGACGAAGTTGAGCCTTCAATGCCTGTGGATGGATGGCGAACAATAGGTGCCGCTCCGTCAAGCAAAACGAAGGCGAAATGGTTGCGTTTGCTCCATAACCACGTCCCATCGAATTGACGTAGAAGATTGTGTGGTCAAGGAATGGCTGCTGACGCAGGGACACGCTTTCGTCATACGTTCCATCAGCATGTTCGGCCGCCAGCGATTGCTCGACCAGTTTCATCAATCGTCCGAAAACACGATTCGCTTTTGCGGCGTCGCGCACTTCCAGGCTGACGATTAAACTTGTCGCGATCATGCCCCCACCCGAAGGAGAATCGAATGCGGTGACGAAGTCGCCAAAGGCCGGCAGAACGTCATCGACGATTTTTAGTTCCAGTTCCGACTCCAACTGCTTGACCGCTTCATCGAACAGACGGACGGACAAAGGCTGTGCCGTGGCCAGTAGCTTTCGCACTTCGAGATAGACATTTTTCAGACTGATGCTGCTCACAATCACCATATCCGCGTCGGCGGGGATGTGTGCGAACTGCGCGGGCTGAATTGGCGGCCCTGCCGCCAGCACCATAATCCCGTCGCTACGTGCGCCCGTGGAAATGAACGATCGCTGCACCATCGTACCCTGCTCGACTCCGGCGACATGTATGGCATGGTCCAGAGCGTCAATGCCCAGAATCGTCATGATGGGCCGAACGATCAGGCCGATGGGACCGAGCGCGGCAGTCGTGCTGCTGATCAAGCCTTGCCCGTCGATCCAGCCGACGGTTGAGACGCGCGGGGTGTTGACCCGTTGCAAGGAATTCTGAAAACGTGGATTGGTTTCCAGGCCCGGTAACCGCCCCGACAACCCTTCGATGATGCGTGGCAATGTTCCTTCGCCCAGTGCGAATAAAATTCGCTGACCCTCGCGATGCAGCAGCAGTTTATATCCGGGGATGGGAACGGGAATGAGTTGCGTTGGCTTCGATTCGTCGAACGTAAAGTCTGGTACGTCGGCCAGCATTCGATTGAGAGTCCGCCAGACGGCATCCGTGTCCTGTCCCGTACTGAAAACGACGCCACCATGAACGCCAGAAAGCAAGTTGGCCCAGTTCCCAATTCTCGATTGCGGGTCAGCCGGTGGCGGCTCGAATCCCAGGAACACACATCCCGAGTGCGCCGTCAACTGTTTGGTGAGCTGTGGCAGCTGCTTGCGTGCGTCTTGCAACGAATCCTCGTCGCCCTCACTGCCCTTGATTGGGTTGAGTGCCGCGTCGAGCATGTCAAAAAACTGTTGGATTTCAGGATCGGCCGCAAAGCCGTCGATCCCCTTTGCGCCAGCTTGGCCCGTTCCGCGCGCTGCCCATTCAAAGTAAACCAGAGTCTGCGGTGGAACAGACTTGAGCAGTGCCGGATCACGGTCGCCCGGGGGGAGCCCAACCAACCCGCTGCCCGTGAAGATCCAGAATAAGACGAATTCCCATATCGCAAAGCCAGATTGAGCCTGCATGGGTGTTACTCCCTTTCAATCGTGAAATCTGCCGAAGATCACGGGTCACGCCAACAGGTCGTGCAGGACATGCCCGTGAACGTCCGTCAGACGACGTTCAATTCCATTGTGGTAAACAGACAACCGTTCATGATCCAAGCCTAACAGATGCAGGATCGTTGCGTGCAAGTCGTAGATCGAAGTAGGACGATCCACTGCGGTGTGACCGAAATCATCGGTTCCACCATAGCTGAAACCACGCTTGACACCTGCCCCCGCCATCCAGGTGGTGAACCCTTTGGGGTTGTGGTCGCGACCACTCGCGCCTTTCTGAAAGGTGGGCATTCGACCAAATTCCGTCACCCAAACGACCAGTGTGTCTTCCAGCAACCCTGTTCGCTTCAAATCCTTGAAGAGGGCTGCCGCCGGTTGATCGAGGATTGGGGCATGGACTTCGTACTGTGATTTCAGCGCGCGGTGGCCATCCCAGTTTCCAACGCCTTCCCCCATCGCGTACGAGCCATTGAAGAGTTGAACGAACCGAACTCCACGTTCAAGCAGACGCCGTGCCAACAAACAGTTTCGAGCGAAGCCCGCCTTATTCGAATTGGCGTCAGTGATCCCATACAGCGACTGCGTCTCGGCACTTTCGTCCGAGAAATCGGCGACTTCTGCGGCGCGTAACTGCAATCGAGCAGCCAGTTCGTAGCTGGCAATGCGCGCGGCGAGATCCGATTCTGCGGGGTGCTGACGCCGATGTTGTTCGTTCAAGCTGCGAAGAAATTTCAGCGTCGCGGCTTCGGTTCCCGCCGAGATTTCCGCCGGACGCGTCAGATTTGCGATCGGCTTGTCCGAATTGAACGAGGTTCCTTGAAACACCGCCGGCAGGAACGCGCTGTTCCAGTTATTGGATGCCGCTTGTGGAACCCCGCGCGGATCGGGAATCGCCACAAAGCTTGGTAGATCTGCCGATTCACTCCCCAGCGCGTAACTGACCCAACTTCCGATGCTGGGGAAGCCGTCCAAAGTGAATCCGGTACTCATCTGGTTTTCAGCTGGACCATGCGTATTGCTTTTCGCGGTCATCGAATGAATGAAGCAAAGTTCATCGGCCAATTCCGCCAGATTCGGCAATAGGTCTGAAACCATCTTGCCCGATTCGCCCCGCGGTCTGAATTGCCATTGCGGTGCAACGAGGTTCCCCTGCTCACCTTGAAAGGTGACAAGTTTGTCGGCCCCTGGCATTGGTTGGCCATTTCGCTTGATCAGTTCAGGCTTGTAATCAAACGTGTCGACATGACTGACCGCTCCCGAGCAGAAAATCATCACCACCCGTGAGGCGCGGGGCGTGAAATGGGCCGCACGGGGTGCCAGCGGTGCTTCAGGTTGAATCAGGGGGCGAATGGGGGGACCGTGATCCTCTGTGGCATGCAATCGACGCTCGCTCGCGAGCATCGAAGCGAGCGCGACACCACCCAGTCCCGTGGCCGCATCCAACAAGAATTCCCGGCGTCCCAGCAGTGTTTGAAGAGGTTGGCTTGCACCCGATTGCATCGTGTCTGCTTTCCTGATTCACGGGCCTGAACCCAATTCGCATGATATCGTCCGTGCGATGCCGTTTTGCGATCACCAAGTCATGGCGCTGAATGCCATGAACCGACGATCGATGAAACGCCACCGTCCACCTCAATCGTTGATCTGAGGTCACGATCCGTCAAGCATAACCGAGCTTACGGGCCATCGGTTGCAAGAAATTCAGCGGCGCCGCGGCATACGATTGTCGTCGAGGCTCTGACGAAATGCGGCGTAAAATGGGCGTTAGTGCCCCGTATTCGTGTGAAGCAAATATTGCAAAGCTGGCTCAAGGGCGGGATGACGGAATGGATAGCCCGTTTCGCTGAGGCGATTCGGCATGACGCGGGCACTTGCGAGAAGCAAATTATCCGCCATTTCACCCAGGGCCAGACGGGCCGCAAAGGCGGGCATCGGGATAAACGTCGGCCGACCGACCACCGCGCCCAGCGCTTTCGTGAATTCGTAGTTCGTGACGGGACACGGGGCCGTCGTGTTGACCGGGCCAGAAATCTTTTCGTTGGCGAGGCAATGCTGAATCACCCCCACCACATCATCAATGCTAATCCAGCTCCAATATTGATTTCCGCTGCCCATGATGCCCCCGACACCCATTTTGAATGGTGGAAGCATTTTGGCCAACGCCCCGCCTTTGGGGGTCAGAATTACGCCAATTCGAATGTTGACGACGCGAATCCCCTTGACGCGGGCAGGCTCGCAGGCTGCTTCCCAATCTTTGCACAGGTCGGCCAGAAATCCTGTTCCTGGCGCGGAGGTTTCGTTGAGTAGTTCGCTGCCCCGATTTCCGTAATAGCCGATCGCCGACGCGCAGATCAGCGTTTTCGGCGGTGCTTGCATCGAGGCGATCGTTTCACAAAGCAGCTTCGTTCCGTCCAGGCGGCTGCGTCGAAGCTCCTCTTTCACCTTCGGGTTCCAGCGTTTGCCGGCGATATTTTCACCCGCCAGATGCACGATGGCTTCGGTTCCCTCGATCCGAGCCTTGGGCAATTGGTTGTGTGCCGGGTCCCAGACAATGTCATTCGCTTCTTTGGGTTTGGAATGCGTCAGCCGATACACGTCGTTGCCTTGTCGGGTCAGGAATGGAACCAGTTCCGAACCGACCAAACCCGTGGCTCCTGTCACCAGAATTTTCATAGTCCGTATTCCTGTCTGTTGTCCCATCAATGGAGACATTGGGCGAACAACTGATTGCTGGGTGGATGAATCATGAGATGCGATTTGAGATTCTAGCCGAACCGTCCAATCGGCGAACTGTTCCGAGCGGGAAAGATCGTGTCCAAGCCGTTTTTTCGCGAGCCTTTCGTTGAAATCAGGTCCGACTCGGCGATCTGGCGAATTTGCTATGACTTTTGAACTTTGTCCTCTCGAGTCCCCGTTCATTCGAGAGACTGATAGAATAGAGGCCGCCAGGATTTGATTTTTCCCACCGAAGAAGGTGTGCGACCGAGTGACTGAACAAATCTTTGAAGACGTGGCCTGCACTGTCTGTGCCTGTGTGTGCGACGATTTGCGTGTCACGGTTCGTGATAATCGGATTGTCGACTATCAGCCGTTCTGTTCGCGGATTGGTGACTGGTTCGCCCAACAGAATTCGCGTTCCGTTCCGTTGGCGACGGAATCAGGCGTCGAAGTACCGTATCAACAGGCCATCACTCGCGCGGCAGAGATCCTGCGTCGCGCCCGGGCACCGCTCTTTTACGGCTTGTCCCACAGCAGCACCGACGGTCAACGTGCCGCGGTGGCGCTGGCGGACGCACTCGGAGCGACCATTGATACGACGGCGTCAGAAGGACACGCACCGTCAATCCTTGCCTTGCAGCAAATCGGTGAATCAACCTGTTCACTGGGCGAAATCCGCAACCGGGCCGATCTGATCATCTATTGGGGGTCTGACCCAGTCCAATGGCAACCGCGACACATGGAACGGTACTCGTTCAAGCCAGGGATGCTCACGCCGAACGGACGTGCCGATCGAACTGTGATCGTCATCGATTCCGAGCGAACGCAAACGGCCGAGTTGGCGGATCAGTTCCTGCAGATCGAGCCAAATCGTGACTTCGAGGCTCTGTGGACGCTCCGCGGGCTGCTGAAAGGCCTCGAACCCAATCCCGGCGCTTGCACGGGCCTGCCGCTGGAACAGTTGCGAGCGCTCGCCGAGCAGATGCGAAACTGCCGCTGCGGGATCGTGTTTTTTGGCTATGGGCTGGTCCTGCCCCCGATGGGAAATGTCCAGGTTGAAGCGCTGCTGCAACTGGTCACTGATCTCAATGAATTCACGCGCTTCTACGCACGCCGCATGCGAATGGCCGGCGATGTTTCGGGCGCGGACAGCGTCCTCTGCTGGCAAACCGGATACCCCTTCAGCGTCAATCTGGCACGGGGATACCCACGCTATAGTCCCGATGAATTCTCGGCGGCAGACGTCTTGGAGCGTCACGAAACAGATGCCGTCGTGTTAGTCGGCTCGTCTCGGTTGGATGTGATGCCAGACGCCGCACGTCGTCACCTTGAACGAGTTCCCACAATTCTGCTGGAGCATCCGTTCGGGGAAACGTCATTTGAACCGACGGTCCGCATCACGACGGCGATTTACGGAATTCACCGCCCCGGCACTGCGTATCGCATGGATGAAGTTCCCATTCCCCTGCGTCCCTTGTTGAGTTCCCATTACCCAAGCGATGGGGAAACTCTTCGGGCGATTCATGCCGAACTTGCAGCTCAGTCATCAACGAACGTCTGAATTCAGAAGGTGGGCATCCGACACCGATCGAACATGGAGCAAGCACGATGTTGAAGCGCGTCTTGGAACCTGAAGTCATGGACACCGTGGACGAGGCGAACGACTACAACCAGATGGATCACAGTCAGGTGAACCGCCAGTTCGCTGACGACTTCTTGTCGGCAATCCAAGACTTGGTGAGAAATGCGAACGGTCCCTTGCGCGTGTTTGATGCCGGCACCGGCACCGCCTTGATTCCGATCGAACTGTTGCAGCGCGGTTTCCCCGGCACCATTACCGCCAGCGATCTGGCTGAGCAGATGCTTGTCGTGGCAAAGAAGAACGTCGCCGCGAAACAGTTGGAATCCTCCATCGAACTTGTGCTGCGCGACTGTAAAAAGTTGCCGGACGCGGATGATGCCTACGATGCCGCAATGTCCAATAGCATCATTCACCACATTCCAGAGCCAAGGCACGTACTGGCCGAACTTTGGCGAATTATCAAACCGGGCGGGGTTCTGTTCGTACGGGATCTGCTGCGTCCTCAGGACCTGCAAACTCTTGGACGTCTCGTGCAGACCTATGCCGGTGACTCGAACGCGCATCAGCAGCAGATGTTTCGCGAATCGCTGCATGCCGCGCTGACGATCGAAGATGTCCGCCAATTCATCGTTCCACTCGCCATTCCATTGGAAGCGGTCCGGGCCACCAGTGATCGGCATTGGACGCTTATCGCTCGCAAACCCGGCGAGTGACACTGCCACTCTGTTTCTTCTTTTCCTTGCGCCTTTGAGCCGTGGCGCCTTTGCGTTCCTTTTCTTCTTGAAATCACTCCATGCCATAAGAAATGAACGCCAAGGCGCCACGGCGCGGAGACGCAAAGGACGACGATACCAGAAGGGTCGAGTACCACTTTGACGCATCCTTCAGGAGGACTGCATCATGAGCGTCGCCCGCATGACCACCTTAGCGGCGAGAGATTCGTGTTCGGCTGTTGCCGCGAGTCTGCATGCGCAGCCGAATCACCTCGGGCAAGGAGGTTTCTAATGGCGTATCGGTGGCGAGTCGGTGATAGACCAGACCCAACCGCGCACAGATGCTTTCAATCGCCGCAAGATGCTCACTAAACCGCTCCAGATATTCGCGGCGAACGGCTGCGGGATCGACGTACAATCGACGATTCGTTTCCAGGTCGACAAACATTTCTGGCGTATCGAATTGAAACTGCAATTCGGCCGGGTCAAGCACATGGAACACGATCACGTCCTGACCACGCACCGTGAGACTTCCCAGACTTTGCTCCAGCGTTTCAATCGGGGCCAGCAGGTCCGAGATCAACACGAGCATCCCGCGTTTGTTCAGTCGTTCGGCAATCTGAATGAGCGGACCCGCCAGATGCGTCGACGTTCCATCCGCCACCTTTTCGAGCGAAACCATCAACCGTCGCAGGTGTCCGCTGCGATACCGCGGGGGGATAAAGTCGTCGATATTCTCAGAGAATGTGGCGAGCCCCACCGCATCGCGTTGAGTCGACAAAAAATAGGCGAGTGTGGCCGCCAGTGTGCGAGCGTATTCCGATTTGGTGTATCCCATTGAACCAAAGTTCATTGATCGGCTGGCATCGAGCAGCAACAGGCAGCGCAGATTGGTCTCGTCTTCGAATCGCTTGATGTAGTAGCGGTCAGTGCGTGCGAAGAGTCGCCAGTCAAGATGCCGAGGGTCGTCGCCTTGCGAATACTGTCGGTACTCTGTGAACTCGACCGAGAAGCCATGGTAAGGGCTGCGGTTCAGCCCCGTCATAAATCCCTGCACCACGTGCCGTGCACGCAGTTCCAGCGACCGAAGCTGCATCAATGTGGCTGGATCAATGTACTGATCCATTCTCGCAGTATCCGACGCCATTCCAGCCCCCAATGTGGCTCACTTGAACTCACGATCTCAGAATTGCCAACTGGTGTATTGAGCTGGTCTCAGACACACATGCTGCTTTCTCGCCGCGCTGCCATACTTTGCATCAAATCAGGGTATCAAATGCAATTCACTCGAACACCAGTCCCGTCTCTGTGATCTCGAACGGGACGATTCTGTCATCGACGGCGCTTCCCCGGTGCTTTGGGATGTGTAGCGCGCGAAGCATCCGATTTCCTTCACGAACCTTGCCCATCAGAATGATCGTATTGGCATTGCTCAGCTCGTCGCCGCTCTCAATCGGACGATCGATCAGATCGTCGAGACGAACTTCGTGCGAAGTATACAGCAACACAGTCGCGAGTTTCTTGTGATCATACGAGTGCTGGGCGACGGTCGCTTCATGTGCCCGAAAGTGGACACGGAATAAGTCACGCGCCACCCAGTCGTGATCCTTGTGCAGAATCTGGTGATAGATGTAATCAAACAGATGGAACTGGAACGAATCACTCGCGCGATCCACCGGCTCCACCCCATCGATCACGACGCGACGCGCGCCATGGACGAAGTTCCCGTAAAAATAGGCGATGGCTTGATCGAGCTTTCGGTTCAGCTCGGCACGCCATTCCTGCCACTGATCGTGATCCAGATCTTTCATGGTCACGCGGCGACCAGTTCGATCAAAGATGTGAAAGTAGTCCGTACGGATAGCGTCTCGATTCCAGACGTCGTCGGCTGCAAACGCGAGATCGAGGACCCGTTGCTTGATCGTCCAGTCGAACATCCGCTTCGCGTAGTCGGCGTGATTCTGTGCGTCACCGCGGGATGTCATGTCAAACAGAATGCCGCGTTCGCCCTCTTGTTGCTGCCCCGCATTGGCGAATTGCAAACCCAGTTGCGTCTTCCCAATCCCGGTGGCCCCCATCACCACCGTCAATGTTCCGGGAATCAGCCCGCCACCCAGCATTTCATCAAGTTTGGGTATTCCTGTAGAGAATCGTTCCGAGTTCGACATATCGATCCAATGGCTGCTGTATTCAACGAAATGAGGGCCAGTCCTGCGCGACTGGCATGGTTCCGAAGAGCCAGCAAGGGAGCTTGAAAGCGTCCCCTTGCTGGTATCATCGTCGACGCAAAGACATTTCCGTGCGCCCGTTGGCCGTTCTCAGTGCACGCGTTGGCCGGGCTTGGCTCCGCTATCGGGACTCAAGAGATACACTTCTTGTCCACCCACACCGGCTGCCATCACCATGCCTTCACTCACACCAAACTTCATCTTGCGCGGTGCCAGGTTGGCACAGAAGATGACCAGCCGACCGACCAGATCTTCCGGGTTGTACGCGCTCTTGATACCGGCGAACACATTCCGAGTTCCCTCGCCACCCATGCTGAGCGTCAGTTGTAGCAGCTTGTCGGCCCCGACCACTGCGTTGGCCGCGAGTACGCGCGCGACCCGCAGATCGACTTTCGTAAAATCGTCGATCGTGCAGTATTCTGCCACCAACGGTTCGTGGGCTAACGCCTCTGGACCGTCATTCCATGGCGAAGCGGGAGCCGCCGCGGCAGGCTCGGTCGCTGGAGTGGCTTCGGGAGAGGGTTGCTTACCTTCTTCAATCATGGCTTGAACCTGTGCGAGTTCCACTCGCTTCATAAGATGTTCGAACTTGGAAACGCGCGTTCCCACGAGCGGCGTTTGAGCTTCATCCCAATGCGTGATCGGTTTCTGAAGCAATTCACCCACCTGTTTCGCCAGGCGGGGAAGTACGGGAGACAGATAAATGACAATCTGGCGGAACAGATTCAAGGTGACGCTGCATGCCGCCTGCAATTCGGCGGCCTTGGCAGGGTCCTTCTTCAGGGTCCAGGGTGCCGTCTGCTCGACGTATTGATTCGCCCGGTCGGCAAGACTCATCACAATCCGCATAGCGCCGTTGTAATCGCAGGCTTCGTACGCTGCGGCAATCGCCTCGGACTGACCCGCCGCGGCGGCAAACAGCCCGCCGTCTTGGGGATATTCCGCTGACAATCCGACGGATTCGATGAACCGCGCCGTCCGACTGGCCAGGTTCACAACTTTGCCGACAAGGTCCGAATTCACCTTGTTGACGAACTCTTCGACGTTCAAATCGAGGTCGTCCAGTCGCGATCCCAGTTTCGAAGCATAGTAATAGCGTAAGTACGATGGATCGAGATGTTTCAGGTACGTCGCGGCTTGAACGAACGTCCCGCGCGACTTGGACATTTTTTCGCCGTCGACGGTCAAAAAGCCATGGATGTGAACCTTCTCGGGCAGAGTCAGCCCTGCCGTCTTGAGCATTGCGGGCCAGAACAGCGTGTGGAAATAGGTAATGTCTTTGCCGATGAAATGATGAATTTCGGTCGACGAACTTTTCCACCAGTCGTCGATTGATTCCCCATGTCGCTCGCACCACTCGGCCGTCGATCCGATGTAGCCGATCGGGGCATCGAACCAGACATACCAGTAGTTTCCAGGGCTGTCCGGAATTTCGAAACCAAAGTAAGGTGCCGGCCGGGAAACGTCCCAGTTACGCAGTGGTTCAACCAGGAAGTGGCCCTTCAAGTAGTTCGCCACTTCCTCTTGCAGGTGACCACCCGACTGAGTCCATTCCGTCAGCCAGTCGTGCAGACGTTCGATCTCGACGAACAGGTGCTTGGCCGTTCGAAGCTCTGGCGTCGCCCCCGACAGTGTGCTGACCGGATTGATCAGGTCGGCGGGGGTATACGTTGATCCGCATTTCTCGCAGTTGTCGCCGTATTGGTCGGCCGAACCGCATTTGGGACAGGTGCCCTTAACGAATCGATCCGCCAGAAACGTATTTTGGACTGGATCAAACAGCTGCGTCACGTCGTGTTCGACGATCAGTCCTGCGGCGCGTAGCGATTTCCAGATTTCGTGGCAGAACTGGCGCGTCTGCGAACTATGCGTACTACCGTAGTTGTCAAATCCGATGTCAAATCCGCCGAAGTCCTGCAGATGCGATTCCCTCATCGCCGAAATCAAGGCCTCTTCGGATCGCCCTTCCTGACGAGCCCGAATCATGATCGCGGTGCCGTGAGTATCGTCGGCGCAGAGATAGATGCACCGATTGCCACGCGCCTTCTGAAAACGAACCCAGATATCCGTCTGGATGTACTCAACCAGATGGCCGAGGTGAATGTGGCCATTGGCGTATGGCAACGCCGAGGTCACTAGAATGCGTCGTGCGGTCATGCCCTGTCCAAACGAGGAAGGAATTGTGGCGGTGAAATCGGAAACTCGTTTCCAATCACCGCATTGCGGCGACCAGAACCGTCGTTGTAAATCCTGACGCGGAAAACGATTCTGGCCCTAAACCGGCGATGGAACCCATTCCGAAACAGACACTCGATTCTAAGATCAGGTTCGGCGAACTGATAGGCATCGCCGCGAAACGTTCTGAGCCCCATTTTTTGATTCGGCGGTGATCAGATCGACTCCCCGACAGGCTGCGAGATGATTGCGGCTCGCGAACCACAGCGTTCGGTCGAGGTTCTGACAGATTCTCGTCGACTTTTGAGATTTTAAGAAACTTTCTGCGCAATCCTCTGAAAATTGTGTAACGCGGTCTGAAATCCTTCGCTTCGATCTTCAGACAACCACACCACACAATTAATTGGCTGGTCTCGCCAAGGAGAATAATCATGCTGATCCGACGCAACCTATTGCAGGTCTCGCTGTTCGTGCTGTGTTCAGTGGCCGGACAAGATTTCGTCCTGGCGGGGGGACATCACGGTGGCGGTGGTGGTGGAAATTCGCACCGCGGCAACTCGGGTCAGGGCAACTCTGGCCAGACGCAGGGGCAGATGAATCGGCCCGTAACGAATGTTCCTCAGCAAAACCGCCCTCAGAACAACCCGATCCAGAATCATCAGGGCCAGAAAGGCCAGGCGACAAACGGGGGCCAGACGAATGGACACCGTCCCCCGGTCGTTTCCATGCCGCAGAATAAGCTTCCGCTCGGAACGCATCAGGGGGGAATGCAACAGACTGGATCGCACCAGAGCGGCACGAATAAATCCGTTCCGCAACAAAACGGCACGAAGGTCGTGACGAACGGACAACCGGTCCACAATCATCATCCCGCGAACACTCACAAGCCAAGCTCAAGCGGTGTTGGTCCGTTCGGTCACAACAAACCGATCGACCTGCACAAGACGGATAGTTTTCTGCAACATCACAAGTCGGGTTCGCAGCCTTCCGGGTTGGGTCAACTCACAAAACTCGGCGGACTTCATGGCAACCATGGGATCCAAGAGCATCACAATGGGAATCACGGGCATAATGGGAAGGGTTCAGTCGTTCCGACCAACATGCATTCTGTTCTGCATCAGCACCATTCCGCACATTCGCTAGGCTCTGTGTTTGGGTACAATTCCAATAACTTTGTCGGCAATCACCACCAACATCACCACAACCACAACCACGGCTGGAACTCGGGTGGCTATGGTTATGGGAATCGTTGGTTCGGCAACTGGTACTATCCCGTGATCGTGAGCGGCTTGGGGTACGGATCCTACGGTTACCCTTACGGATTTACCTACTCGGGTTGCGGTGCCAGCTACGGGGGATACGGATACTGCAGCACTGCGTACACTCCTGGCTGCTACGGTGGAGTCGGCGTCGCAACCATCCAGCCGTGTTCTGTCACGGCAAGTTCAACAAATTACATGGCCATGGCGTCCGTCGCTCCTGAGCCTCTGGTTCCCGCACCCACCGATCTCGCTGACGGCACGAACCCCACGGATGCCTCAATCATTCAAGTGGCACAAACAACGCCTGATGCACCACTTCCTCCTTTGAATGACCTCCCCTCGTTCTCGACGACGGCCCAAGACGATTCCCTGGAACTGATTCCTCCTTCACCCGCTCCTCCGCTCGTGCCTCAAGTCGTCACGCTCGAATGAGCAGTCGACGGACCAGCGAAGTCCGGTAATGATAGAAGCCGCTCCGACCATCGATCTGATGACTCGGAGCGGCTTCCTTGTTTTCGTTCGAAGCTTGAGGTCAGTTCTCGTCTCGCCAGATCGCTCGAACCAGGGTGTTGAGATCGGCGTGAACCATGCGAAAGGCGGTGACGGCGATTCCGTATCCCAACACACCGCCGCAGGCCAGAACCATCAGCGCCCCACGCAGACTCGGCTGCGTCACCACGAGAATCGCGATCGAAACCATTGGAACAGACGCCGCGAGAATCAGGTAGATCCACGTTTGATGTGTCAGTCGTTTCAAACTGGCGCGATCCGCGTCACTCATCGATTCCCAATCGATCAGCGAAGGGTAAAAACAACGGACGACAACCAGTGAGACGCCGAAGAACGGGTACGCGGCGGCGATCAATCCGCAGATGGTCAACGAGCTCACAAAATGTCCATAGATTTCGATCGGAACTGCCCCCAGCATTGCATGCAGCGCAATGGGATATGCAGGGGCCGCTAGCAGCCACAGGGTCAGCCCTACCGCCGCTGCCACATTTCCGAGCTTCAGGCACCGTCGCCGTTGCTCTGCCAGTTCTACTGCCGGCAGTCGGCCCTGTCTGCCGATGTAGGTTGCCTTGGCGACCGAACCTGCCAGCCAGCCGGCGCTCAAAATGCCTACCGGAAACACGATCGAATTGATGATCGCCTGGATTCGCATGAATGTCGGTTCGGCATCGGGCAGCCGGTCGAGAATGATTCCGCGGTTGTACATGAAGTTAAATACGGCCCCAACCAGATTGGGGATCAGGGTCAGCATGGTGACCGTCACCAAGGGGAATCGACGGACCCATGCTTTCCAGCCGTTCACCGCGGGGGTGAGCAACTCCTTGGCGTCGGGCTGCAGGCACAGTTCCATTTCGCGTGCGAATTCCAGTCCTGATTGAAAGCGATTCTCGATGTCGGGCATCAGACACTGCCGTAACGCGTGATGGACGGCGCGTGCCTGGCGTGGCTCAGCCTCTGTGCCTCCAATCACGCCTCGTTGTCGGCGTGCGACCATCTTTTTCAGCGCGGGGAATTGCCCTGAACGATCCAGGTCATCCGGAAACGGCAGGTTGCCCGTCCATAGTTCCCAGACGAGGACCCCCAGAGAATACAGATCACTACGGCCATCGAGACTGTCTGCCGTTCGGGAATGCCGCGGATCGATTGCTTCCAACTGCTCCGGCGACATATACGACAGACTTCCGCCAAAATGGGCCGTCGCCGACGATCCTTCCACGTTCTTGCTGAAGCTGATGTTGAAGTCCGCCAGCTTGGGAATTCCTTCGGATGTCAGGAGCACATTGGCGGGCTTCAGGTCTCGATGGAGGACGCCTTGGCGATGTGCATAGTCCAGGGCCCGTCCCAATTGGGCGCCGATCCAGCAAACCACCTGCGGCCAGTTCATTCCAGCCACTTTCCGCCGGACACTCGATTCAGGTGACGCGGATTCGCCGCGTGCGTCGAGTGCCTGATCGATGGCCCGCAAAAATTGTTGTCCGTTCCATTCTGACTTGGGAATCGAACTCAAGGTTCGAATGATGCTGGCGAGCGTTCCGCCTGAGGCATATTGCATATACAGCAACCTCAGGCCACGTTCGGGCAAGGACCGTTGATCATAGACTCGCACAATATTGTTGTGATCGAGTTGCGCCAGCGTCTGCGGTTCATCCCCTTGTTCGGCCGAGACCTTGACTGCGACGATTCGCTGCATGGAGCGCTGTCGGGCGAGATACACCGTCGCAAACGCACCTGTCCCCAGCGTCAATAACAGATCAAAGTCATCGATGGCTTGACCGGGCCGCAGATCCAGTTCGACCGCGACCTTCGCATTCGTCGGGACCGTAGATTGCATCAGCGGGTTGTCGATCAGCATTCGATCGATCAATGTCGCCTGATCCGGAAATCGCTCTTTAAACTCATGCTGACTGACATCATCTCCCGCGAGCTTCCGTGCGTGAAACTCTTCCATCAGCAGTTGCGGGGTAATTTGTCCCTTCAGCAAGGGAATTTCGCGGACATAGTCTTCGATCAACTTGCGAAGACCCCGCTGCCAGCGTTGCTCGATATCGATCTTAATCAGTTCGACGGCGAGTGAATTTCGCAGTGGCGCATCGCACAGTTCGAGATATTCGTGAAGTTCAGGGGGCGTCGATGATTCGTCCCACGCCCGCGCGAACGCTTCAATCGCCGCTTCGAGCAGCGAATCGTCTTCGTCGGTGAACTGAGATTCCGCAAAGGGCACGATCGTTCAGAACTTTCTGGGTTGTTCTCGACTTTGGGGGCCACAAATGGAGCGATCTCCCTCGCCTGAATCTCTCGTGCGAAGCCCCGTGTGTAACCGTTCACAGGCCGGGGACTGGCTCATTTTCCCGCGGTTGAGGGAAGGCTTACCCTAGTGCATGCACTGTGGATTCCAATTGAACCGGGAAAATGTGCCTGTCCCCCTCTCTTTGGGCTGTGAACGGTTACGCCCGCGGCCCGTCGAAACTCTCGACGCACACAAGCCCCCCCCCCATTCAAATCGATCCAGGGCTCACAGGCAAACCCAATTCTCTGATGATGTTTCCGGGCGACGCGCGACTCTCTTTTTTGGTTGATCGGGCCCACAGGTGAACGGCCGCCAGTGAGCCGGGCTCGGTCGTTTGAACTATACTCGTACACTCGTCGAATCAATCCGCGAGTGAATGGGAGTATGAGATGAGTGATTCAGAAGACATCCCCTGTTGTTCAAACCGCGATGAACTTGCGCGATTCATTGAGTCGCGTCGACCACAGCTATTGGCTTACATCCAGCACAATCTTGGACCAGCACTACGAAAGAAACTGGAGGTCGAAGACATTCTGCAGGAAGTGGTCCTGGCTGCGCTCAACTCTCTACAGGCGTTTGCTGTTCAAGGACGCGATCCGTTCAAGTTGCTGTGCCAGATGGCCGAGCAACGCATCATTGATGCACATCGGCATCATGTGGCCGCACAAAAACGGGCCGTCGATCGCGAAGTGTCGATCGACGGGGCGGTTGGAGACGGTGAACCGGTCGGGCTGATCAAGATGCTGGTGGCCAGTATGACGTCGCCGAGCCAGGCATTCTCACGCGCTCAGAAGGAACTGCGGTTGCAAGAAGTCTTGAGCCTTCTGCCGGACGAGCAGCGAGAAGTGCTGCGACTGCGGTATGTGGAAGGTCTGCCGACCAAAAGTGTTGCGGAACAACTGGGGAAATCGGATGGGGCCATTCGCGTCCTGCTCACGCGTACGCTTGCGAAGTTGCAGCGAATGCTGGGGGACGAAAGTTCGGTCGAGTGATCACTCGGTGAACGGTGACGACGCGATGTACTTTTGATGTCGTTTGTCAACGCTGGTAGATCGGCAGGATCTGATAGGGGGGCGTCAATGACAGCACACTGAGTGCCGTCGTGTAGACGTTGCCGTATTGCCCGTCACGATTCGATTCCGCCGACCATGATCCGTCTGGTTGCTGGTTGTCCAACTGGGTCGTCATCAACGTTGGAAAAAAACCGGCCCAGTATTCGCCACCCAGTTGAAACATGGCCTGGCTGCAGTAATAGGCGCTATAGTGATATCGCTCGGAATTGTGGACAAAGCGGTTATATCGATCGAATGGACGCTCCAGCAGCCATCTTCCGCCGGATCTGGCCATTTCACTGTCATGTTCGCCGCTAAGCGAGAGCAACAGGATTCCTCCACCGACCATGGCTCGCGTGATTTGATCCCGGACGTTGCGATGCCCATAAGAGAATGATCCATCCGATGGCACGTAGGCGCGACGGACATACTCCATCGCGTCTTGGATGTATTCGACCGGCACATCGAATTCGGCATTCCGGGCGGATCGAAGAAACATGACCTGCCACGCGGTCACCGACAAATCGGAATCGTTCTGGCTGACGGAATCCATGACCAGATAACGCCAGCCACCCTTGTCGTGTTTGTTCATTTTCCGCCGGGTTTGCTGCTGACGAGTAAACTTCAGGGCGGAGCGGATCGTCTCCGCCATCGGCTCGGAGTCATTTCCTTGGGTCATGCCGTAAACCTCCGTCAGCATCAATCCGGAAATGGCGTGATTGTAGATACTGGTCTTGTGTCGCTCGTCGGCCCATGTCCGATTTTCGATCGGCAGGTCGAAGATCAGGCCGTTCTCTTGTTGCTGACTGAGTACGAACTGAATGGCGCGATTGAGCGCTTTTCCGTAGGGACCCTCGTTGGGCAGGTGCCCGCGCGAGAGGAATGCCAGCACGCATAATGAGGTAATTCCCGGTTGCCCGGTCGGCGGCCCTGTAAACGAGCCATCGCGGCCCTGCTGCGTCGCCAGAAAGTCCAACCCGCGATCGACGGATTGATCCAACTGCCGCCATTGTTCACGAGTCAGCAATTCACTCGAAAGTGTTCGATCCTCACCGACACACAACCGCGAAAAGCCTGCTGCCACGAGAAGCGGCAGCAGGAACCATTCACGGGTTGGGGACTGTCGCATTTTCATCGCAGAAGTCGTATGCCACCGTGTGAGGTATTCGCAGCCAAGACACAAGTTGCCGATGAGGACGGGGCTGTCCCCCGCACTTCGAAGCGTGAACGGCTGCCGCAGAGACGGATCGTAAACAGTCTTTTGTGACAAATCCACTTGAGTCTGACAATCCGTCTCAGTCGCTGGATGTTTACTGGACACAACGCTAGGCTAACAAGGTGTTGATGTGATGCAGGGCGATTTCGTCACTTGCGGAATCGTTCATTGAGATACCTCGAATGTGCCTGCCTCGTGCACGTTTCACAGATGGCGTACCTTTTCACAGTTGGCGTACAAAGCGATGGCATCGCTGGACACACAAACAAGGACGTTTGTCTCGTGGGAACCCTGACCAGAAGGTATCTGCCTTTGGTGAGAGTCCACCTCGAGCGATCGTGGCGAGCGATCAACTCCGTCTGATGTTGTGCCAGTCAATCGACGTCGTGCTTTCCCGTACTTTTTACGGAACATTGGCATGTCGGATGAAGAACTCAGTAACGCGGCAGATATTCAGGCCATTGATGATCTGCACAAAAAGTACCAGGCGCTTCGCCAGCAGCTGGGCGGCGTCATCGTTGGGTTGGACGAGGTGATCGAACAGATGTTCGTGGCCATCTTGTGCCGCGGTCACTGTATTCTGGAAGGCATGCCTGGACTTGCGAAAACGTTGCTCGTTTCGACGTTGTCGTCGGTCCTGCAACTGCAATTCAAACGCATCCAGTTCACTCCCGATTTGATGCCCGCTGACATCACGGGGACGGATGTTCTGGAAGAAGACCGGACGACAGGCAAACGCGTGTTTCGCTTCGTCCAGGGACCGCTGTTCGGAAACATTATTCTGGCGGATGAAATCAATCGAACGCCGCCCAAAACGCAAAGCGCACTTCTTGAAGCGATGCAGGAACACCAACTGACGATTGGGGGGCAAACCTATGCCCTGCCGGAACCATTCTTCGTCCTGGCGACGCAGAATCCGATCGAACAGGAAGGAACATACCCGCTGCCCGAAGCGCAGCTCGATCGATTCCTGCTCAAGCTGAAACTGGGGTATCCAACGGTCGAGCAGGAAATCGAGATCTGCAAGCGTGCAACAACCGAATATCAGTTTCCGTTGCAGCCCCAATTGACTGCCAGTGACCTGTTGAAGCTGCAATCGCTGGTGCGCAAAGTACCCGTGGCGGACTCGGTCTATCAATACGCCACACAGTTCGTTCGCATGACGCGCCCTGAAGAAGGGAGCCTGCCGGAATCTATCCAGGACCATGTGCAGTGGGGGGCCGGGCCGCGGGCGTCAATTTGTTTGATTCTAGCGGCCAAGGCGCGTGCCATCCTGCATAAGCGGTATCACGCCACGACCGCCGATGTGAACGCGATGCTGATCCCCGTACTTCGTCATCGAATCATTCCGACGTTCAACGCCGAAGCGGCGGGACGCACTACGGACGACATCATTCGTGAAATTGACCTGCGTGTTCGCGGTAAGACGCAGAAAGTGTCACCCATCGCCAAAACATTCCTGGGGAAAAGTCGCGGATAGCCAGCCTGTGGCAATCCAGGGAGCGGGCTCTGCCCAGAGTTGAAAATGCCGTGACTTCGTGAACACCAAGTTGACTGTCCCTCTGGCGTATTCCCAACTCGTTCTTCCATCGGCTGCGCTGAGGATCACTGCGTCTCGGACCTTGAACAATTGAGATTCGAATCTTCCAAAGGGCGCTGACGTGATAACCCCGATTCCCTTTGACTCGAGCCTGCTTGATTCTCGCGTGTTGTCGCGGATCGGTCATCTCGAACTTGTGTCGCAGCGACTGGTCGACGGCGTCATCACGGGCCGACATCGCTCCAAGCATCAAGGGGGAGTCTGCGAGTTCGCCGAGCATCGCGACTATTCAGCGGGCGACGAAGTACGACTGATCGATTGGAAACTCGTTGCGAAAAGTGACCGCTATTACATCAAGCGTTATGAAGAAGAGACCAATCTTCAGGTCATGATGATTCTGGATACCAGTGGCTCGATGGGCTTCGGGTTGTCCACGCTTTCCAAGTTTGATTTCGCACGTGTTGCGTGCGCCTGTCTGTCACGTCTCATCCTTCGTCAACGCGATTCCGTGGGGTTGGCTCTCATTGACCAGACCGTCGCGCGCTTCGTACCACCGCGTGCCAATGCGGGGCATCTGCAGGCGCTGTGCGATGCATTGCGTCATGGTTCACCTGGAGAAACAACGTCGCTGGCCGACGGACTCTTGCAGGTCGCCCGCAGAATCCGCCGCCGCGGAATCTTCATGGTCTGGACCGACGCATTTACCGAACGCGGGGCACTCATGAAGTCGATTCAGCATCTGCGCCAGCGAGGTCACGAAGTCGTCTTGATGCATGTCCTCGCTCCGGAAGAAACCTCGTTTCAGTTCGATGAATGGTCGCAGTTCGAGTGTCTTGAAACCGAATCGGTTCGCATCAAAGTTGATCCGGCTTCCGTTCGTAAACGTTATCTCGAGCAGTTCGGGCAGTTCTTGAAAGAGATCAAACAGGACTGCCTGCGTTTAGGGTGTGAATATCGCTGTCTACAAACGGACGAACCGCTCGGTGAAGTCCTGGCCGAATTTCTCCATCGCCGCATGGCTTTGTCGAAGTCGTAGCGCAATGGTCGTCGTTCAATGGTCTCGTGTCGGGCCTTCAAGTTCGTGATCGTTTCGAAATCGTGTCCACCGCATCGTGTCCACCGCATCGTGTCCACCGCATCGTCATGACAAATCCAGAATGGTCCGGAAATGACCTTTTTAAGCATGATGTTCGTTTCGGCTTTACCGCTGGTCGCGGCACCGATCGTGATTCATTTGCTGTTTCGACGTCAGAAGAAGGTGATCCGATGGGGCGCGATGCAGTTTTTGCTCGACGCTCAACGCCGCCGTCGCCGCATCTCGAGAATCGACGATTGGTTTCTAATGCTCTTACGGTGTGCGGCCCTTTTGTTTCTCGTACTGGCTTTGGCACGACCAATGGTTCGTGCGGCATGGGTAGGAAAGGCACCGCACCGCGACGTGATTCTCGTTCTCGACGTTTCCCTGACAATGGGTCGGGATTCCGGCCCAACAACGCCGTTTGAACGATTGCATCGAAAGCTGACCGAGATCGCGAAACATCTCACCAGCACTGACGCGGTGCATATCGTGCTTGCGGCCAGTACGCCGCAGTGGCAAACAACCGAACCACTGGCTGGCGACTCGGCGGCATTCGGCCAATTGTGCCAACGCGTGCAGCGCATGAGTCCCAGCCTGGGGCCCGCCGACTTGATGGGGACGATCGAACAGGCGCTGGCCGTCGAAACCGGCCGACAGTCACGCTCGCGGATCGTGACGGTCGTTACCGATTGCCGTCAACATGGTTGGCCTGCCGATTGCCGGATTGCTGCGGCTCGCTTGCAGCAGCAGATCGCCGGATCGAGATTTCCCACCGTCATCAACGTCGTCGATGTGGGTGAGAGCGCGGATCGTGCCATCAATATTGGGCTCGAAGGTCTCGAGACCGATCGCGTTCTCGCGGGAATCGGAGAGACCATTGAATTTCGAGCCCGCCTCAAAAACTATGGAGCGATCCGGGTCGAGTCGTGTTCGCTGCAATGGAGCTGTGACGGAGATTCCTTCAACGTCTCCTTTGCGGAAGCCCTGGACCCTGGGCAGACAACCACCGTCCAGATTCAGCATGCGTTTGATCAATCGGGAGAATACGCGGTCAATTGTCATGTGGATTACCGAGACGAACTTCTGTCGGACAATGACGCAAAGGTCATCCTTGAAATACGAGATAAGGTCCCCGTCTTGATCGTGGGGCCCTCTGAGCGCTCAGACCCTGTGTGGGACGAGTCTCAGTACGTATTGGCCGCGTTGGGGAATCGGCAACAGGCAGGGAACTCCAGTCAAGACAGCCGCTTCTTTGAGGCGAAACTGGTCGACATCACAGAATTTCAATCGACGGCGCTCTCAGGCTACGCCGTAATTGTGTTCACCGTCACGCCCCCATTTACCGATGCGCTTGCTGAACGAGTGACACAGTTCGTGGCGAGCGGTGGCGGACTTTGGCTGGCGCTCGGGATGGACTCGGATGCTGACGCATTCAATCAGCATTTTGCCGCGAGCGAAGAAGGTCTCTCGCCCGTGCTTGTCGGTGCTGTCCTTGGCAAAGACGACCATGAAGAGACGTTCGTCACGGTCCATCCTCCTGCTGTCACGCATCCTGCTACGGGATTGCTGGGCGACACGGTGCGACTCGATATTCGTGATGCAAAGATCTTTCGCCGGTATGAACTGAAAGCCAACTCGGCGACAAAACCCTCAATCTTGCTTGAGACCGGTGATGGACAAATCCTGGCGGTCGAACGATTTCATGGTGCAGGACGAGTGATCATCCAGGCGTTTCCCCTGACGCGGTCATGGAGCAACATGACCCTCTGCAAATTGTTCGTCCCCTATGTTCAGGAGTGGCTGCGTTATCTATCGCAGCCATCGGCCGTCTTTCGGAATCTCTCGATGAACTCACCCCTTGTCCTTAAGCAAGGATTGCTGAAACAAGGACGCGATGCGACCGAAGGCAAGGCCCTGCTCAAAGCGCCATATCAAGAGCCGCTGTCGATCATGCCCGATGTCGAAGCCGAGGAATTGATCTATCGGTATTTTGGTACCGCGTTCCCAGGCGATTACTCCATCAACCTTGGAGGTGACACAAATCGTGTTGCGAGATTCTACGTCAATCGAGACCCTGATGAATCGGACCTCACGGAATTGACGGCGACTCAGCGAACGGAACTTACCAGTGTGCCCAACTTGCACTTCGTCACGAACCCATTGGAATGGCCATCCACCGTCACGACCTCGTCCGCGCAAGCACCTGTGTGGAGCTGGTTCTTGCTCGGCTTGATCCTGTTGATCCTGACCGAATTGTTTTCTGTCTGCTGGTTCGCCTGGCGTAAACATTTGATTGCCCAGTTCCCCGCAGCCGTCGCCAGTTCATAACGCATCGATGTTCCTCGTTGCCGAGCCCCCGCCTGGCATCGCTTTCTACACCCCAGAAATGTGTTCGACGGTTCCTGGCTGCCTTCCTGCCTGACAGAAAACAAGATCGGAAGAGGCGTCACCAAGCGGGAGCTTGGTAACGAGGAAAAGATGGGTTAGCAAGCGGGTGCCTGGTAACGAGGAAACATCCACCAACCTGACGCTTCTCGGGGTTTCCAACGCCAAACAGCCCAACGAGACTCCAAACGCTTCCGACAGATTTGCCACGATTCCACCCGCGTTCACGACAGATCGATGTGATCCATGAATTGGTCTCCCCTACATTCCATGCTGACGTCTGTTACGACTGCGGCCAACGCGACCGGCCCCGAAACGTCCCAGCGGCTGACGTTTCAGGGGCTCCTCACCATCGGGTCCGCGATCGCACTTGGCGTCGTACTAGCGGCCATTTGTGCCATCACGCTTTGGTTGGAAGCTCGTTTTAGTGGAAAGCGGTGGGTCCAATGGTTCTTGCCCTTGCGCATTGTCGTGCTGGGAATGACGCTCTGGATGTGCCTGGAACCGACGCAGACGACGGTGACGCGCCGTTCTGAACGCAAGACGCTGGCGATCGTCGCTGACATCAGCGGCAGTATGGAGACCGTGGATTCATCCGACCCCGCCAAGGATCGTCGTTGGGCCATCGCGAGCCATCCCGCCGACACCATCCGGCTTGTCTCGTTGTGTGATCGGCTGCTGGTTTCGACGACCGAAGCCAGGAGATGCCTGCAGCAGGCGCAAAAACTGAGTGAGTCACATCGGGCGTTCGAAGCACTGCGTGAACAGGTGAACTTGGCATTGAAAGCCGCGGAAAACTCGCAATTGCTGTACGGCTCAATCTTGAATTCGTCAGAACCGCTACTGCTGTCCGAGAAAGCTTCGATCGAAAAGAATCTCGCAACCCTGCGTGACGAGATCATTCCCTCGTTTCAGCAATTGTCACAACAGGCTCGGTCAGGCGCTTCGTCACAACAAGTCCAATCGACAATGATTCGAACATTGCTCACACAACTTGACCACGAAATCAAATTCGATCGAAAACTAGCGGGGCTCGCCATCGATAACGACTTGGCAAATGGAGGCGCGGCATCCTTCGCGACAGCCTCGAAACCTCGCAGCCGTCGCGAATGGATTAACAACGTTTTAGACTGTGCGGAATCCAGTTGGCTGAGCCGCGTTGAACGAGAGACGCACATTCAACGCTGGGCCTTTGACCATCAAATTGGTCCTATTGTCGACAAGGATTGGAAGCGACTTGGGGCGGCCTCACCGCAGGTTCCTTTGGATGGACCACCCATGACAAATCTCAGTTCCGTGCTGGAATTGATTGGACGAACTGCGGCGACTGATCGCATTGAGGCCGTTGTGCTGCTCTCTGACGGGCGGCATACCGACACCTCTGGACGCAACCCGCAAGACGTCGCCGCCAGCCTTGGTCACGTACCATTCTATGTCATCGCGGTCGGCGATGATCGCCTGATGCGAGACATCGAACTTCATCGAATTGACGCTCCGCGTGCCGTGGCCAAAAACGACAAGATCGTCATTGAATCTTTGGTGACCGCGTCCGACTGTCTCGGTGAAACGATTCAGATCGAGCTCGTTGCCAAGGATGCTTCGCGGAATGAAGAAGTTCTTGACCGTCAGCAGTTCACACCGCAAACGACGCGTGCCGACCACCCTGTCTCGTTCACGACCACACGTAGCGAACTCGGCCGTTATGAGTACACAGTGCGCGTGGTTCCGGTCGCCGACGAAGTCTCCGAGAACAACAATGAAGAATCGATCACTGTCGACGTGATCGAAGACGTGATCAATGTGCTTTTGGCCGACAACAGTCCACGCTGGGAATTTCGCTTTCTGTCGAACCTGTTTGAACGTGATCCGCACATCAAACACCATCAATTGATCTTTCATCCCACTCCGGCCGGGACCGGAGAATTCGTCGACAATGTGCAATTGCCCGTCGAACTGGATGGATGGAGCCGCTACCGCGTGGTGATTCTTGGGGATCTGCTCGCCTCGCAATTGTCCGATGCAAGTCAACGTTCACTGCGAGAATATGTTTCGCAGCGCGGGGGGACTCTCGTCCTGATCGCCGGGCCCGAATCGATGCCACAGGCTTTTGCGAGTGCACCTCTCGCCGAACTCTTGCCTGTCGTTGCGACATCGGCATCCGAAAGCGACGCGGCCTACTCTGTCGTCCCGACTGCCGAAGGCAGAATGTCGTCCGCGGTTCAGGTCTCGGATGATCTCTCGACAACCGAACGGGTGTGGAGCGAGGCATTCCAGTTCAATCCATTGAACTGGCTCTCTGCGTACCGCATCCCCAAGCCGTCGGCGCACACCCTCTTGCGAGTCGTGCCGCTGAAGAATCCCGATCAACAAGAGAAGCCAGACGCGTTCCTCTGCTGGCAGAACGTTGGACGAGGCAAAGTTGCGATGATCTCGGCCCCGGCGACGTACCGCTTGCGTGCCCGCCATGGCGATCGGTTTCATCACGCGTTCTGGGGCCAATTTTTGCGATGGGCGATGGCCTCGGAATTGGCGGGTGGTTCCAAGACCGTGAGAATCAGTGCGGACAAAGAGCACTATGATTCGGGCGAGCCTGTTCAGATTACCGCGCAGTTACACGACACCGATGGTGAACCTCTTCGACTGGCCAAGATCCAGGCCGTCGCCCGAATCAAAGACACCGAGATTGCCAAGGTCGACCTGGAACGTGACGAAAAGATTCCAGGCCGCTATCTCGGTCGTTTCGATCGCCTCATCGATGGACAGATTCTAATTCAACCCGTTGGTGAGGACGTGAAATCACTGCTCAGTCGCGAAGGATTTCAGGGCGTCGTTTCCGCAACGATCACAGTCGCTCGAGATGTGAATGCCGAAACGCATGATTTGCGAAGCGATCCGGTGCTGCTGGCGCGCATTGCGGAATTGACCGGTGGCCAGATCATTCCGCCCACGGTCTTGTGCGACCTTCCCAACCTGGTCTCACTTGCGCCACGAATCATCGAAAGCGAAACGCACCAGCCTATGTGGAACCGTTGGTGGTGTCTGTGGCTGATCAGCGGCTGCCTCATTCTGGAATGGATTGTCAGAAAACAGACAAATCTGCTTTAGTTGGGGTTCCACTTCCTGTTACGATCATTGCCGATCGAAAAAGCGTCAAGCGTTCCGCCGGATCTGAAAGGGCAACCATGTCCACCTCACCAATTGTCGTGCCGCGCTTGATCGATCGAAAACTGAATGCCGTTCGTGGACGCGAACAAGCCATGCGCGTGCTCTCGGGAGCCCTCGTCTCCACGACGCTCTTTTGCGTGTTGCTGCTGGGGGCGATGGCTGTGGACTGGCTGTCGACGCCGTTCTCTCTCATGATTCGCGTGCTGATCACTTTGACCGCATTGATCTGCGGTACGTTGGGTGCCGCCGCATACGTGTTGCGGCCGTTGCTGATTCGGCCGTCGATGCCGCACGTTGCCGGAATGGTCGAAGCCTCGGTTCCGCAACTGGAAGAACGCTGGACCACAATCACGGATCTTTCCAACAGTCACGATCCCCCTGAGGTCCGCGGATCGTCGATTCTGATCGGACAGGTCGCACACGAGGCCGAGCACCTTGGTCACCTCGTCGATCCTCTGCAGGTCGTTTCACCTCGACGACTGAAGTCCAACGCGAACTGGTTGGTGGGCGCACTCGCCGTCATGCTTTGTGCATGGCTCGTCGATGCATCGCAGATGTCGGTGTTGTGGCAACGCTTCTGGCGACCGACCAGCGAGATCAGTCTGACGAAGGTCACGACACCTGACATGAAGTCGACGGTTCCCAAGTTTGAATCCACCACGATCATTGCGCGGCTTGAAAATCGAATCCGGCGTGAGGCGACGATCTGGATTCGGGACGATGCCGGACATGTTTCAAAGTTGCCGATGGTTCCCGTTGCGAATCAGCCGGAAAACTTCGCGTTCCATCTGAGTTCGGTCGAGCGACCATTCGAATTTCGCGTTCGCGCCGGTGACGGACAATCGCCCTGGCAGCAGGTCGCGATCGCAGAACGTCCGCGCATCGAGAGCGTCGATTTTCAGATCATTCCTCCTGCCTATAGCCGGCTTCCGATCGTTCAGCAAAATGGATTGCCACGTCGATCACGCGCTCTCGCTGAAAGCCGCCTGCGTCTCAGCATTCAGGCCAGCGAGCCACTGAAGGAATTGCGCCTAGTCCTTTCGGACCAGACCTCGATTCCTGTCGTGGCCGATGTGAACGGAGTGTTTCACTTTGAACAAGAGCTCAAGGACGACCTTTCGTTCACCGTTCAGATGGTCAGTCAACACGGGCTGAAGAATGAAAAGCCACCCACGTGCCAGATCGTGACGTACGCCGATCAATTTCCGACCGTCAATCTGACCAGTCCGCTTGATGATGTCGTTGTGCGTCCTGACGACAAGATCGCCATCGAGTTCACGGCCAAGGATGACTTTGGGATCGCCAAGGCGGAACTTGTCGTTAAAGACGAGACCAATCCCGATGCCGAGCCACTACAGGTGATCGAGATCCCGTTGGGAAATCAGCAGGGCGAACCCGAGGTACAGGGGAAGATGCAGCTCGATCTAAAGGACCTGAAACTCAAACGCGGCGCACAGCTCAGCTATTCCGTTCGCGTCTTCGATACCAAGGACAGTTCCGCGGTCGGGGATCAGATGGCTTCGAAAGATCGCAAGCCCGCATCGAATCACAATTCCGATCCGAAAGAATCACACGACGCCACTGCCAAGGCGAGTCCACCATCATCGTCCGCTTCCTCTGCCGACACGTCGAATCAAGACCCTGCCCAGAAGTCGGAGACAGAGAACGCGACTGCCGAAAGTGCGCCGGCCGAGACCCGTGAATCTGACCAGATCGCAAAGGCCGACGACACCAACCCGGCGCAGGATCAGAATCCAGGGCAACCAAAGTCCGACCAATCATCGCAGTCTTCGGCCTCATCTCCATCGCAGTCGACTGCCTCGACCAAGCCGAACGAATCCAAGGACGAAGAAACGCCACAAGTTCGTCAAGAAATTGCACCACGTCCTGCCGATTCGATGACGCGTCGAAATGCCCTGGGGCAATGTTCCAGTTGTCGCCCCAAAAGTTTGAAGATCGATGAATGGGCCGGTTCCTTCGAAGGTCAGATGCGTGAAAAACTAGAGATTGCAATCGAAGACTTTCTGCAGCGATTGGACGCGGCACTAAGCAACGGCGAACTCGAAAATCGAACTCTGATCGATCAGTTCGCGAAGAACTCGGCCTGGGACCAGTCGCTAGATCAGTCCGTTCGAAAGGCCGTTGGACACTTGACGAAAGCAAGCGAAGTCGCAGTTGAACTGGCCTCGAAGAGTTCCGCGACACCGTACGCTTTTATGGCCCTGCAACTGGCCGAGATCGACGAACGTCACATGTCCCGGGCGACAACGGTCCTGCGTGAGGTCGCAAAGGCCGAACCTGATCGACAGGCGCAAGACCTGCAGGTCTCATTCACCCACATTCGTCGCGCTCGCGAGATGCTGGCCAAACTCACTCGCACTTATGAAGGCGTGAAAGTCAATCACCAGCTCGCCGATGCGATGGAGCATATCAAGAAGATGCATCAGGTTTTTCTGGAAGATTCGTTCAAGCTGCTGGGGAACTCACGTCCGACGATCAATCCACAGAATCGCAAATTCTTGGAACTTGATCTGGATGACGAGTTCCGTCGAAAGTTGAAGGAACTGCTCGAGAAAAAACGCGACATCCAGGCCCAGCTTGCAAAACTGCTTGCGGAAGATCCAAACCTGCTGCGGCGGTTTATGGCCCAAACCCGCCTCGATGCGGACTCGCTTCGCGATCAGATGACGATCAACGCACGTAAACAAGACCAATTGCAACAAGAACACCGGGCCTTCGCGGCCGCGAAAGAGAACCCCGCCGATGCGGATATCGGTCAAATCTGGAAGACGCGCTTGGTCGAAGAAGCCGATGAAATTCGGCAGGCGACTGCAACAATGTCCGAAAACTTCGAGACGTGGCTGCCGAAGGATCTGAATCAGGACGAGAAATTCGTCCGCTCCTTACGACAGCAGCTAGAGCAGCTGACTGTGGCGACACAGCAATTGGAAGCCAAGGCTGCGACCAACGAGGAAGCGACCGCCGAAGCGAAGCAGGTCTATGACTTGCTGCAAACGCTTGAAGCCGATTTGTCCAGTCTCGCAGATGAACATCCTGACTTGCCGAAGCTGATGACGCATGTCACGAATCGACTGGTAGAAGCGGCAAAACTGACCACACTGGTTTCTGGTTGGATCACCAAAGCAAAAGCGTTTCAAGACAAACAATGGGATACACTGGCCCTGGTGGACCAATCCCGGCTGACAAACGACACCGCCGAAATGACTAACAAGATTGGAAACTTGCGATCATGGATGTCTGGCTTGAGCCCCGATATTGCGCAAATGGCCAAAGAGATGAGCGAGACGCTCGAGAACGAACTGCTTGTCGAGCAGGTTGCGGTGGAAGAACTTTTGGCCGAGCATCAATTAAATGAAGCAATCGAGCACCAGGGAAAAGCGATCGAACGATTCGCGACGGCCGAGCAGCAGTTTGACGTGCTGTTGAAAGCCATCATCGCCCATCTCGACGCACAACCCGTCAACACGAAGCCAAGCCTTGATGGTGTCGAACCAGAATCGATCGAGGAATTGCTCGCGATGTTGGAAGACGAAAAGCTGGCCGCCGAAGGATTGGGGATCCCCTGCTGTCGCCCCAATAATCTTTCCATCGTGAAGGATTGGATGTCGCCCTCGAAAGGCAATATGGGCGGGATGATGGCCTCGGGAGCTCAAGCACAGGCACAGAACGCACAGCGGATGGCGGGTCAGTTCCAAAAAGCCGCGGTTGTTCGCAAGAAAAGACTGACCGATGCCGCGGTCGCGGCAGGCGCCGAAGCCCAGAATGCCGGTCGTGGTCGCCATGTCAATCCACGTTGGAACACCCTGGCTTCCAAGCTGGACGATGGCCTGAAACAAGTGCGCGGGCAGTCACCGCCTGAAAAATACCGATCGGCCATCGAGCACTATTTTGAAATGATTTCGGGTGGTGAGACCACGCCTGCACCGAAAAAGTGAGTCTTCGCTGGTTGGGTCGCCCATCGGATAAAACTCAGAAATAAAGGGCCGCCTCGCGCGGAATAACCGTATGAGCCGTGACTGGGCAACATGGTCGCTGCGCATCGTCATCGCGTCCGTGATGATTCTGCTGTTGCCGTTCGGACACCTGGCTGATGTGCGGGCCGGGGAACGTGTTCGTACCCGAGCGCAACGGGATCTGCTGAGCTCAACCGAATGGAAACGTCTGGATGATGCCATTGATCGCGCGCTCTCCTATCTGGCCTCGCGACAGTCACCGGATGGGGCATTCACGACCGCACCCGTGGGGCAACCGGCCATTACCAGTCTTTGCATTCTGGCGTTCCTGTCCCGCGGACATGCACCGCGCGAAGGCCAATATGGAGCCCAGCTCGATCGGGCCATTGAATATGTGCTGGCTCAGCAGCAGGACAACGGTTTGATTTTTGCGATGCCGATCGAACCCGTTTGGCAAGGGAGCAAGCCATCACATACGGGAATTTACAATCATGCCATCGCGGGTTTGATGCTCGGCGACGTGTACGGCATGACGGAATCCACTCAGCACGAGCGAATCGCGCAAGCCATCAAGTCGGCAGTCCGATTCACGCGCGAGCAGCAAGAACGTCCCAAGCGGACGGAGTTCGACAAAGGTGGCTGGCGATATCTTGCCGGAAGCCCTCATCTACCGAACGACTCCGATCTGACGGTGACGGCCTGGCAGTTGATGTTTCTGCGGTCTGCCCGGAATGCGGAATTCGATGTGCCGAAAGAGTACATGGACGAGGCGATGGCCTATATCCGGCGATCATTCAATCCGAGTACGGGCACATTCCACTACGCTCAGCTTGCACCTGAAACGCACCACTCGCGTGCTGTCGCGGGGTGCGGGATCCTGGCGCTATCGCTGGGGGGCGAGCATGAATCCGAGATGGCCCGGGCGTCGGGTGAATGGATCTTGAAACGTCCGCTCGATCAGTACAACCGCACGGAAAACCACCACGAACGCTATCACTACAGCGCGTATCACTGTAGTCAGGGAATGTTTCAATTGGGGGGAGACTATTGGACTCGCTTTTATCCCCCGATGATGCGGACGCTGCTCGACAATCAACTCGGCGATGGATCGTGGCCCGCGGAACTTCGCGAGGACTATCTGGGCAGCGTCTATTCGACGTCCCTCGCCGTTCTGACGTTGACGCCGCCCTATCAACTATTGCCGATTTTCCAACGTTGAACGCCAAGCTTTTCAGATGAACGGGGTCGTTCCAGTGAAACTGAATGAGCGAATCAACTTTCGCAGCACGTTTATCATCACGGGTTGCCTGCTTGCGATCTCGGGAGTTGCCGCCGAGCCCGTGCCCGCCGAGCCGACGTCCGATCTGATGACGTCCGTCGAATGGAATCGACTCGACGCCTCCGTCGATCGTGCTCTGGCGTTCCTGGCGACGACGCAAATGTCCGATGGGTCGTTCCAGGCTCCTGATTTGGGTCAGCCGGGCATCACCAGCCTCTGCGTCATGGCATTTCTGGCTCGCGGACATGTCCCAAGCGAGGGACGGTACGGGATTCAACTCGAGCGAGCCATTGATTTTGTCCTCAGCCAGCAGCAGGAAAATGGTCTGCTATTCAGCCTGCCGATTGGACAGATCTGGCAGTATGGCACACCGTCACACACCGGGTTGTACAACCATGCCATCGCCGGACTGATGCTTAGCGAAGTCTACGGGATGACCCAGCACGAACAGCAGACGCGGATCAAACAGGCGATTCACTTGGCGCTGGCGTTGACGCGTGAACATCAATTGCGACCCAAGCGGAATGCAGGCGATCGCGGAGGATGGCGGTACCTGGGCGCCTACACAACGCTGAAAAGCGATGCCGATTTGTCGATGAGTTCGTGGCAATTGATGTTCCTACGATCCGCACGGAATGCCGAATTCGACGTCAGTAAAGAGTGGATCGATGACGCGATGGGCTATGTCCGCCGCTCATTCAATCCCAACCTGAAATCGTTTCTGTACTGTCGGCTGCCGCCCGGCGATAACACGACACGCGCGATCGTGGGCAGCGGAATTCTGTCACTCTCGTTGGGGGGCGAGCATCAAACTGAGATGGCCAAGGCCGCGGGAGAATGGGTTTTGGAACATCCTTTCGACGACTACAACCGCGTGCAGTCGGATCAGGAACGCTATCATTACAGTGTCTACTACTGCAGTCAGGGCATGTTTCAATTGGGCGGTAACTACTGGGCTCGTTTCTACCCGCCTTTGATGCGGGTCCTGCTCAAGAATCAACTCGCGGACGGATCATGGCCTGCGGAATCGCATCGCGACCAAATGTTCGGCAACACCTACACAACCTCACTCGTCGTTCTGTCGCTCACGCCCCCATATCAACTGCTGCCCATCTACCAGCGGTGACGTCGGCCTTTAGCGGCACAGAAGCAAGGCATCGGCTACACGCGATATCCGACGAGCAGTGAGACCGACAAGTGAAGACCGCGCTCCGCGACAAGTCGCGGTTCGTCGAAGAATTTTGAGGCGACGAAGAATCGCGGTCTAACGAATTCTTCAATCGCTTCCATTCATGACGAAATGGACAGAAAACGTCGATCCGGTCTGCTTGATCCTGAACTTTCGCCGATGGCCGCTTGAACTTACGGACAGAATCGCCAACATGACGTTGCAAAAGCTTGTCATTCGGGCAAGTTGACGACCTCTGTTTTTCGCGCCGACAGGACGATTGATGACCGATTCCAGCCCGCCCGCCCCCCTTGTCGGGGTGATTATGGGTAGCCGATCCGATTGGGAAACGATGCGACATGCATCCGAAATGCTGACGGAATTCGGCGTGCCGCACGAGTGCCGGATCGTTTCTGCGCATCGGACCCCGGAACTGATGTGTGAATACTCGGCGGCCGCCGAAACGCGAGGATTGGAAGTCATTATCGCTGGGGCCGGTGGTGCGGCGCACTTGCCGGGCATGGTGGCGTCGCAAACCGTCCTGCCGGTCCTGGGTGTCCCCGTTCAAAGCAAAGCCCTCAACGGATTAGACTCGTTGCTTTCCATCGTGCAGATGCCCGGGGGGATTCCCGTCGGCACCCTGGCGATTGGCGAAGCCGGTGCGAAAAACGCCGGTCTGCTGGCAGTACGTGTGCTGGCCGCATCACGGCCAGAGCTACGAACCAAACTTCACGAATTCCAAACACGACAACGAGATCGCGTATTGGGAGATACGCTCCCATGACAAAACCAATTCTTCCCGGCGCCACCCTGGGTGTGCTCGGCAGCGGTCAACTCGGTCGCATGTTCACGATCGCCGCGCGACGCCTGGGCTATCGCGTTCACGTGTTGTCGCCCGATCACGAGACTCCCACGGGGCAGGTGGCGGATCTTGAAATTCAAGCCGACTACCACGACCTGGATCGCGTGGCGGAATTCGCCAAAGGCGTTTCGGTCGTCACATTTGAATTTGAAAATGTGCCAGCGGAAACCACCGAAGTTTGTAATCGGTTCGGCCCCGTTCGCCCGGCCGGCAGTGTGCTCTACACGTCACAAAATCGTCTACGAGAAAAAACGTTTCTGCGTGATGCGGGATTGCCCGTCACCCCGTTTGTCTCTGTGACATCGGTCGACGAACTCCTCGCTGGACTCAAAAAGCAGGGAATCCCATCCGTTCTGAAGACCGCCGACTGGGGCTACGACGGCAAAGGCCAGGTCGTCATTCGATCGGTCGATGCCGCCGCCACCGCTTGGGCATCACTGAACGTCCCGAAAGCCATTCTGGAATCGTTCATCGATTTCGATTGCGAAATCTCCGTCGTCGCCGCACGCGGACTCGATGGCCAGTTCGTTAGCTACGGTCCAATCGGGAACGCACACCACAATCACATCCTGGATGTGTCCGTCTGTCCGGCGAGGGTTCCTGCATCGGTCGCGAAGCAAGCAATCGAAATCGCCCGCGCGGTGGTCGAATCGCTTAACGTCGTCGGGGTCCTGTGCGTCGAATTCTTCGTCACACGCTCGGGCGAACTGCTGATCAATGAAACGGCACCGCGACCCCACAATTCAGGCCATCTGACGATCGACGCCCACGTGACCTGCCAATTCGAGCAGCAAGTGCGCGCGATTTGTGGTTTGCCGCTCGGTTCGTCAGAGCTTCGCTCGCCATCTGCCATGGCGAATCTGCTGGGCGATGTCTGGGAGCCTGGTGAGCCGAATTGGCCCGCTGCGCTCGCGCATCCGAATTTGAAGTTGCATCTGTACGGCAAGCAGGCCGCACGAATCGGTCGAAAAATGGGCCACCTGACCGTGTTGTCTGACAACGTCGATGAGGCCGAGCAGACCGCTCGCGCCGCCCGTGATGCCCTGATGTGGCGGTAACGGCATCGCCACCTGCAGTGTTTCGAACGGTGCGGTGTTCCGAACAGGGTGAGGTTTCGCGGCGAATTGCATCTCGCTGCCGGGGACTTCATACTGCACGGGCCATTGCCGCGGCGAACATTTCCTCGATTGAAAGGGTGGGTTCTGTGCCATCGTTCAATTGACGCGTTCGCCTGGCGACGTCGTAGCGATGATCGACCGATTCATTGAGGGGCGACAGCAGATGCGTTCGACCGGATCTTTCGCGGTGATGTTTCGGCGCTGGGCGGTCATGGCCGTTCTCAGCGCTGTTTCAGGTTCGTCGCTCGTGTGGGCGCAGGCCAGCAACACAGAGTCGGGCACCTTTATTGGATCACGGCGAGAACTGTTCGTCGATCGACTTCTGATCGACACTTTGACGAACGCGGAACTCCGACTGCACGAACCGCGCGACGAAGGTTCCGTGTTGCGATTTGACCATCCGTGGGAAGGACCGCACGGGGGTTACGTCACGATCTTGAAGGATCATGATCGCTTCCGGATGTTCTACCGGGGTATCTCCAAATTGGGGCCGGATGGTAGTCCGCATGAACGGACCTGCACGGCCGAATCGCGTGACGGTATCAAGTGGACGAAGCCGGAACTGGGCCTGTTTGAGTTTGAAGGAAGCCGCGCGAATAACATTGTCCTGGCCGACGCAGCACCGGTCACGCACAACTTTTGTCCGACGATCGATCCTCGTCCAGGCGTTGCCGCCGATGAACGATATAAGGCGATCGGGGGGACCGGGAAGGCGCTGTTTGCTTATGTCTCGGCCGATGGAATTCATTGGAAGAAACTGCGTGAGGAACCCATTCTGGGGCCGAAGCAGATGACGTTCCCTTTCTCACACCTGTTCGATTCCCAGAATCTCGCATTCTGGTCTGAGCACGAACGGACATTTGTCTGTTACTTTCGCGTGTGGGACGGACTTCGCCGGATCGCTCGTTCGACCAGTCCTGATTTTGTGAACTGGGCGCCTGCCGAGATGATGGAACAACAGCACGACGACGGATCAGGCGCGCGACCTGCCCCTGCCGAGCACCTTTATACGAACCAGACTTCGCCTTACTTCCGGGCGCCGCACATCTATCTGGCCATTGCCGCAAGATTCTTTCCCGATCGGCAAGTTCTGACGGCCGAGCAAGCACAGGCGATTCATGTGAATCCCGACTATTTCAAAGATACGTCTGATGCGATCCTGATGAGTACCCGTGGCGGTCATATCTACGATCGCACGTTTCTGGAAGGATTCATCAAACCCGGAATCGGACCACAAAACTGGGTTTCGCGAACCAACTATCCTGCATTGAATCTAATTCAAACCAGCCCGACCGAACTGTCTCTTTACGTCAGTCAGGATTACGCCCAGCCGACCGCCCATGTTCGCCGATATTCCCTGCGACTCGACGGATTCGCCTCGGTGCGGGCGGGTGTGAAAGAGGGCGAATTGGTGACAAAGCCGGTAGTGTTCTCGGGCAAGAGTCTGCGAATCAACTTTGCCACGTCCGCGGGCGGTGGAGTGCGGTTTGAATTGCAGGACGCCGGCGGAAAGCCGTTCCCAGGCTTCACTCTGGCGGATTGCCGTGAGCAAATCGGCAACGAAATCGATCGAGAAGTGGCATGGAAGGCCGGCGCCGATGTCAGTGCGCTGGCTGGCCAAGCCATCCGGTTGCGAATCGCCCTCAAAGACGCAGATCTCTACTCGTTTCATTTCCTTCCCTGATTGTTCTGAATTCCAGCGAGGTCTCCTGATGAAAGCCTGGCCCAATCAACTGTTCATCGATGGAAAGTGGGTCGACGGATCGGCTGGCCGAACGTGGGATGTCATGAATCCCGCCACCGGCAAAGTGCTGGCCGCCGTCGCCATCGCGGAAGCGGAGGATGTCGATCGAGCTGTCCTTGCCGCGCGTCGGGCGTTCGACGAAGGCCCCTGGCCGCGACTTGATGCTCTCGTTCGTGGACGGATGCTCTATCAGCTCGCACAAAAGATTCGCGAACGGCTCGACGACTTCGCGATGACCGATACGCTGAATGTGGGGAAGCCGATTCGCGATACTCGGGGGTTTGACGTTCCCTGCGCAGCCGATCTGTTCGAGAGCTACGCCGGATTGCCGGACAAAATCGCGGGGAAGTGTTACGGGACGTTGCCCGATAACGTCACCATGCAGTTTCGCGAGCCAATGGGTGTCATCGCGGCGATTGTTCCTTGGAACTTTCCGCTCACCAATCTGGCGATCAAGTTGGCGCCGATTCTGGCATGTGGAAACACGGTGGTTCTTAAGCCGTCGGAAGTCTCGCCACTGTCGGCTTTGATGGTCGCCGAACTCGCCCAGGAAGTCGGCTTCCCCGAAGGCGTGATCAACGTCATTCACGGGACCGGGGCCGAAACCGGTACGCCGCTGATCCGGCATCGTGGGATCGACAAGATCACCTTCACAGGTCGGCATCAGACGGGCGTGCAGATGCTCGAAGCGGCCAAAATCGGTATGAAAGGCGTGATGCTCGAACTGGGGGGGAAGACCCCCAGTCTGGTCTTCCCGGATGCCCCGATTGAGAACGTCGTCAATGGTGTGATCACGGGAATCTTCTTCAACCTGGGACAAGTCTGTGTCGCCGGGTCGCGATTGCTGGTCCATGAAAGTCAGCATGCCGACCTGCTCGAACGCATCGTCGCCAAAGTGAAGTCATTGCGACAGGGCGATCCCACCGATCCCAATATTCAACTGGGGTGCCTCGCCAATCCCCAGCATCTCGCCACCGTCAAACGCTATGTCGACGTGGCGAAAAGCGAAGGGGCGCGATGCGTGTTGACCGGGCCCGTGCCGACGACCACGGAGAATTGCTTTTTTCCCCCGACGATCTTCGACGGCGTCAAAGCTCCCATGACGATCGCCCGCGAAGAGGTATTCGGACCGGTCCTGAGCGTCTTGACGTACCGTGACGAAGCTGAGGCTGTCCGGATCGCCAACGATTGCGACTTTGGCCTGATGGCGAATATCTGGTCGACCGACGGCACCCGCGCCTTGCGAGTGGCTCGTCAATTGAAAGCTGGCCGCATCACCATCAACGGTGGTGGTGCACTGCGTCCAAACGTCCCCGTGTTTGGATATAAGCTCAGCGGAATCGGCGCGGAATTGGGTTACGAAGAAACCGTCCACGAGTACACCAGTTCCAAAGCCGTAATCTATTCACTCTCAACGGAGAAGTCTCCATGGCCGGAATAGCAGCTCCCTCCACGCCCGATCCGCGAATTGGGCTGACCGTGGACGAGCTTGATACGCCTACGCTGCTCTTGGATCGACAGATCTCGGATCGAAACTTGGCTCGGATGGCGGATTTCTTCAAAAACCGTCCTGCCAAGCTGCGGCCGCATTTCAAGAATCATAAGTGCGTGACCTTGGCCAGACGGCAGATGGCGGCCGGTGCGGTGGGGATGACGTGTGCCAAATTGGGCGAGGCTGAAATTCTGGTCGCGCACGAATTCACCAACGTCCTAGTGGCGAATCAGGTGGTGGGTGAACCGAAAATCGCCCGACTGGTCCGACTGGCAAAGCAGGCTCGCGTGGCGGTTGCAATCGATCATGTTGAACAAGCACTCGCCATCTCGAAGGCCGCCGCAGCAGCCGGTGTCAACGTCGATCTGCTGATCGAGGTCGATATCGGAATGGGCCGCTGTGGCATCCCCTGCGGAGATCCGGCTCTTGAGTTGGCGCGTCGAATCGTTGATCTGCCGGGGATCCGATTTGCAGGTCTGCAGGCGTTTGAAGGACATCTTGTCAATGTCGTGGATCGCGCCGAGCGAACAGCAAAGGCCCGCGCGGCCATGCAATTGGCTGTGGACACCCGGCGCTTGATCGAAGCGGCTGGAATTCCCGTCGGCTGCATCAGTGGCTGTTCCAGCGCGACTTACGACATCACCGGTGTGATGGACGGTGTTGATGAGGTGCAGGCTGGAACCTATGCGACGATGGACCGCCAGTATCATCGCCTGATTCCTGAGTTCGAAATTGCCCTGTCGGTCTTGGTTCGCGTGATCAGCCGCCCTGCCCCGCAGAAGGCGGTACTTGATATCGGCGTCAAAGGTGCAGGGGGGGAATTCGGTGTCCCGGCCATTCGTGGTTTTCCAGACATCGAAGTCCCGTTCTTTTTGGCCGAAGAACATGTGGTGATTCAAAAGGCTCCCGATTGGAAGATTGGACAAGTGCTCCATCTGATCCCCAGCCATGCCTGCACGACCTGCAATCTCTATCGCGAGATCGTCGTGCATGAAAACGGCCGTGTGGTGGAGGTCTGGCCCATCGAAGCGTCGGGACAGTTGTCATGACCCATTGGTACAGTCTTCGTCACATGACAGTTCTTCTTGCGTTTCGTTTAGTCGCGACTCGTAGAGGATCGCGTTCCTCCCAAGGCCTGCCGCCAGAGCACACGCGTTCGCTCTGCACAATGCGCATGATCACTCTGCCGATTTCCATCAACGGGAGTCGTACGGCATGCTGACCAAAGCCTGGAAAGAGTTCCACCTCTCCCGCCTGATGCTGGGGACTGTCCAATTCGGACTGCCTTATGGAGTGGCCAATCGAACAGGGCAACCCGACTTTCGCCATGTCGTCGACATGCTGTCGGCGGCGATCGAAGGCGGTGTCAATTGCTTCGACACCGCCGCGGCCTATGGAACGAGTGAAGACGTTCTGGGGCGCGCCCTCGACGAGCTGGGCGCGGCCAACCGCGTCACCATTGTCACGAAAGTCCGCGCTCTCACGCCTGCGGAACTCGCCGATCCACAGGCGGCACGAATCGCCATTGAAAAATCGGTCAGTGAATCGCGACAACGCCTCAGGCTCGATTGCCTGCCGGTGGTTCTCTTTCATCGTGAGGCCGACGCCACGTATCAAAACGTGCTCGCGGAACTGAAAGCCAAAGGCTGGTTGCGGTACTACGGTGTTTCCTGCGACAACCGGCCCGGCCCCGCTGCCAGGTTTGTGGCGGACGAACATTTCTCGGCCCTCCAAATCCCCGCGAACATTCTCGATCCTCGGCATCCCCGAAGCGGTGTCTTCCAAGCGGCCGGTCAGCGAGACGTGGCGATTTTCATTCGCAGCGTGTATCTGCAAGGGCTCCTGGTGATGCCGGACGAAGACATTCCGCCGGCACTGTGCGACGTACTGCCCGCTCGACACCGCCTGGCATTGCTCGCGGCGGACGCAGGAATGGATCTGGCCGAACTGGCCTTACGCTATATGCTGTCGTTCGATGATGTCACCTGCGTGCTGGCTGGCGTGGAAACCGTGGCGCAAGTTGAACACAATCTGGCGATGGTGAACCGGGGGCCGTTACCGACAGACTTGCTGTCGAGGATCGCCCCCGCCATTCCGGAACTTCCCGAGACGATCGTAAACCCTGGCTTATGGCCACCGCGAAAAGTGGATTGATCAAACGTCCGTTTCTCCAAGGAGCTGTTCTGATGGACTGGGCGAGTTTGAAGGATGAATACGATACGAATGGTTTCGTCGTCATTCGGGGTTTTCTGCCCCCCGATGAATTGAAGAAACTGAAGGACAATCTTGATCGCTATGTGCGCGAAGTGGTTCCCACCTTGCCGGACGGCGATGCCTTTTACGAGGACAAGTCGCGTCCTGAAACTCTGAAGCAGATGAATCGGATTCAGCAAGATCCATTCTTTGCCCAGTATTTGAAGCACCCGCTCTGGACTGCTGCCGCCGAAAACTTGCTGGGCGAGTCGGCCTGGGTGCACGGTGCGGAATGGTTCAACAAACCCCCTAGCACCCAGCATCCCACTCCGCCGCATCAAGACAATTACTATTTCTGCCTCGAACCACCCCAGGTTCTGACGATGTGGCTGGCGCTGGACGATGTCGATGAAGAGAACGGCTGCCTGAGGTACATCGAAGGCTCACACCTCGAAGGGATTCGTCCGCACAATCGCACGAAGACGCTGGGGTTCTCGCAAGGGGTCTCCGACTACAGCGATCTGGATCGAGCCCGCGAAACACCGGTGCCCGCAAAGCCGGGCGACGTGTTGATCCACCACGGCAATACGATTCACCGCGCGAATGCGAACCAGTCCACGACGCGGCATCGTCGTAGCTTCGGAATGGTTTTCCAAGGAGTCAGCGCGGTTCGCAACGAAGCCGCCTTCGAGCGATATACCGCCTCGTCGAAGTCACAACATCAGGAACTCGGTCTGAAAACCTGAAAATCGGCCCTGTCATCTGACGATGATCAAATTGCAACGAGTCCCCGTTCGACGATCAACACGTCGAACGGGGCTTGTTTCGAGAACTTCGTGCCCTCCGTATTCACTCATCGATCGGACTTAGCGGTCATTTCTTCACGTACTTCCGCACCAGATCTTCGTTAATTTCGATTCCTAGTCCTGGGCCGGTCGGGACATCGAAGTAACCGTTCTTCAGTTCAAACTTCTTGGTGACGATCTCTTCACGGAAGGGATTCTCGTAGACATCGAATTCCATCATTGGTTCGTCGCCGCCGGCAAATCCTTGGAAATGTGGCGGTAAGAGCGAGTTCACGTGCAGGCTGGCGGCGATCACAATCGCCCCGGCATAGCAGTGTGGCAACGCCTGAATCCCCAATAGTCTTGCCATTTCCGAGATGAACAGCACTTCGGCAATTCCGCCGCAAAGCGAGACGTCGGCTTGAATGATGTCGAACGAACGTTTGAGAAGATGTTCCCTTGCAGTGGCGCGAGAATCGAGGACTTCGCCCCCCGCGATGGCAATGTCGAGCGATCGCGTGAGTTCGTCGTAGCCGGCATAGTTGGGCGATTGGGGCAACGGTTCTTCGAAGCAGTAAAAGTCCAGTTTTTCCAGCTCTTTGCCGAACTTGACCGCTTGTGGCAGCGTGAAAGCTCCATTGCCATCGGTCAAAAGTCGCACGTCTGGACCGACGGCTTCACGAATCTTTTGCATGACTGCGAGATCGCGTTTGAATCCGTCGCGGCCCGTGCGAATCTTCATCGCCAGGAAACCGCGTTTGGCAAGTGCTGCCGCCTCGGCCGGATGCTGTTCTTCAGGAGGGATCCCCACGGTGTAGTTCATCGCGGCCGCGTAACCCATCACTTTGTCGCGCTGACGTCCCCCATACATGTCGCTGATTGAGAGGCCCAGTGCCTTTCCTCGCAGGTCATGCAGTGCCAGATCGCAACAGGCGACCGCCCGGCCATCGCCAAAATTCGCGCCCCACATCGCCCGCCACAACTTGCGATGTTCGAGCGGATTCTTGCCCAGCAGCACCTGTTTCAGATGTTCTTCAATGATTCCATGCGTCCCGCCGACGTCGGCTGTTTCTCCCCAACCAACAAGGCCGCTGTCCGTGCTGATTTTGATCAGCAACGCATCGCGGACATTCGACTGCGCGACCGAAGGCCCGACCGACTTGCTGAGTTTATGCTCAAGTGGAAACGTTTCGATCTTCGTGATCGTGAGTGAACTCGGTTTGCCACGCACTTCGTCCGCAAGAGCCAGTTGCTGCAGCGGTGACCAGGCGGCGAGTGCACCGACAGTGGACAAACTCGATCGCATCCAATCGCGCCGCGACAATCGCTGACCAGACATATTCGGCTCCTAGAGACAAACCAATGGACCACGAAGTATTGCTGTGATGATCTGAGTCGGGTTCTCATCGAGATATGAAATGCGACCAACGCCAGATCTTCGAAACCGCGCTCTAAGGATTCTGCCAAAGGTTGGGACAGAATGACACCGTCCGCCTAGCCGACTGCTTCTCAATCAAATGTGACGTCCTCGCGCTTCAGAGACTCGTTTGGTCGCGATCGAGAATTCCGATTGAAATCACCACCATCAAGGTTTCTTCATTGAATTCGTGCCCCTTTTTTGCACGATCTAACATCCGCTAGACTGTGGCTCGTTGAACGGCGACCCGTTGAACTGCAGGGCAGTGTACGCACATCGCCCGACGTTTAAATTTCAATCCCGATAGCGTTTCGTCACTTCCTCACCAGGGATGTCCGCGATGATTGTTGTTCTCAATCAGTGGCGAATGGCCAGAAGTTCGCAACAGTCTCTGCGGATCTCACGGCGGCCAATTTGGTCTCGGCTGTTGCTGGCAACTATGATGTTGTGCCTCACCTCGAGCCGCACTGTGAGGGCCGCCGTTGACCAGAACCTTGCTGATCCGCAGGCCGCCCCCATTCAGGAAGAATTGACGGAATCCGATCAATTGGCGTTTGCGACGGCGCTCGAACAAGCTGCCATCGACGGCGATAGCGAGGCGTGGCACAAGTTGATCGATTGGGAACGAATGCTCGAAACGGTCGTGGCGGGCGAAAAGTCTCCGTCCCTCGACAAGGCGCGCGCCGACTTTCGAACGGGCTTCCTGGCGACACAGAGCAAACCGTCCAAGGATCGGCTTGCTGAACAGGTGGTTTCATATTGCGAGGATGGCGGTTCGTTCAAATTTCTGCGACTGGGCCGCGTCGACAATCAGCCGATTGCGGTGTTCCGAATTCTGCTGCCGAATCAGGGCGGGGTGAACTATCACCAGTATTTCTTGAAGCGTTCCGACGACGGGCAGGTACGGGCCGAAGATATCTATGTGTTTCTCTCGGCCGAACGCATGACCGAGACCTTGCGCGTCTTTTGGCGGACGGTTGCTGCCGAGGTTTCCAAGACGTTCATTGACCGTCTGTTCAAGCCTGCGGATCCGCTGGTCAAGTCGATTCGCTCCATTGCAGAAATGCGAGCGATGATCAAAGACGGTCAGTATGAAAAGGCGATCGAGATTTACGAAACGCTGCCAGAAAAGGTTCAAAACGAAAAGATCTTCAATCTGATCCGAATGCAAGCGGCGATCCAGGTCTCGGATGAAGCCTATGCCTCCTCGATTGATGACTACCGGCAGCGGTTTCCCGGTGATGCCGCACTCGATTTCCTGCTCATCGACGGCTACTTCTTCAAGAAGGATTACGAGAAGATGCTCGAGTGCATCGATCGAACGTCTGAACATGTGGGCGGCGATGCGTGGCTACTCTCCATGCGAGCCCAGGCCTTGGCCTACCTGGAACGATTCGAGCAGGCTCGCGAAGTCGCCAATGACGCGATCCGCCTGGAACCGGACTTGCAAGACGCGTACTGGCGTGCGATCACGGTGTCACTGATGGCCAAGGATTTCGACGAGACCGTCAAGCTCTTGAACATGGTCGAACAAGACTTGGGTCTGGAACTGGCCGACCTGACGGAGATTCCGGACTATGCCGAATTCGTCGATTCCCCTCAGTACAAGACGTGGATGGAATCCCGCGAATGACGCGTGCCGCATACGCATGCGAGAATCGCCGTCGCCGCTGGCTTCTGGTTGAACGATGAAGGCTCAAGAGTCGTTGATCCATCGTTCGTCTTACCGCAATTCGTTGAACCGCGACTCGTCTAGACTCGCGGCCTTTTCGGCCGTGTCTGCAGCCCCAATCGCTTCTCCCCAAAAGTCGACTTCGCGCTCTCGCGGGCAGCAGAGCTCGCTTGCATGCACCCGGCGAAATAAAATACCATAATAATGAAGAGTCACAAGCAGTGCTGGGAAGACGGTTCTTAGTCGCTGACTGTGATTGGTTCGTGACAATTCTGTTCAAGAGCACCACAATCACGGAAGAATCAATCAAATCGGAGCGGCCTTCGTGGTGGCACACTGCGTCAGAACCGAACTCAGACTGAAACCTTGTCGGTCTGCCAGTTTAAAAAAATAGGTTTTTTATTGATGCCGAAAGAACTTCGCCAGAACCGCTCGCAGCAACTCGCTGACCGCATTCGGCAACAGATTGAACAAGACAAGTTGCCTGATGGTGAACTCTTCATGACCGAAGCTGAGGTTGCTGAGAAGTTCGAAGTCTCGCGGACCGTGGCTCGTGAAGCTGTTGGACGATTGCGTGCCATCGGTCTGCTCGAAGGACGACAGCGGAAAGGCCTGATCGTTCGCCATCCTGATCCCGTGCGATTGTTTTCGGCCAGCCTGCCCAGCCTGGCTCGGTCCGAAGAGAACATGGTGGAACTAGCGCGATTCCGATATGTCCTGGAGGTCGGTGCGATCGAATTGGCCGTCAAAAATGCGACCGACGAACAAGTTGACCGCCTGCTTGTCATCGCGGGCGAGATCAAAAACACCGTCAATGATCGATCGGGCATGAAGAAGCAAACCAAGCTCGACATTGCCTTTCACTCTCTGTTGCTTGAAATGACCGGCTCGCCGTTCATTGCGGGAATGCAGCGGGTGCTCATCGACTTCTTTCGGTCTATTGCCGTCAATAGTCCACCCGATGCCGCCAACGCCGAGCGAATTGGCTGGGAGCATACCGAACTGGCGGCTGCGATTCGTGATGGTGATGTCGAACGCGCCCGGGCGATGATTCGCGTTCAGGTGCGACGCTATCTACCCGAAGCCGAACTGGGAAATACACGCGGGCGACAAGCGGCAGTCAGGTCGTCCGGACAAAATCCCCCGCCCAAGCGAACCGGGTGAGCGGGCTTCATCACCCTTCCAATACCGTGTCCTCTGTCGGTTCGTTACTCGTACAGGAGATTGTTGAATGAGACGCAGTCGTGTCAAAGCGAAGCTCAAACGGGGCGAACCGGTGCTGGTGACTTGCTGTCACTTCATCGATCCAACCGTGTACGAACTGGTCAGCATGCAGGGGTTCGACGGCATCTGGCTCGATTTGGAACATCATTCGACCAGTGACGAAACCGCATCAAACTTGATGCGTGCGGCCCGCGTCGGTGTGTCGGACATCATCGCCCGCCCGGCGAAGGGCGAATTCATGCGGATGGGCCGACTGCTTGAAGCCGGTGCCCAGGGGATCATGTATCCGCGTTGTGAATCAGGCGAGGAGGCCGCCGAACTCGTTCGCTGGGCGAAGTTCGCCCCGCAGGGTGAACGCGGCGTCGATGGTGCCAACGGTGACAATCCCTACTGCACGATGCCGATGCCGCCCTATTTGAAGAACGCCAACGAACACACGCTGCTGATCGCGCAGTTGGAATCACCCAATGCCCTCGATCACGCCGAAGCCATTGCGAATGTACCTGGCATTGATGTGCTGATGCTGGGGCCAGGCGATCTCAGCGTCGTCGCCGGAATTCCTTATCAGTTCGATCATCCCCTGATTGTCGATGCTTACCGTCGCGTGGCCGATGCGGCGAAGCGCGCGGGGAAATGGTGGGGAACCGTCAGCGGCAGCCCCGAACATACGCAAAAATTGTTTGACCAGGGGGCGAAGTTCATTTGCCATGGTTGCGACCTGCTGATGGTCAAGCAGGGGATGGAACTGATTCAGCAGCGATATGCCCCACTTGGATTCACCTTTGAAAATCGCATTGCTGCCGAAGCCGCAGAACTGTTGAAAGAGTCAGCCTCGAAGTAAAGATTTCTCAAGCTTCCTCGAGTCCACGCTCCCGCTTTTGATATTGCGCTCGTTGCATGCCTTCCCCTCGTTTTCTCGTTGTCAAGCTCCCGATTGGCAACGCTCGTACACAGCAGGAAAGCGTCGGAGGCCACTTTCCTGCTCGACTGAAAATCAAATCGCAAGAGACGTTACCAAGCGGGAGCTTGATAACGAGAAAACCTGGCTGCGAGGAAAGCAGGAGCTTGGTAACGAGAAAAATGAGAAAACTTGGTAACGAGAAGTTCGGTCGATATCGATCTCATTGACTCTGATGAAAGTGAGGTTTGATCGTGAGTCTTTCCCTCAATCGTCGCGACTGGCTGAAGGTCGCATCATCGGGCGCAGCAGTCGGGTGCTGGCCTGGAATCTTGAGATCTGGACCAACGGCAATGCCATTGCCCATGGGAAACCAATTACTGCTGGCGATCGATGATCAGGCGTTGCCCTTTCGAAAGAATGTGGGGCTGTACCTCAGTAAGCCGACCGTGCGGCCAGAGCCGGTTCTGAAGCCCAGCGATTTCGAGAGCCAGGCACCGGACAATCTGGCGGCACATTTCTACGGAACGGTGCTGCACGATGCGGGCAAGTTTCGGATGTGGTACTACGCCTGCCACTGGGGTAAGAATCCTGACTGGTCGGTATCGCTGGCGCAGCAACTGGCCAAACCGAACGCCGATCCGCTGTTTCAGGGGCCGCTCTGCTACGCCGAAAGCAATGACGGAATCACCTGGACCAAACCCGCACTGGGGCAAGTTCTGTTCAAAGGCAGCCGCCAGAACAACGCTCTGGAGTTACCTCATTCCGTGGTCAGCGGTGCCATTGTCATCAAGGATGACGATGATCCCGATCCAGCATGCCGGTACAAGATGACGTACCAGTTCTTTCCCAACTTCACTCAGCCCGTCATCGGTGACTATGGGACACAGCCCTCGGTCGCACTGGCCGTTTCGCCTGATGGGTTGAAATGGACCGTCATCGGAATTCCGTTCGTCAATCAATTTGTGGAGCCGTCCAGTTTCCTGAAGCACGGCGGACAGTATGTCATTCACTATCAGGCCGCAGGAAACATGGGTGGATACTTTGCCGAAGGGGGGACGCCCAGTGGGCGGACCGGTGTGGCCCGCGTCACAACCGACTTCGCCCGATGGCCGGATCTCCTCGCAGAATCGTTTGCACTGGCGGAGCCCGAAGACCGGACTTTGCGCGGACTGAGCGGTGCCTACGATCAGGTTCATCTGGGTGTGGGGGCGGCCAGCTTTGGAAATGTCTGCGTCGGCCTGTACGGCCTTTGGCACAATGCCGAATTCCACAAGAAGTTCGATCAGATCTCGTGTGACTTCGGATTGCTTGTTTCGAATGACGGTGTTCGATTTCGAGAACCTGTCAAAGGCCATCGCTTTCTCCGTCGTGAGGAATCATTGGCAACGGCCGTCCCCGGACATCAGTTCAATACGATCCTGTGTCAGGCAAACGGAATCCTGAATGTCGGCGACGAGACCCGGATCTACCACGGTCGGTGGCGCAACGCGAACGGACGCGGCGGTGAGGACTTGCTGAAGTACTATTCCGGTGAAGTCGCTTTGGCGACACTGCCCCGGGATCGCTGGGGCGCGTTTGGACTCGACCCCGACGCACAATCAGGCAGCATCACGTCATCAGCCATCGAATTGCCGCGTCAGGACGTGCAGATTAGTGTGAATGCCGAGGGAACGCAGTCGATGCGCCTTGAGCTGTTAGACGAACAGTTCCATCCGATCCCCGAATTTTCAGGGGTCAACGCCGGGGTCTTGGAGGGGAGTGGCGGTTTGGACTGTGCCGTGACGTGGCGCAATGGTGCGCTTGCCGCGATCCATGGACAGCGTGTGCGGATTCAACTGCAGCTCGCCCGTCAGGGCGGGAAATCACCTCAGCTATTCGCAATAAATCTTCGATCCAAATGATCCAATTCAGGGAAGCGACGATGTTGTGTGATCGAGTGAATGCATCCAAAATGATTTCAAAAGCGCTGCTGGCGGTGCTCGTAAGTGCGGCGTTTGTCACGGCGGCCCACGCCGAACCCCCGCGCGAGTTTCAGGTGCGTCGGACCGCGAAAAACGTTCCCTATGGGGTGATTGGCGATCCGGCGAAACTCAAGGGCCCCGCTCCCACATTACTCATTTTCGCGCACGGTCTGGACGTGATGCGGCAGCAACCGGTGTATACGGAAGTCGCGACTCTGCTGGAATCCAAAGGATGGATCAGCATCATCGTCGAGCCGCCCTGTCACGGTGAGGACGCGCGTGCCGATGAACCCGCGCAGCTTGCAGGTTGGCGTCATCGCGCGGAACAGAACGAGCCGTTCATCGCCGCATTCTGTGCCAAAGCGAGCGAAGTTCTGGATACGTTGGTTGACGAGAAGATCACCGATCCGGATCGGGTCGCCGTGTGCGGGACGTCGCGCGGTGGCTTTCTGGCCTATCACTTCGCGGCGTCAGACCCACGGATCAAAGCGACGGCAGGAATCTCGCCCGTCACGCGATTGCGAGCGCTGCGTGAGTTCACCACGATCGAACCCGCCGACAAAGCCGATCAACTGGATGTGGCCAAGGTCGCTTCGAAACTCGTCGGCCGTGGTGTCTGGTTGAGCATCGGCAATCACGACCTACGGGTCAGCACCGACGACGCGATCGCGTTCACGCGGGCCGTTGTCGAGGCTTCCGCCCGCGTGGATCAGCCCGACGCTGTGATCCCCGTGGAATTGATTGTGGCGGCGGCGCCCGGCCATTCCAAAATAGATCAGGCGCATCAGCGGCTTGCCGACTGGTTGGTCGCCCAGCTCGCACCCGCGAAGTAAGCTGGTCTCGCAGAATCGGACGTCGCTTTCGAATTACAACGTGCCCCAGTCCGTTTGAAGATCCGCAGATCGAGAGGAATACTCCATGCCCGCTTCGCTCAATGATTTCTCGTCGCACGATCAACAAATCTGGGATGAAGAACTTCAGGACTTTGTTCCGGATCGTGTCTTCGATGCACATATCCATCTCTTCAATCGGGCACATCTCAAGGCCGGTGCGGCCGACGAAGTTCCCTGGACGAATGTCGATTTGCGATCGATCCAGAACTGGGCGGCCCGGCTCTATCCAGGCCGCGAGACCCATTTTCTGGTACTCGGGACACCCACGCGTGATCTGGATGTTATGGCGCACAATCGCTGGTGCATCGAACAAGTTCGACAAGATCCCCAGTCGCGCATGAACCGGCTGGTGACGCCGAGCTGCCAGGTCAAAGAAATCGAACGCGACGTGCGTGAACTCGGGTACGTCGGCCTGAAGCCCTATCGCCTGTATTCCGTGACAGGTGACATCGCACAGTGTCGCATCCACGAATTCCTGACGCACGAGCAATTGGAACTGGCCAACGAACTCGGGCTGTGGGTCACGATGCATCTTTCGCGGTTTCACGGCTGCGCAGATGAATCCAACCTAAGTGACCTGCGAGAGTTCACCCAACAACGATATCCCAACGTGAAGTGGATCCTCGCTCATTGTGCGCGTAGCTTCACCTATTGGCCCATTCGGCAAGCGATTGAACAACTGCGAGATCTGCCGAACATCTGGTATGACGTTTCCGCCGTCACCGATATTCGGCCATTGATCACGCTGTTCACTCGCGAGAATATTGGCCGCATCTTTTATGGGTCTGACGGAGTGGATGCGACGTACTTCCATGGGCAATACGCCGCCCTGGGCCGTGCCTGGCAGTATGTCGACATCGACCGCTTTCAACTGCAGTTTCCACATTGTGACGGCCGTCCGATTCTGGCGATTTACGAACAACTGCTGTCGATGAAGCAGGCGGCCGACATCGCCCAATTGTCGTCACAGGATGTCGAACGAATCTTCTGGAAGAACGCGGCCACGGCCTTCGATGTCCGATTTGCCGGACAGGAAGCACCCGTGTCCGAGCCCAAGGGGACGCTCACCCAAGCGATGTACGCTCGAGCCAAGGCACGCATTCCCGGTGGAACGCAATTGCTTTCGAAGCGTCCCGAAATGTTCGCACCGGGTGTCTGGCCTGCCTACTATCAGGATGCCCGCGGTTGCGAAGTGATCGATCTCGATGGGCGACGATTTACCGACATGACGACGTCGGGAATTGGTTCGTGTCTGCTGGGCTATGCCGATCCCGATGTGACGAAGGCCGTCCAGCGGAAGATCTCTCGGGGTTCGATGTCGACACTCAATGCTCCTGAAGAAGTGGAGTTGGCGGAGCTCTTGGTCGAGATCCATCCCTGGGCCGAACAAGCACGTTTTGCACGCTGTGGTGGCGAAGCGATGTCGGTCGCCGTTCGAATTGCGCGTGCCGCGACCGGACGTGATCCGGTGGCATTCTGCGGGTATCACGGTTGGTCCGACTGGTACCTGGCGGCCAACCTGAGCGCTGACGGGGCGCCCGATCAGTTGCAAGGGCATTTGCTTCCCGGTCTTGATCCGGCCGGCGTTCCGCGCGGATTGTCCGGAACCGCATTGCCGTTCACCTACAACAAGCTGCACGAACTCGAGCAGCACTTTGATCGGCACAATGGAAAACTGGCGGCGGTCATCATGGAGCCCACTCGCTCAAGCGATCCTGATCCTGGATTCCTGGAAGGCGTTCGAAAGCTTTGCGACCGTCATGGTGCCGTGATGGTGTTCGACGAGATTTCATCCGGGTGGAGAATGCATCTGGGCGGCATGCACCTCAAGTATGGCATCGCGCCCGATATGGCCGTGTTTGCCAAGGCGATCAGCAACGGGCATCCGATGGCGGCGATCATCGGCCGGCGGCGCGTCATGGATGCCGCACAGACGTCGTTTATTTCGAGTACGTATTGGACCGAAGCGGTCGGCCCGACGGCGGCTGTGGCCACGATTCGCAAGTTGCAGCGGGTTGGCATCGCAGCACATACCCAACGAATTGGCAATCTGATGCGCGATGTTTGGACCAGTCTGGGACAGCAATCCGGCGTGCCGTTGAAAGTCACCGGGCATCCGGCTCTATTGCATCTCGGTATCCATCATGAACAGGCCCCGGCCCTGGGAACGCTGTTCACCGTACGGATGCTCGATCACGGCATTCTGGCGGGTAGCGGGTTCTATCCCACGTACGCCCACGGGGAAGCACAGATCGCCAAGTATCGCGCTGCGGCGGAAGTCGTTTTTCGTGAATTGGCCGATGCGATTCGTGCAGGAGACGTTCTCAAGCGTCTGGACGCGGCCGGTGCCTCGGTGCGTCATACGGGATTCGCCCGATTGACGTAGTGTTCGTATTCGTCACGAAGAACCCCATTCGAGGCGGCGAATGAGGCCGGACGATTTGAACCTGCGAAAAGCGAAGACGTCATTTTTTCGCGGAGCCGACATACTGATCAAACCACTCCAGATTGCGGTTCATTCCATCAAGCAGCAGTCGAGGTTCTTCGATGCTATGGGGTGACCGTGGATAAATCACGAGTTTCGTGACGCAGCCTTGGCGTTTCAGAGCGTTGTACAGTTCAAGGCCCTGCGACAGAGGAACGCGTTCGTCGCGCTCGCCATGCTGAATCAGGGTCGGAGTCGTGACACCTTTGATACGCATCATCGCCGAATGCAGGGGATAGATCTCAGGGTTGTTCCAGTACTCGCCTCCAAAGTAGTCGGGCAGAAAACTGGGGATATCAGTCGTGCCTGTAAAGCTGACCAAATTCGTGACACCCGCTCCGACAGAGGCTGCACGGAATCGTTTCGTTTGTGTAATCGCCCATGAGGTCATGAAGCCGCCGTAGCTCCAGCCCATGATTCCCATCCGATCGGCATCGACGATTCCCAATGAAATCACATGATTCACTCCCGACATGACGTCGCGAAAGTCGCCTCCACCCCAATCTTGAGTGTTGGCGAAACGAAACGCTTTGCCGTAGCCACTGCTTCCGCGGGGATTGGGCCGAAGTACGAGATATCTCTTGGCGGCGAACGCTGCCGTGGGATAGACACTCGGGCTGCCATCGAACAGGTTCGTGAAAACCCCCATGGGGCCGCCGTGAACGACCAGCAGCAGCGGGTAGCGTTCGCCGGATTTGAACTGAGCCGGGTAGGTCAGTAGTCCTTCGACGGTCATTCCCTCGGTGGATTTCCAGCGGACCAGCTCCGTACGTCCCAGCGGCGGTAAAAGCAGGCTCCCGTGAACGTTGCTGACTCGAGTCGGCTCGAATGGACTCACCGGGCTGACAAACGCTTCAACGGGCGTATCGAGTTTCTCCCACGAGAATCCAAAATGGGATCGAGTCGAATTCAGCGACACACCCGTGAAGGACATCCCCGCCGATGACAATCCCGCACCGCGACTGATCTCGACGGGCACACCTTGCAGTGGCAACGACAAGAGTTTCAGACTGGTTCCTTGCGCCTCGGTGTAGAACAGTTGGCGACCGTCTTTCGACCAGCCGACCAGTTCCGAGTATCGACCAAATTGATCGAACGTCTCGGCCAGCCTGGTTGTCGTGCCTCCTTTGGCGGGAAGGATGCAAACGGTGCGTGCTCCGGCCCACGTTGGCGGATCATCGCTCGCCGTGAACGCGATCGATTTTCCATCCGGTGAAAATAACGGTGACGATTCCGCAGCGCGGGTACTGGCAAGCGGCTTCGTGCTGCCATCCGCGACATTCAGCAGCAGCAGATCGGCTGTCGGCCAATCGTCGGCGCGAGGTGTGGTCGTATGCGAGATCACAATCTGAGATTCGTCGGGCGACCAGTCGAATCCGTAGCGCCCCGATCGCGAGTCAACCATGACGTTGATCGTGTCTTTCGTCAGTTGTCTGGTGGGCCCCGGCTTGTCTGAAAGCGGCACGAAATCAACCGCATACAATCGATTGAGCTTCACCTGTTCGTCGACGACCTTGGCGTCATTCTTCGATCGCATTCTTCGTTCGTCGTCCGGCGTGATCGGATCGAGCGCGGTAAACGCGATGACACCCCCTCGCGGTGACCACTTGAAGCCGCTGACGTCCGTTTTCAGATCCGTCAGTTGATGGGCCTCACCACCATCGGGCCTGATCGCCCAAAGATTTCGTCGGCCACCTCGTGCGGACATGAAGGCAATCCACTGACCGTCTGGAGACCACTGGGGATCGTCACAGGACTTCTCACCCTGCGTCAGTTGCCGAGACTTGGTGCCATCGAGATTTGCCAGAAAGAGATGCGATCGGTACTCGCTCTGGTCGTCGTCGAGAAGGGTGCGTCGCACGGAATAGATGACGCGGCTTCCATCAGGCGAAACCTGGACGCTGGTCACACGTTTGATCTGCATCATGAATTCTGGCGACCACCACGTCGCGGGAACGACGTCGGTGGAATACGCTGTTCGACATCCCGTCTTGTTCCAGAGAACCGTGATGGTCAACACGAGAAGTGTGCTCGCCAATCGAAATGAAGTCATGCGATTCGTGACCGCACGCAGGACAGTCAGCGCCATAATTCGAAGCTCCAACGATTCATGGAATGACGATTCTCGAAAGGCCCTTGTCCGATAGACTGATGATCGTACGAGGAATCGCTGTCGACGAACAACGTTTCAATCGATGGCATGGCGGATCGATGAATTCGAATCCTGGCAATTCAGGCGACGTCGCTGGCGGAGATTGCCATTCGATGATAGGGATGCGATCTGCAAAAGACTCATAAAAGATCGGATCGAATTCCTATGAGCACACCAAAACTCGATCTGATTTTCGATGTGGACGGAGTGCTGGTCTATCCTGCGATGCGGTTCCGGGATTACCTGAACAACACGCATGGAATCAGTCCAGAAATGACGGCTCCATTCTTCCACGGACGATTCCGGGACTGCGTCACAGGACGTTCCGACTTGCGTAATGAGCTGGAGGTCAACCTCACTCGATGGGGATGGCCAGGCACTGCGGAAACCTTCATCGAAACCTGGATGCATGTGGACAGCACGCCCGACCCCACACTGTTGGAATTGGTCGGGAGTCTGAGACGGCAAGGATTCAAATGCCATGTTGCATCCGTGCAGGAACGAAATCGCGCCAATTACCTTCGGGACATCGTGGGTTTCAAATACGCATTCGATGAGACATTCTTTTCTTGTGACGTCGGCGCCGCGAAACCCGATCCTGCGTTCTATCAGGCCGTGCAACAGCGGCTTGGAAAATTGCCAAACCAACTCATGCTGATCGACGATTCGCCCGCATGTATCGAAGCCGCGCGTCGAATGGGTTGGCAGACGTTTCATTACCAACAACCGACGGACCAGGCCCATATGATTGCGGCCATTGCGGAATTCGAACGACGATAACCGATAACTGTCGTTGCGGGATCGCGGTCTTGTGTCGACATCACACGATGGATCGCAAACCTCAACGCGAACTCATTGGGTGTTCGCGTGAAACTGCTCACGTAACACTGGCCTTGTGCAGACGAATCCGGGCCCAGTGCAGACTCATGCAATCCGGGGTACCCGCGTACCACGCGAGCAAAACTCGATCGTCACCCAGGGGGCGAATGGCAGGATGCCCGAAGCTCCATTTGCCCATATCTTCCCAATACTGTTTAAAATCGATGTTGTCGCGTCCTTGTGAAGTCGCGGCCCGTTCGTCATGTGTATGGACGATCAGTCGAGACTCTTTCGGCCAGGTGTGGCCATTGTCGGAGGAATGCCACAGCGTCATGGTTCCGGGGCGATCGCGGTCGACGACAAAGGCGATCAGGTGTTGACGATCGAGCCGCAAGGGGGCGGCGATCTGACCGGGAATTCCCGTGCGGACCAGCGGACTGACGACCAGATCGCGTCCTGCCAAGCGCGCGTGACGCAGATGCACGTCCAGGTCGTGCTTTGCCACCAGATCATGCGTCCAAAACAATGCCGTGCACTCACCGCGTTCGGGACCGGCACACAGTCGCTGATCCCAGTAATAGATGCGATGATCGGGATGCTGCGCCACGAGCTGCGGTGGCAGGAACGTCTCGCCGCCATCCTCGGAAATCAGCAGCCAGGCGGCATGTCGTCCCGGATTGGGATCATCGAATTCCTTGAAGCTTTCAAACGGAAACGCAATGGTGCCATCGTCCCATTGTATGACGGGGCCCGTGAGTGCGCAGCCTTTCAAATCACCCGTTGATATCTCGCGCCAAGAACTCCAGGTCGTGCCTTCATCGGTCGAAACGGCCAGCAATTGTTTCGACTTCAGAATCCCTTCCGTGACGGGATCAAACAGTGGGCGGTCGGGCTCGCTTCGATCGAACCAGGTGGCAAACAGCAACACCCGTCCCGGGGCCGCCTCCACCATTTCCGCGGCACCAAACGAGCCCGGACGATTGTCGATTCGGGACTCGAATTCGACGGGCAGCGGTTCCCAGGTACGTCCCCGATCTCGCGAACGGCTCAGGCGAATCGTGCTGGTCGTCGCATGTTTTCCTGGTCCATTCTGGCAACCACACAGAATGGTGCCCGAGCGTAGTGGGCACAACGAAGTGAAGAATGAGATTCGGCCCTGTGCTGGTTGCTGTGCCGCGTCGAGAATGATTCCGCGGTCTTCCAGATGGAACATCGAAGTCGCTCCTGTCGCGTGTATCACAAGGCAGAGACACAAGATGATCGTCCGCTGAGTCCGAAGACGTCATCACGTGGGGACCAATCAATACAGAGACTATGGCGACGGCGATCAAAAGTCGACGAAGCCGTGGGCGGAGAAACGAGCCATCACTTTTCGAGAGAAGCAGCCGTCTTCGGTTTGCGGAACAGCAGATACGCAGAAAGACAGGTCAGCGGAATGACGATTGAACGATACCGGACATAACATTCGGTGTGTCGTGGGTCTTGCTGCCACCTGATGTCTATACCCAGAAACTTCCACACCCAGCTTGTCCGGCGAGCACGACCGATTTCGAATTGTTCCCCTGGATCGATTGGTGTCTGTGTTCGCTCGAATCGCCATTGGTGTCTACGTGGAATGATTCGCCCGTGGTCTGAACTTTCCCAACCAAGCGTTCCATTGAATGAAGTCCACTGGTGATGTGCGAAGGAACCCGGATAGATCTCGGCCCGGTCTTCGTTCGCGTGACTCCTCACCCATCCGATCGCGAATTGACATGCCACGGCCAGCGTGAAGATGCCAAGTGTACGTTTCCAACTCCAGACGATGTCACTCATGCCTTTCGTCCTCAGTTCGGTGGTGTGATCTGCGGCTCGCGATGCTTGGCAAATCGCGGCTTCGAAAGCAATAACCAGGCAGAGAGCGCGGTGAGAGGAAGGACAATGACGGGATAAGGAATGATCAGGTGCGTGTTTGGTCGAGCCGTACTTTTGGTGAAGCTACCGCCTGTTCTTGCGCTGCCGTTGTCTTTCCACCAAATCGTATAGACCGCTGAAAATGGGGACTTCGCCCAAGGCTCCCAGCGTGTTTTGACGGTTTCTGGAAACGCGTCTTCGGAATGAACCTGAATCCAACCGAGGACATGGGATCCAGAGATGATCCAGTAGACGGTGTGGTCATCCACTCGAATCGTCAACTGATCTGTGTTGACACTGCTCCTGAACCAGCCCCCCATGAACAGACACGCCAACAGCAACGTCACGACGCCAAGTTTTCGTTTCCATCCTCCAAAGAACTTTCGCATGGTTCACGCTCGCCTGGAACTCGTGACAGATCGTCTATAGTCTTGTGGCGCGAGGGGTGCAGTGCAAGTATTGCCGATCATCGATTCACGGAGTGCCCAATTCAGCCTTGAGGCGCAACGGCATTCGATGAGTCGTAGCGACCGAAGATCCGAGAGCGAACCAGCCTTTTCCCTCGCTCCGAAGCTGCTTGGAAGAAATCAAGGGGACTGGCTTCGCCAGGTGCCTGTCCCCTTGATTTCTTCTTTCTTCTGAACCGGCAGGTGTGACCAACTTCTGAAAATTTCTCGGGGCCACCCAAAAACAGTTGACGAATTGTCTTTTCTTGCTCATCATTCAACTAAATTTATAGTTTAGTTGTCAGCGTGTTGAGTACGAGGAGGCGAAATGACCGACACTGGTCCTACCGAACGCGAACTGGACGTGCTGAAAGTTCTCTGGGAGTTGGGGGAAGCGCGGGTTCGTGACGTGCACGAGGCGATGAATCGTCAGGAGGAATGCGCCTTCACCACCGTGCAGACGTTGCTCCGAATCATGGCGAAGAAGGGATTGGTGACGCAGCGGCTTGAGGATCGCACGTTGTTCTTTACGCCCGTGCATACCCGCGAGCAGGTCAGCAGCCGATTTCTTACCCGTGTGTTCGATGGTGCGCTCAGCAAGCTGGTGCTGAATATGCTTCAAGCCGAGAAAGTCTCGGTCGACGAAATGCGAGAACTCGAGCGACTCGTTGCCAAGGCCCGTCGCCAAAAGCAGAAGGAGGACTGAGAACATGACATGGTCACAGACAATCGTCGTTTCCTGGCTTCAGTTCATGGTGACCGCGGCCCTGTTGCTGCAAATCGGACGCCTGTCGCTTCGATGGTTGCACCAGCCCGTCGATCGCATCCGATTGATCCTTTGCTCAATGATCGCCGTCACGGCAATTCCTCTCTTCATCGCCGTGGCTCCGTGGCCCATCTGGCACTTGCGACTCATCACGCCTGTCGATGCAGAGTCAGTACCTTCACGGCCAGCCACGATTCAATCGAACTCTATGCCGATTGCGAATTCGCCCAATCGAGAACTCGCGGAAGGAATTCCCTCGGAAGAGTCCTTGTCGCGCGGCGCAGTTGACTCAAGCACACGCACTATCGATTCCCACGAGGCACGTCCTACTGTTTCGACGGCGGCCACAATGAGCCTGCCCAGTCCCTCGATTCCTCCTCGAAGTGACGCCAGCATTTGGAGTCGGTTGGCGGTCGCGATCGGCATCGTTCACGGCCTCGGCATCGTCTACTTTCTGCTTGAGTGGAGCTTGGGTTTCTATTGGATTCGGAGACTGTCTCGAAATTCGTCCCCAGCGCCGGCCGACGTCCAACAAACATGGGGCCGGATGACCGAGGGTGGTGGACGTCACGTCAGACTGCTGATGTCACCCGCGATTGACGCACCATTGACCTATGGCAGCCTGCGCCCGGTGGTCATGTTGCCGTTGGCGTTTACCGACGCCAGTGCCACGACACTGGCGTTCTGCCTGGCGCATGAGTGGTCGCACATCCGACGTCAAGACATGGTGGCCTGGAGCTTCATCCGATCCTGTCAGTACCTGTTCTGGCTGCAGCCGTCGTACTGGGCACTGCGAGCCGAATTGCGGCTGCAGCAGGACATGCTGGCGGACGACCACGCGACGCGTGCGAAGAATGATGCGATCGAGTACTCGGAACTGTTGATTGGATTTGCCAAGAGTCGAATGTCGGCTCCCGTCGCGGGGGCACTGACGTTTCTCGATCATCCCACGCAACTGATGAAGAGGATCAAAATGCTGCTCGAAAACCCGATGCCTGTTCGTGCTCGAAGCTCGTGGACGTTCTCATTGACTTCGGCCACGTTGGCCGCGCTGGCCGTCGCCTTGATCACGGGGATTCGGCTCGATTCCACCATCGCCGCCGACGCTGCAAAAGGCACCTCACAAGCGACCGCAACGGACGTTCCGACGCCTTCAACCGCAAAAAGCGAATCGCCGAAGACCGAGTCGAAAGCGGTCGAAGCAGCAACGCCTGCCGAGAAAGCCACGGCCGCCAAGGAGGCTCCCATTCCACCGACTCCGCCCGTAACCGAGCAGAACGGCCCCTTGCATTACACCTGTCGCGTCGTCAACAAAGAAACAATGGAAGGAATTCCCAATGCGCGGATCGTCTTCCGAAGATCCGTCCTGACTTCGCAAGAAAATCGAATCATCGAGGAAACCAAGCACACGACGGATAAGGAGGGAAAGTACGAAGTCGAGATTCCCGCCGATCAAGTGGCGATTGGGTCACTCTATATCGAACTGGACGTGGAACACGATGATTACACCTCGAAAGTCGGGCACGGATATGCCTTGGGAATGATTCGAAAGAACGAAAAACTGGGCGAGCGGCCCTTCTTCGAAACGACTGAGATTTATCCGGCAGGAACGGTCACGGGAACGATCGTCGCGCCGGATGGAACGCCGCTGCCGGGAGTCAAGGTTCAGGGGTTTTCGCGAGCAAAACGGATGGACTGGAACTCGGGGTCATTCAGCGACACTCTGTCCGACACGAATGGAAAATTTCGCCTGAATCTTCACAAAGATATCGAAGGGGTGATCTGGATTCTTCCAAAGGACTATGCCCCTGTCGAGAAGTATCTTGCGAAACAACGAGGTGAACTGGGAACCTTCAAACTGACACCGGGCGTTCGCCTTAAGGGGCGTGTCACCGATGCCGCCGGTAGCCCGCTTTCAGGCATTGCCGTGAATATTGACTACACAGGTGCGAATGAGTTTGGAGAATTGGCTGTGGCGACGAGTATTCGTCGTGGCTCTCTCTCGGATGCTGAAGGCCGCTTTTCATTCGATCCGCTTTCCACCGGCGACTATCGCGTGGCGCCCTCTGAGCACCTGAGCAATCCACTCGTCCGAGATCGAACTGTCTATGCGGTTCCCGGAGTTTTCGTGTCCACGACAGTGTCACTCAAAGAAGGAAGCGAGGCGAACGACATTGAAGTCCAAGCCGTACCACACGTCGTTTTGAATGGTCAGCTTTACGATAGCAAAGGAAAAAAACGAGGAGGGCATCCGATCAGCATCTTCGGTCAGTTCGATGGCACCTGGTGGCACACGATGGGACGGCCTGAAAAAGATGGGTTGCTTGCCGTTCGAATTCCCCACGGGTTGCAGCAGGTGAAAGTGCAGTTGAGCAGCAACGAACATCAGGCCTTGCGCTACAGGCGCGGCAAAGACCAGCCTCTCGAAAATCTCGGTTCGCCGCAGGGAATCGAATTCGGAACACTCAACGACGACATCGATGGCTTTGAAATCATTTATTACAAGGCGCCAATCGTGTTGGTCTCGATTGTCGACGACGAACAAAAGCCGATCCCTGACGCTCGCGTCTCGGGTGCCTACACCTGGGGAACACAAAGCTACGTCCTGAAAGGGGAAACGCGATCGGACATCAGCTTCGATCATCAGGAAGACGGCCGTTTTCGCACGTCACAAATGGTGCCGGATGAGGATCTCACGTTCACCGCAACGGCTCCCGGTTATGAAGCGGTTTCCGAAAAGGTCAAACTGCAAGAAGGGGAAACCAAAGATCTCGTCCTGACATTGAAGAAGGCCGCGAAGGACACGACGGAAGAAGCGAAGGCCCCCGCCGTGGATGCGGTGAAAGCGTCGAATCCTTGAGATGGTCATGACCTGACTCCGAAGGGATCTTGCATGAGGCTTTCAGTACTGAACCTGCTGTGGGCGATGGCCCTGATCACGATGCTTCGGCCCTGTGTCGTGAGGGCCGAGACAGAACCAGCCGATGCGCGTGTCATCAGACTTCCCGATGGCACGGAACTCGTCGATGTCGATTTTGAGCGGCATGTCGCGGGGCTGTTTGGCCGATTGGGGTGCAACGCCGCAGCCTGCCACGGGGCGTTTCAAGGTAAAGGTGGGTTTCGACTCAGCTTGTTCGGTCAGTCGCCCGCCATGGATCATGCCGCGGTTCTGGCTGGCGATGGTTTAAGTCGAGTCGATCTGAAGTCACCCGAGGAAAGCCTGTTGCTCGCCAAGCCTTCAGGCCGCGAGCCGCATGAGGGAGGACTGCGGTTGCCGCACAATTCGTGGGAATATCGCTTGATTCGCAATTGGATTGCATCCGGTGCGCGTCGAGTCGTGGATCAGGGTGTGGTCACGAGACTAAGCGTCGAGCCCGCCGAACTTCCCCCATTCGAAATCGGTCAGAGAATCGGCCTGCGTGTCGTGGCCGAGTTTGCGAATGGGGATCTCCAGGACGTCACGGCATTCTCGGAGTTTCGTTGCCGTGATGACGCCATCGTCGAAATCGATGCAACAGGTCACATTGTCGCCAAGTCGTCGGGTGATACTGCGGTCATCGTCGCGTACCGCGGATCATTCCTGGGTGTTCCGATCCTCGTCCCCTACCCCAAAATCGACGCGCTCGCGGAATCCTCAATCGTGCACAATTGGATCGACGAAGAAGTCGGCGGGCGACTGAGTGCTCTGAATCTCAGGCCTTCACCACCTGCTGACGATGCCGAGTTTTTGCGTCGCGTGACCATCGACGTGATTGGGTTACCGCCGACGCCAGCAGAAATTATTCGCTTTCTTTCCGACTCGAATCCGAACAAGCGATCGGCGCGCATCGACGAGTTATTATCACATCCCCGCCGGGCGGCTTACTGGGCGACACGATTGTGCGACATCACGGCGTGCAATGTCGATCAACTGGGGGGGCTCGAAGAACTGCGTCCGAAACGCGCGAAGATGTGGCATGATTGGTTTCGTAAGCGCTTCGCCGAGAATCAGCCTTACGATCAAATCGTATATGGAGTGCTCTGCGCGAGCAGTCGCAAAGATCAACCGATCAATGATTGGATCGACGCCGAAGTGGCCCTCGAGAAAGCTGCCCAAACAGGCTTCGAGACGAACTATCAAGACCGGCCCATGCTGGACTACTTTTGGCGGCGTCTCGGACCCAATGGACCGCTTCCTGTCGAGGACCTGGCGGAACTGACCGCAACGGCGTTTCTTGGCGTGCGCCTGCATTGCGCGCGATGCCATCAGCATCCGTACGATCATTGGACGCAACACGATTTCGCAGGGTACGCCAACGTGTTCGCCCGCGTGGAATTCGGCAGCTCGACACCGCTACGCACAGCGATCAATGGTCGTCTGGATCACCGCCGTAAGGCCAGGCAGGAAGGACAAAGCCTGCCCGACTTTCCTCGAGTACAAGAGGTGTTCCTCAGCCCAATTCCACGCCCCCTGATCGATTCGTTGACGTCGGTACCAAGTGTTCCCAAAGCGCCGGGAGGGCCGAACCTGTCCGATGATGAGGACGCTCGTGAATCGCTTTTTCGCTGGCTCAAGCAGCCAGACAATCCGTACTTCGCACCAAACTTCGTGAACCGAGTTTGGGCACGGTACTTTGGGATAGGACTGGTGGAACCCGTCGACGCATTCTCGTCGGCCAACCCGGCGACAGATCCTCGCCTGCTCAAACGGCTATCCCAAGAGTTTATTCAGAGCGGTTACGACATCCGTCATCTCGAGCGTCTGATCCTGACGTCGGCAACCTATCAACGTTCCGCGCGACCGACGGAACAGAACGCAAAAGATCATCGAAATTTTGCACACGCGATCGTCCGACCGCTTTTGGCAGAGGTTCTGATTGACGCCTTGAATGCGGCCCTGGAGTCGACGGATAACTTCGGCAAGGATGTTCCCGCAGGCAGTCAGGCGATCGAACTGGCTCCGAATCGATTCTCCGATTCCAGCGTCAATGAGTTGTTCCGTGTGCTCGGTCGCGGTGACCGAAAAGCACTCTGCGAATGCAATCGGGCTCCCAGCCCCTCGATTCGTCAACCGCTGTTCCTGATGAGCGACGCCAAAGTTATCGAGAAGATCAAGAACGGCAGACTCTCTCGACTTCTTGAGCAACAAGAAAATGACGACAGCATTGTGACGGAATTCTACCTGGCGACGCTATCGCGGAATCCCGACGCGGACGAACTCGAGTTTGCACGACAGCATGTTTCGGCAAGCAGCACTCGTGAGGATGGACTGGCCGATGTTGTCTGGGCCTTGATCAACGCGCGTGAGTTTTCGACCAATCATTAGAGGCGCGATTTCCACAGGCCAGTTCTGTCCTAAAGTGAGGACGCATGATGAACGCTCAACCTTCGCCACGCCGACGTCCACAGCTGCATCGCCGCGATTTCTTGCATGTCGGCTCAGCCGGTTTGCTGGGGCTGTCGCTGGCCAATGGATTGCGGCAAGAGGCCTGCGCAGATTCGGAAGCTGTTTCGCCAAAAGTAAAAAATGTCATCATGATTTTTCTGACCGGCGGACCGGCCACAATCGACATGTGGGACATGAAGCCGGCGGCTTCCGAAAGTGTTCGCGGGGAATTTCAACCGCGAACGACGTCCGTGCCAGGGATTCAGATTTGCGAACACCTGCCGAATCTAGCCAGCCAAATGCATCGAGTGTCTCTGGTTCGCTCGGTCACACACTCGATTCCTGAGCATACTCAGGGCGCGGCCTATGTCATGACCGGCAATCGCCCGAGTCCCGCGTTTGAATACCCGTCGCTCGGATCGCTATCGGCCAGCCTGCTGAAGTCGAACCAGGGGGTTCCGGCTTATATGTCTGTCGGATCACCGCCGTCACTCGGGGCGGGTGAGTTGGGGACATCACTGAATCCATTCGAGTTTTCGATGTCCGATCCCCAGGCGGGGACGGCTGCGACAAGCGGGATCGGGCTTCCGGCAGGATTCAGTGTTGCGGATCTCGAACGAAGGCAGCGTGTTCTCGAACGCATCGATCGCCCGATGCGCGCGTTCGACGCGTCGCCGTTGCCCCGGCAGTTGGGGCGGTTCCAGGGGGAGGCTCTTGATGTCTTACGCTCGGACCGGATCAACAAGGCGCTTCAGCTTGAGGACGAATCCGACGAGCAGCGTAAGAAATACGGTGGTGGATTCTTCGGACGCAGCACCTTGGCCGCGCGCCGGTTGATTGAAGCCGGTGCCCGATTTGTCACGATCGGTTTTGGAGACTGGGACACACACCTCAATAATTTCACGCGACTAAGGACCAGCCTGTTGCCTCAGCTCGATCTGGCGCTGGGCTCGCTCATCGATGACCTGCACGATCGAGGGTTGCTCGATGAAACGATCGTCTACTGCACGGGCGAATTCGGTCGGACACCAGATGTGAACGCGGCGGCGGGACGTGATCACTGGTCGCGAACGATGACGGCGCTCTTGGCCGGGGGCGGATTTCGCCAAGGATTCGTCTATGGTGCGACCGATCCGAGTGGAAGCGATCCGGTGGAATCCCCCTGCTCACCCGACGATCTCGGGGCCTCGATCTTCCATCAGTTGGGGTTTCTGCCAACGCAGACGGTACTGACGCAGTCCGGACGCCCGGTACCGCTCTTTCGAAACGGACAGGCACTGCACGAGCTGATCGGATAAATGGCGGCGTCGGATTCTTTCGACGTCATGCCAGCGCAAGCCGCTTGGCAACAGAGAGACGCAAAGCGGGTGAAGGGAATCGAACCCTCGCCTAAAGCTTGGGAAGCTTTCATTCTACCATTGAACTACACCCGCGGTGGATGCGAAACACCGTAACAATTGGCACGGGAAGGGTCAAGCACCATTCCCGCGTCATTCGATCCTCGCACGGCAGCATTGATTCTGGCGGTCGGCCAGTCGTAGATGCCTGTTCAGTATTCTTTCGGTCGAAGGCGGTGTTCCAATCCTGTTGTTCTGACCGATACAGCGACTCGATCGAAGTTGCTCCCCGTCGGTGTCACCCACCGCTATGATGTGTCCCCCGAACGGGAAGTTGACTTCCAAACTCGAATCGCGTGCAGGTGGGGGCTGGTGAGACGTCTTTGTGGCGTAGATGCTGGGCGGATATGCGGCCCATTGGCCTCGGCCGAACGGACTTGCCTGAGAAAGACCTCACAAACAGACATTGATGAAAGCGAAATGACATGGCCGAGCAGGTTTATCTGGCAATCGATCTGGGCGCCGAAAGCGGTCGCGTGATGGCGGGGATGTTCGATGGCCAGAAGATTCGTCTCGAAGAACTTCACCGCTTTTCGAATGGGCCGGTGAATGTTGGTGACACCATGCGCTGGGACGTGTTGCGATTGTGGTCGCAGATTCAGGTTGGCCTGCAAAAGGCCGCCGCGCGATTTGGTCAGAACATCGTTTCGGTGGGCGTCGATACCTGGGGCGTCGATTTCGTACTGCTCTCGAAAACGGGCGAAATGCTGGGCCAGCCGTACCACTACCGTGATGCCCGGACGCGCGGCGTGATGGACCTGGCCTTTCAACGGGTTCCCCGGGCCGAAGTCTTCGCCAATACCGGCCTGCAGTTCATGGAAATCAATTCGTTGTATCAACTGATTGTCATGAATCAGACGAATCCGGAACTTATGGGGCTGGCCGACAAGTTTCTGATGATGCCCGACTTCTTCCATTGGCTGCTTTCAGGAAGTCGAGTTGTCGAGTTCACCAACGCCACGACGTCGCAGATGTATCACCCGACACAGCGCAACTGGTCCGTGGAGATGCTCAGGAAACTGGGGCTACCGACGCATATGCTGCCCGAGGTCGTCGGACCGGGAACTCGCTTGGGACGGTTGCGAGAAGATGTGGCGCGACGCGCGGGGCTGCCCCGATTGGACGTCGTCGCCCCGGCGACCCACGACACCGGGGCTGCTATCGCCGCCGTACCGACGGACCGCACGGGGTCAGGCAACTGGGCTTATATCAGTTCTGGGACCTGGTCGCTGATGGGGCTCGAACTGCCGCATGCCGTTCTGACGCCGCGCGCCTTGGAACTGAACGTCACCAACGAAGGCGGCATTGATGGAACGTACCGGCTGCTGAAGAACATCATGGGATTGTGGCTGGTTCAGGAATGCCGCAAATCCTTCGAACGAAATGGCTCGCCCTACGACTACGGATTGCTGGCTCAGGTCGCTCGCGATGCGCGTCCGTTTCGCGCGTTCGTCAATCCGGATGCTCCCGAGTTCCTGGCGCCGCATGATATGCCCGAAGCGATGCGGGACTGGTGCCGAGCCACCAATCAGGAAATTCCAGACACGGACGGCGGCTTGGTTCGCTGTGCGCTCGAAAGCCTGGCGTTGAAGTACCGCATGGTTCTGGGTTGGCTGGAAGAGTTGTCCGGTCACAAAGTGGAAGTGATTCACATTGTCGGTGGCGGAACCCAGAATGAGCTCTTGAACCAGTTCACCGCCAACGCCACGGGCCGACCGGTCATCACCGGTCCTGTGGAAGCGACTGCTCTGGGGAACGTGCTTGTCCAGGCACGAACCAGTGGTTCGGTGGGTTCGCTGTCGCAGATTCGTGAGATCGTGCGGGCGTCATGCACGATGCAACGCTACGAGCCACAGAATACCGCTCAATGGAACGATGCCTACGTCCGCTTCTGCGAGCTTCTCAAGCAGCCGAGGTAGCATCGACTCCGTCGTCATGACGACGGAGTCGGATTGCGCGCCACGACAGGCGTGTCGTTGGAAATGCCGCGACGGCTGCGGTGTTTTCTTTGGGTGCAGGCTGTCCAGAAGAGTCTGGACAGGTCCAATTGCCGCTGCGAGCAGGTCTCTTCTCATGCGCCCCTTGCACAGTGTGCGAGAGACGGACAAGCCGGGGTTACTTGTTGGTCCCGGCCTGGACGGCATCGGTTTGTCTTGAGCGAGCGAACTGGGTCAGCTTCTGAAGGCTTCCGGCGTCGGGGGCCTTACCGGAAAGGATGTCCGCGACGATCGGCACGATGACCGCATACGCAGGTTGGGCGGCGACTTTGAAGCGGACCAGCAAGCCACCTGCCCCCTTCTTCTCTGTATCCAGATCTTTATCTTTTTCCTTGTCCTTGCCGTCGACGGTGTGGAATGCCGCATACAGATTGTAAAAGCAGTACTTCCAATCCATATGGTTTGGGTTGGCTGCGGCCGCATTTGAAATCTGCAGGGCACATTCCGTAATGGCCGTGATGACATCTTCGACCTTGACCGACTTTGGAAATGGAACGCGACCCAGCGCGTAACAGGCCCGCGTTCGCACCTTCCATGTTCGATTGGCATCGTTGACGACGGATATCAGGCATTCGACCACAAACGGTCGATCTTTGTCGCCGGGATCGAATCCCGCGATTTCGCAATAGCGCAATGCCTCGATCAGTCGCAGTTGATACCAGAAATGGGTCTGCGGATCTTTGAGTGCCTCGATGATCCCAGTGGCCATTGCCGTTCGCTCTTTGACGGACGGTGACGCAAACCGAAGAATTCGAACCAAACCCATGGCAGCAACGATCTTGAGCGTCTCGGGCTGGCCATTCTCTTCATCTTTACGAATGTCCGGAGCACGCATCACCTGCAGCAGCAGCTCATACGCCGGAGCGTAGTTGATTTCGCACAGGATATAGACGGCATTTAAGCGGACGTAGGAGTTGTTCTTGAGTAGCTCTGGGATCTGTTTGACGATCTCTTGCCCAACAAGAGCCGTCATCGCATCGATTTCTCCTTTACGACGAGCTCCGTCGCCAATTGTCGTAAATTCTTGAACAAACGTCTTGCGCAGGCCTGGCAAATCACTCAGTCTGTCTCTGACGGTCATTTCCGCCAGTTTGTAGTGAATTGCCCCTTCGATGATTTTTCGCCCGTTGGCGCTCACATCGCAGGTCTTCAGGGTCTGGCGATAGGCCGACCCGAACTCTCGCTTGAGTTTTGCCAGTTCCTCTTTCGTCGCCAGAGGAAGATCCAGGTCCTTGATCGCCAGTGGTTCTGGTGGGGCGTGGTACCAATCCGGCAATTTATCAGGATCGATTTTCAACTCATCAGTTTTCGGAACCGATGGTTTCGCCGGGGCGACGGCGGGTTTCGCTGGAGCGGCCGGCTGTGCCGCAACTGGGAAACCCACGCAAAAGACGGTCGTCACGAAAGCGATAAGCACCACGAACTTCGCGGCGCAGGTCGATTGGAATCCGGCGGCCCGGTTGAGGCTTTGCACGTAGCCATCCTTCACATCAGAATGGTGTCGCGTTGAGAGATGGCAATGTCGGTTCATGGACATGAGGGTCTCAGCACCAAGCCCGGATTGATTGGTCGCGACAAATTACCCACATCGGGCTCGTTTTGCCACCCGAAGGGCTTGTTCATCACGTGAAAAAGTCGACCGCAGGCCAGCCAAATAAGAATGAGACCTTCATCCTGTGAGCGGAACCAGTTTGCGAAAACGAACAAATATGGTCAAAACCAATGCCGAGAACTGAAGGAGATCATGGAATGATGAGCGGAAAAGAAATTCATTGAACAAACAATAACCTATCAGCGTCTTCATGGACTCGTCAAGAAGATACTTCGCAACCCAAGTCAGCCACCGCCTTTTGGACTCGCCCACGACTGCCAACCCGGTCGTACTCATTAACGGGCTTTTTCATAGGGTATGAGTTATTCCAACTGAACGATTTGTACTAAGGATGATCCTCCGTGATTTTGTCCACTGGTCTGACTCCCGCCTGGCAGCAGATTCTCGTGTTTTCCGAATTTGCCGTGGGGCAGGTCAATCGAGCGACGGCGGCGCTCGCCTGCGCGTCGGGTAAGGTCTTGAATGTGGGCAGTGCCTTACACCAATTGGGCGTGCATTCGAAGACGCTGTCGCTGGCCGGTGGAAAGGTCGGTGAACTTCTTCGTGCGGATTTCGAGAGGCTGGGCGCTCCTGTGCGATGGGTGCCATCACAAATCCCGACACGTACCTGTACCACGATCCTGGATCAGAAAACAAATCTCACGACGGAACTCGTTGAAAACTCGCACGCAGTTCCGCACGACGAGCTTGAGACCTTTTTCCACGCGTTTGTCGAAGAAGTTCGCGCGGCACAAACTGTCGTAATCACGGGGTCACTGCCCGATGGGTGCCCCAAAAATTACTTTCGTCGACTGCTGGAGAAGTCACACGCCCGATCGATCCTGGACATTCGGGGGGCTGAATTGGATGAGGCGCTGGCGACGAGGCCCTTTATCGTCAAGCCGAATTGCGAAGAACTCGCGCGGACGGTCGGCAGAGACCTGGATTCCAGCGAAGATATTTTTGCCGCAATGGCCGAGCTGCGAGCTCGAGGGGCGGAATGGGTCGTCATCAGCCAGGGTGCCGACCCTTTACTGGCTCTTGGACCGGATGGTCGCCTGCAGATCGACGTTCCACAGGTGGATGTTCGCAATCCGATCGGCTGCGGTGATTGTCTTGCCGCCGGAATCGCCGTTGGGCTGGACAAAGGTTTGTCGATGCCAGACTCTCTTCGCTGTGGTGTTCGTGCCGCGGGAGAAAATGCCTCGCACCTGTTGCCCGCGCGGGGATTGTCGAGGCTTTCATGACGTCATCCAATCGTTCACCCTTGGCTGATCGCGATACGTCGTCTGATTCGATCCGTCCGCGCGCCGCCTACATCCACGTTCCCTTTTGTGCGCATCGCTGCGGCTATTGCGATTTCACGCTGATTGCCGGTCGCGACGATCTGGTTGGAGACTACCTGCGAGCGCTAAAGCAAGAAATCGAACGGCTGGGCCCCCGGCACATCGCGCCGCTGGATTCACTCTTTTTCGGGGGTGGTACACCGACCCATCCCGCCCCGGCGGAACTGCGCGAACTTTTCCGAATCGTAGGGCAGCATTTTCAAACGTCCTCTGCAACGGAAATCAGCGTCGAAGCGAACCCACTGGACTTAACCGATGAGAAGATCGAGATCCTGGCCAGCGCGGGGGTCAATCGAATCAGCTTGGGTGTGCAGTCGTTCTCGCGTGATGCCCTGAAATTGATGGAACGGGATCATACGCCTGAGGCAATCGTCGATGTCATGCATCGCCTGCGGCGGGCCATATCAAACATCTCGTTGGATCTGATCTTCGGAATCCCTGGCCAGACGCTTGAAGATTGGGAGTCAACCCTGCGACAGGCGATTGCCCTGGAACCTCAGCATCTTTCGACGTATGGGCTGACGTTCGAGCAGGGAACCGCATTCTGGACGCGACGCGAGCGTGGGCAGCTCATGAACGTTGACGAAGAGCTCGAGCGTGAGCAGTACGCATTGGCGATGGAACTGCTGAAGAGGGAGGGGTTCGAACAATACGAGATCTCGAACTTCGCGCGGCCCGGGTATCAGTGCCGGCACAATCATGTCTACTGGAGCGGCAGCGAGTACTGGGCGTTTGGTCCTGGGGCCGCGCGCTATCAAGATGGACGGCGCGAAACGAATCTTCGGAGTGTTCTCGGATGGTTGGGCCGAATTGAACGTGGCGAATCTCCAGTTGCCGACACGGAAGAACTCGCTCCCGAACATCGCGCCCGAGAACTGATCTACCTGAGCCTTCGCCGAAACGCGGGCCTTGATCGTCTAGAGTTTCACAAGCGGACGGGCTTCGATCTGGACACGATGTGTGCCGAGGCGTTGCGGCGGCAAATCGAACTCGGGATGCTCGAAGATGATGGCCAGGCAATTCGCCTCTCCGCCGCGGGGCGCTTCGTCGCAGATCGTGTGGTGCTCGAATTCTTGTAAGGAATGCCAACCTGGCGGCGCCGTGGCTCGTTTGAGCCGATCGCTATTTCTTCTTTCTGCCGCGCGATTGCCGATGAAAAATCCGTTGCAGACGTGTATTCGTTTGCGGCAGATCGAATTCGGACAGTACGAACTCGTCCCCGAGTCGCATCATCAAAGCCCGTGTTTCGTCGCACTGTTCTCGCTGGGGATATCGAATGGCACTGAGCAGCTTCGACCAGATCTGAATCCCGCCGATATCTTCCAGCGGCGGTGCACCTTGTCCGGCCACGCACTGGGGATAGGATACGTCTTTGACGGTCGGCATCGACTCTTCGATCGAGATCGTCAGTCGCCAGTTGTCGCCGAAATCATAGGTGTAGCTCAGGCGTTTGATCTTCGCGGCAAACAATTGAGCAATCGAGATGGATTGCTCGTCGACATCCGCGCCATCATCGGGCAGCGGAACTCGACGCTTACGTATTTCGTATCCATGCAAATGCGAGTCGTTCCATCCCATCAGCAACTGGATGATGCTATGCAGGATCTCGAGCGAGACCGACTTGGTCGTCAGTCGCCTCCAGATTCTCGGCTTCGAATCCGCAATGGTGATTCGCAACGAGTAAACAATCGAATCGTCGTAGGGCACCGAGGGAAGTTGGGACAAGAATCCAGGCTCGTCATCCGACCAATCCACTGGCTCGGGAAATGCGAAGGAATGCGTTGGCTGCGGCTGTGTGAACCGTGACCAGAATTTCATTGCCGCCACGCGCGACCTGACCGGATCAAGGTGCGAATCCGCAAGTTTTTCTTTTTTTGACATCGCCCAACCATCTTCCGAATGACAGAAACCGAGCACGATGATCAATGGAGAGTGTCCATCTTCGTACGCCCGGAAGACACCTTGTGAACGAGCCCGACGAATCCGTTCCGGGTCAACTGATTCAAGCTAACTGGGCTGTCGGATGAAACGCAACCAGAATCGGAGGGTTTTCCCGCTCGCCCGGAAATCGCTGACGGGAGATCCCGGTCAAGGTTTCGATCCGAACGACATTCGTTCGGGCTCAAGTGACGGTACCGTTCAAGTCGTCGTCGGAATGTTTATGAACGGGTTGCGTCTTAAATGGATCTCCTCGCCAGCGGTAGGATCATGTGATCTTTCATCGAGATACGCGCTTCATCGTTTGCAACGCGTCGGTGGCGTCAACTCTGATCCGGATCTCGGGATGTTTCGACGACAACGATTCCAGTAGCGGCGTCAGCTCTTGTCGCTGTGAATCATCCAACTTGCCTGCCAACTCTTTCACCGCCTTCAGGACATTTTTGACGACCAGAAACTGCTCACCCTCGAGCCGCAGTCGATCCCCTTCGCTTGTTGTCCCTGTTGCCGAGGCATTCTGCGCGGCCGGTTCACCGACTGGTTGATGCAGTGCTTCGCGAATGACGGCAAAACCCGCGGTCGATTTCTGGCGAGCCAGCCCGATGGCGGCATTTACGCGAGTTTTTTCATCGCCATCGCCAAGCAAGACTTCCAGCTGATGCGTCGCGGCCGGCGAATGGAACAGGCCCAGCGCAAATGCCGACGACTGACGCAGAATCGGCAGCGGGTCCGATGACAATTGAATCAGCGCGTCAATACTTTCAGGGTTGGAAAGCGGCTGTTGTCGTTCGAGGGCGCGTCCCGCAATAAATGACAGCGACACCACCGCACTCTTGCGGATATCCAGATCGCGTTGTGGTTCCATCGCCATCTGCAGGGCGGGGGCGGTGATGTCGAGGGGGTCCAGCATTCCGAGCGCGCGGGTCAGATACTCTTGAATCGCCACCCCCTCTTTCGAGCTGGAGTTCTTGCGGAGTTCAATGATCAACTGATCGGTCAGCCCCTGCGTGATTTCACGATTGGCTCGCAGGTTCTGGCCCTGGTCACCACGGCGCGAATCCTGATCAAGGACTTGTGCCAGGCCGTACATTGAACGGTTGCGAATATGCAGGTTCTGGCTTTGCAGTTCCTGAAGCAGCTTCCGCCAATCCTGCTCGCCAGCCGCGATCCAGCCAAACATCCACCAGACGGCCACGACCGCCATGACAATCAGTGCAGGGAAGACAAACAGTTGCAAAATGAATCCGGCCGAGGGCGGCTGCACGGGTGGCAAGTCGTCCATCAAGGGAGATTCGGGAATCGAGGCAGATTCCTGTGGGGATTCGGTCATGTCGGTTCCGATGCGCGCGTCAGTCGAAGTCCGCAAAATTGCGTCGTTGTCCACCTCTGTCCAGTATAACCAGGGTTCAGAAGAGTTCGATTCGATCGCCAGAGATTTCGCATTCCATGGTCTTCCTTCACGACGATCAAAATCTGAATCAACACCACCAGAAACCCGTCATGAACCGTGCGAGTCGCAAAACCTTCCTTGTGACCCAACGCCAATCGACCTAGAATCTGGCCAACTCACCGATAAATGCCTGCCACGAATGGATTTTCGCTTATGCCTCGCCGATTCGTTACTGATCTGAAAGACGGCGAAATCGTTGACGATGTCTTTTTGGTCTCCGACAAACAACTTCGTGCCAATCGAAATGCGGCATTGTATCTGTCTGTCGACCTGCGCGACAAAACCGGCATGATGAACGGTCGGATGTGGAATGTCTCGGAAGACTCCTGCTCGGGGGTCCAAAGTGGCGGCTACGTTCGCGCACGCGGGAAAGTGCAATTGTTCCAGGGAACATTGCAACTGATTCTGACACATTGCGACCCGGTTTCGGCCGCGACTGTCGATCCCGTCGACTTTGAGCAGATGACGTCCGCAAAGATTGACCAGTTGCTGGATGAGTTGCGAAAGATCCTGCTGGGTTTTGAAAACTCGTCGCTTCGCACGCTGATGGAATGTTTCTTCGTCGACGAAACGCTGATGCACGCCCTGACGGAAACGCCAGCCGGAGTGAAAGCACATCATGCCTATCCGGGCGGGCTGATCGAGCATGTCGTCACCCTGCTGCACGTCGCGGAAAAAATGTGCGAAGTTTACACCGACGTCGACGTCGAATTGCTTCAAACGGGCGTCTTCCTGCATGACATCGGCAAAACGCGAGAACTCTCGTGCGAATCGGGTTTCAACTACACGGACGAAGGGCAACTGCTCGGGCACCTGAACATCGGTGTCGAGATGCTAACCGAAAAAATTCGTCGCGTGGAAGAGCTGACGCAAGAACCGTTTCCGCAAGAATTGCAGTTGCGATTGAAGCATATGATTCTGAGCCATCATGGCACATACGAGTTTGGAAGTCCGCGGCTACCGATGACGCCGGAAGCCATGATCCTGCACATGATCGACAATCTCGACGCCAAGCTGCATGAGTTCACACGCGCCATTCAAGACGATCCGAATAGCGGTTCGCACTGGACGTTGTTCATCCCTCGTCTAGACCGAAAGATCTTCAAAGGCATCAAGTAACGAACATGTCTGACACGCTGCTGTTGGCCAGCTCGATCGCCTACAACACGCGGATCGTTCTGTTGGGAACGATGCTTTTGGGCATGTGTGGGGGTATCGTCGGAGCGTTTATGCTGCTCCGAAAGAAGGCCCTTGTCGGTGATGTGGCCAGCCATGCGGCGTTGCCGGGTGTGGGAATCGCCTACCTGGTCGGGGAAGCGATCACACCCGGAAGTGGCAAGTCGCTGCCCTGGCTGCTGGTCGGGGCCTCGATCACGGCGGGACTGGGCGTCGTCACGGCCAATTTGATTCAGCGTACGCGGCTCATCAAAGAAGATGCGGCACTGGGCATCGTCCTCAGCCTCTTTTTTGGTGCGGGGATCGTGCTGCTCACGATCATTCAAAGCCTGAGCACCGGAAGTGCGGCGGGTTTGAGCGATTTTATTTTCGGCAAGACGGCCGCAATGACGCTGATGGACGTCAATCTGATTGCGAGTGCCAGTGCGATCGTCCTGGTGATCTGCTGTGCGTTGTTCAAGGAATTCTCGCTGATCTGCTTCGATGAAGAGTATGCGGCTGTGCTGGGCTGGCCCGCCAAACGGTTGGACCTATTGCTGACCGTGCTGGTCGTCGGTGTGACGGTGATTGGGATGCAGAGCGTGGGGCTGCTGCTGGTCGTTGCGTTGCTGGTGATTCCTCCCAGCGCCGCCCGGTTCTGGAGCGATCGGCTGGGCCCCATGGTGATCATCGCGAGTGCCATCGGCGGGATCAGTGCCTCCATCGGGGTGATGTTGAGCGCCAGTTTCGAGAATCTTGCGGCGGGACCGATCATCGTGCTGACCGGGACGGTGATCTTTTCGATCAGCCTGCTTTTCGGGATTCGCCGCGGGACCGTCTGGAATGTGTGGCGTCGCCGCATTGCCAGTCGTCGCAAGGGGCAGCTTGATCTTTTGCGTGCGTGCTACGAACAACTCGAACAGCAGATTGCGGCGAGCGGAACTCTCGGTTTACCGATCGACCGTAGCACGATTGACTTGACCCCATATCCCATTTCACGCGACTCACTGATCGCTGCACGAAGCTGGTCGACACGACGCGTCGATGCACTGTTACGATCGAGCGTGCAAGAAGGCTGGCTGCGGCACGATTCGGAAGGACAATTTCGACTGACGCAGGAAGGGGCTCGTCTGGCTGCAAAGGCAGTCCGCAACCATCGGTTGTGGGAGCTGTATCTGATCCACTATGCGGACGTCGCGCTGGGGCGAGTTGATCGTGAGGCGGATCTGATCGAACATGTGCTTGAGCCTGTCATCGTCGAACAGCTCGAAACGTTGCTGAAACATGATCGATCCAGTTCCATCCCGACCAGCCCGCACGATTGAGCGGGCTGCGAATTCTGTCCTTTGCGGAGCAACCCTGTATGTGAGGCGGGTGTCGCTCGGCCAATTCCGAAGTAAGAGCTCGACCCATGATTCCCGATGAACACGGCCGCGAAGACGTGATGCGCGAAGCGGTCTCTTTGACGCAGCGAGTGGAGCTCCGTTTTCCAGGCCGAGAAGATCCGGTGGTATTGGGTTTCAACGACCTGGGTTGGCTGTTTGTCTATCCGGGCCGCGATGCGATGTATCGTTTCGACGACCAGGGGCGGCTTCGTCGCGCTTACGTCGAAGGTTTGCTGTACCGAACATCGGGACAAACCTTGGCCGAACTGACGCGGCAGCACGAGCCGATCACATCGGACAGTGACATTCGCTCCCAAACGATACTTGTGCGACGGGATCTTACGGTCGACGAGCTCGATGTCTTCCGAATGCACACGTTGGAATTGATCGAGGCCTTACATCGAAGTGTGCACGATGCCACGGTCATCCGGCAAGTCCCGGACGACAGGTCGACGGGGAGGGAACAATTCGCACAAGGACTGAAACGCGTCCTCGACGCGAAATCGTTTCTGGCCCCCGCGATCGTCCGCCGAAAGTGAATTCGAGAAGTGCCAAACAATCCGCTGCCGGGGCGCGACTGAAGCTGTCGCCAGGACATGTGACGATTGTCGCCACGACATGACGCGTGGCATTTGACTCAAATTGCAAAAGATCAGCCGTCAGCTTGCCAAAAAATGATCGCCTTGATTTTCTTGATCAATTTGCTGTGTAACTTCCGTTTTGGATAGGGGTTAGATGTGCTCAACGCTCCAGATGATGTTGAGCGACTTGAGCAACATCATTTCGGTGTCCCCCTTTGAAGAGGTGGTGTTTTGCCCATCGCGCGAGGGTCGCTTACTCAAGGAATGCTTGAAGCAAGCCATGCCATCCCTCATGCGGCGAGTGTTGAAAACGGCCATTTGGGGTGCCCTTCTGCTGCTGTCTCGGTTGCTGTCTCGAATGCAGACGATGATACGATCTCGGCCAATTGTGTCAGCACCAACTTGCCCCAATCTTCCAATCATTTGGAAAGCTTGTTTGGTGGCATCGAGTGTGTCGGGGAATTTCGCTCGTTAGCAAGCTCCCGCTTGGTAACGCCGCTTCACACGCATATTCCCATCGCGGCCGGACCTGGCGCGGACCTTCTGTGGATTGCGGATCTCGAGGAAACGTGTGTGAGGGTTCCAGGGCACTTTCCGGCTCGGCAAAAAATGAGAGTGCACGAAGCGTTACCAAGCGGGAGCTTGGTAACGAGGAAACGAGGAAAGAGACGGGATTGCAGGAGGCGTTACCAAGCAGAGCTTGGTAACGAGGGCGAACGAGGAAAACGAAAGGAGCGCGTCTTTTGCAGACGCGCTCCTTGGTGATTCGTCGATGGACCGATGATGCAAACGTTTCCGCAAATCAAGCGGCTCGTCGTTGTTGTCGGTTGCCGCGGAGTTCGCGACAGACTTCGGAGACCACGCTGACCACTCGTTCCTGATCGGCGAGTGGAAGTTCCGGATAGCTGGGCAGTGCCAGAATATCGCGCGATGCGGCTTCGGCTTCGGGGAACTGACCTGGGCGGCAGCCCAAACCTTTGAAGCACGTTTGAAGATGCAGTGGTTTTGGATAATAGACGGCGCAGCCAATCTTCTTGGCTTTCAGTTCCTGCATGAGCTGGTCGCGATGGCCATGTCGGACGCGAACGCAGTACTGATTGTAGACGTGTCGGCGATGCGGTCCGGTTTTCGGCAGACAGATCGTGTCTAGAACGCCTTCGTTTCGGAACATTTCACCATAGCGTCGGGCGTTTTCCTGTCGCGCGATGGTCCAGGATTCAAGCTGTCGCAGCTTCACGCGCAGGACAGCGGCCTGTAAGGAATCCAGGCGGCTGTTCATCCCGACTTCCAAATGTTCGTATTGCCCGATGTCACCGTGGACGCGAAGTCGTTTCAGGCGTTGCGCCACTTCGGGGTCATCGGTTGTCATCATGCCGCCATCGCCGGCACCACCCAGGTTCTTCGTCGGGAAGAAACTGAAGCAACCGACGGAGCCCAGAACACCCGCACGTCGACCCTGATATTCTGAACCGATCGCCTGACAGGCGTCTTCGACGATGTGCAGGTCATGCTTCTGTGCAAGACGCCAGATCGACTCCATGTCGCAGCACTGTCCGAACAGATGCACCGGCATGATGGCGCGTGTGCGGGGCGTGATCGCCTCTTCGATGGCGCGGGGATCGATATTGAAGCTGTCGGGTTCGATATCCACGAAAACCGGGGTCGCTCCCGCACGGCAGATCGAACTGGCCGTGGCGAAGAACGAGAACGGCGTGGTGATGACCTCATCACCTTCACCGATTCCCAGTGCCTGCAAGGCAATAATCAGTGCGTCGGTTCCCGAGTTGCAGCCGATGGCGTGCCGGGCGTCGCAGTATTGTGCGATTTCCGTTTCCAGGTTGGCGACCTCGTCGCCCAGAATAAACTTCTGCTCGGTGAAGACCTTTTCGACGACCGACATGATCTCTGCCGACATGGCATTGAACTGCGGGACCAGATCGATAAAGGGGACTGGACGATCATTCGAGAGAGAGAGGGTGATTGTCATCTGCGAGTCCTTTCGCATCCGACAGGCATGAGCGGCCCGATGGACGAAGCGGCTGTCTCTGACATGCCGTTCCGGCCGAAAAACCTTTCCGCATGCTTGTCAATCAATGTTGTCTGGCGGCCCGTCCACCCAGGCCATTCTTTCCACGATCAGCTTGCGACAGTCGACTGTGGAACGTTGATCCCCTGACGATCCTTCGTCGGGAGCTTCAAAACCCGAAGGACTCTAGGTCCGAACAGGAATGACGTCAATATGAAGCCGTTGTGGTGTGTGAAATTTGTCATGGATCGCCAAGAGTCTTGATTTCCCGGCATTTGACTGGATTTCAGCAATCCCACCGTTAGTACCGGAAGTCGAAACCGAGCGACATCCCTTGCAGGGTCGTCTGCTGAAACGTTTTTGTCAGCTGGAAATCCGCGTTACCCGCAGTGTTCTGATTGTAGTTGAAGTTGTTGTAGCTGCGGTTTGTGCTGCCCACCCAGATGAAGTTGTAGGCGACATAGAATGACAGGTTCTTCGAGATGGCGATGTTCGAATACCCCTTCAAATCCACCAACGGGGTAAACGTCGTGTTTCGCAGCAGCAGGCTTTGTCCTGGATCGGTCGAGCCGAACACGTTCGAGTTATCGAGCGTTGACTGCCAGGTGTTCAGACCCATCATCAACTTGGGCTCGAATCCGATCAGGAACTGCGAGTTGCCCAATTCGGCCCGCACACCAATCTGAGGTCCGTAGATGTTGTTGTTGGCCGAGGAATTGATCTGGCGATTCACCACCGTATTGACGGTCGCATCGGCCGCACTGGGTTCGTTGTACTGACCGCTTTGATTCAGTCGATCGATCAAATTCAGGTAGCGGAAACCGAATGTCGGACGAAATTGGAAGAAGGAATTCGGATCAGGGCTGTCCATCACGAAGTTGCCTTCCGTGCCCCAGGCCGACGTGCTAAGTCGTGCCTGATAGCTGACGTCGTAATTGATGTAGGCCAGATCCGATACCGACCCATTGATCCGTGCCGACTGTGTAATGAATCGGGCCGTCTGATCATTGGTCGCGGGGTTACCGTCGGCACCGACGGTGCTTCCCGGAGTCACCGCCGGGTTACCGACGATTTGCGGTTGAATCAGGCTGCCCGGAATTCCAACTCCGTCGATCCGTGTCTGATTGTGATTCACCAGCAGGAAGCCGCCTAATTCCAAGGTCCCGACTGGAGTGGGCAACCCAAAGGTCCCACGAAATCCGTTGAGATCCCGGGTCGAAAACCGTCCCAAACCGGGGATTTGCGTCGTTCCCGAAACACCATTCACGGTGTGGTCGTAATCGAGATTCTCGATACCGGGGCGAATCGGCCCTTCACCGGTAAAATCTGAACCGGTGTGAATTGTACTGACGCCTTCGCTGAGCATCTTGCCGTCTGGACCGGAAATGTCCCAAAGCAAATACTCGGCCCGGAACCACGCGTGTCGGAACCGTTCTGTGAACCAGTTTCCAAGTGGCGTATCGCGATCGCCGAATCCCAAATCATCGGGAAGTTCTTCGTACGTCATGCGCGGTGAAGGACCAACGGGTCCGGGAACCTGCCCCATTTGATAGGCGGCGGGCGGCATGGGACGGTATTGTCCCGGCACGTCGTGATACGCTTCGAATCCGGCTGGCTGCACTCCATACCCGGGAGGTGCTCCCATTGGGCCCTGAGCCTGTACTGGTACACAGACCAATGCAGTCAGTAATGTCAGCAAGCCGAATGGAATCCGTCCGGTCATGATGCTTCCCTGGCAAGTGTAGCCCTGAGGGTCCTCAGTGCGTACGGTCCCATCCGTCAAGGACGCGACGCACCGACACTAACGGCTATGCCACCTGTATCGGATGTAGCGATTCCGAATCTTCTGGAAAACCTATACCGCAGAGTCAATTTGTGGCGAACAACTCGACTTTTCCTGAAATGCTGCCTGTGATGTCGGGGTGGCCTGAGATGCGTTACCAAGCGGGAGCTTGGTAACGAGGGAGAGCGAGAAAGCCATTATGAAGTGCGGAGTGCGTTTTGACCTCGTGGCCAGGCTCCCGCTTGGCGACACGTCTTAAACATGACATGGCGATTTAAACAAGATACGGCGGAAATGGGGTAAGGCGGCAGCCTGCCTGTCTGCTTGACGGAAAGTCAGGGTGCAAAAGGCGTTACCAAGCGGGGGCTTGGTAACGAGTGGGGGCGAGGGGGGGAAAGGTGAAACAAGCGAGAGACTGGTCGCGAGGAAGCCAATAAGAGGTACGAGGGTGTGTCAGGCAGACTTGCGTCAGGCACACCCAAATTGCGGCACGATCTGCCGCAGATTGGGGTTGGCCCAAATTGCGAGGGTTCGTATAGTTCGCTGCCGTATGAAGCGGCCTTTCTTTGAACATGACACGCACGAGCATGGAGGCACCGCGTGGACCAGATTCTTGTTGCTGGAGTGAACACAGTTGTTGGGGCGAACCTTGCGGAAGCCCTATCGGACCATTGCCCAGTCGTCGGTGTTTCATTCACCTCCGGAGTTTCGCTGCCCACCTGCAACGTCGAAACGGAAATCCCACGCAAAGCGTCGGCTGTCCTTGAGCTGGTGCGACGAATTCAACCGAGCCGCATCGTCCTGTGCGGAATCGGCGCGGATTCATGCTGGGACGAAAGCCGTCGTCCGCAAGCAGCCGATGTCACCTACGCCAAAAGCTGGATTGATGCCGCACAGTCCGTCGGCAGCCATCTGACTTTGATTTCATCCGATGCCGTATTTACCGGCCCTTGGATGTTTCACGCCGAAAACAGTCACTCGATCTGCCCGAGTCCCGAGGCGGAACTGCTACGACAGATCGAAGCACACGCATCCGCCTCGTCGGCCGATGCGTTGATCGTCCGTACGCACGCCATCGGCTGGCAAGCCGGTCCAAACGCTGGCTGGCTCGAGACGCTGCTGGCGGATCTCGAACGCGGCACGATTGGATCAGTCGACTTCGCGCGCCACGGAACGCCAATGCTCGCCACGGAACTGGCCGACGTGCTGAAGAAAAGCTGGGAGTCGGGTCTGGTCGGACTTCACCATATTGCCGGTGCCGAACGGATCAGCCCGCGCGAGTTTGCCACTCGTCTGGCCGCACATTTCCGTCTGGCACGCCCCGCGACTCCCATTGCCGGGTCGCTTGTGGATCGAACCGTCGGCTTTGGTTGCGGCGAAACGTCGCTGCAAACGCGTAAGATCCGCCGAGCCCTGGGGATTCCACTGCCGCTGCTCGACGAAAGCCTCGAAAAGCTTTACCAGCAGCATTTGAATGGCTATCGAGAACAACTCCGAGGCAGCCAATTGGCCAGCCGCGTCGCCTGAGTGACTGGTCTCACATCGGAAGAATCGCCTCCTGACGTGCACAGGAGGCGACAATCTCGTAAGCCCCACCTTCCCGCTCAAGCGCCTCTGCCACGATGGGCCGCTGCATTCTGTGTTGGGTCACCCAGTCGCTGCAGGGCAGTGCCTGGGTGATGACCACCGACCGAGCCACGCTGTCATATTTCGTCTGCATGACCCATCAGACGCGCAGCACGTCGGCCATCTCGCCTGCGTGGTAACTCGATCGGACAAACGGTCCGCTGGCAACCATGCTGAAACCGAGTCGCCGCATCTGGTCGCCGATTTCATCGAACTCTTCAGGGCTGACATAGCGTTCGACTGGCAAATGCTCGGACGTCGGTTGCAAATACTGCCCCAACGTCAGCATGTCCACGCCGACAGTTCGCAGGTCTGAGCAGACTTCGAACAGTTCGTCGAGTGTTTCACCGAGCCCCAACATCAGGCCGCTTTTCGTGAGCATCTCGGGAACTTCGTCCTTGATTTGCTTCAGCAAGTCGAGCGTTCGCTGGTATTCCGCATTGCGGCGTACGCGATGGTACAGTCGAGGAACGGTCTCGGTATTGTGATTGAAGACATCAGGGCGCGATTCAATCACACGGTGAATGGCGTCCCGGTTGCCACGAAAATCGGGAGTCAGGACTTCGACCTTCGCCCCGGTTCGTTCACGTACCGCCAGCACGCAGTCATGAAAGTGGCCTGCCCCGCCATCGGGCAGATCATCACGGGTGACCGACGTGATGACGACGTATTTGAGCCCCAGTCGCTCTGCAGCTTCCGCCACGCGCGCGGGTTCGTCGAGTTGGACCGTTTCGGTCTTTCCCTTCAAGACGGAGCAGAATCCACAGGGACGCGTGCAGACGTTTCCCAGAATCATGAACGTGGCCGTTTGCTGCGACCAGCATTCCGTTCGGTTAGGACATTTGGCGCTTTCGCAAACCGTTTCCAACTTCAAGTCGGCAATCACGTCCGACGTAAACTGCATTCCGGCCTGAGGCAACGGTCGCTTCAACCACTTCGGCAGTCGCTGGCGAACGGGTTCTGGAGCAGTCTGGTCATCAGGAAGGATATTCAGTTGATTCGTCAGCATGAGTGAAGCCATTTTTCGAGAACTTGCGATTGATTCCTGGAATCATCGCAGACAACAACGAGCAGCCATGGAGCGAATCGTGATTCCCAACCACAGCTTACGCATAAACGTAGACCTTTCGCGTGGTCCGATGCAACAGCGGGTGGCCCGTAAACAGATGGTAGCTGTCGTAACCCATCGCTTGGGAAAGGTTACGGATCAAACTCTCGCGTACGGTCGAAACGGCCGTCGGTCGCGTGCGCTGCGCTGACAGCGACGTGACACGCACATCCGTATCCGTCCAACGGACAAGATCAAGTATTTCTTGTGGCAGCGAAACGTTGACCAGCATTCCACCGTAGGAAACCCAGTCTCGCACGCCCGCACCGATGAACGCAAACTGACCGCAGCGACAGACGGCACCGGGTGCGGCGGTGGATCGTTCCGCCGGGACTTTAAGATCCCCTGCCATCGCAATCAGGCTGGCTTCGAACGCCGACCGCAAACCGGTCAAACCAAGCGCGAGGCGTTCGAGCGGCACAATTGCATTAATCGCAAGTTGCCCCGGCAAATGTAAGAACGTACCGCCACCTCGATTGACCCAGCGCACATCGATCCGGCGCGAAACCAGTTCATCCCGGTCAATCAGCACATCGGCAAAGCGGCCTTCACGCCCAATCGTGATCGCCGGAGGATGTTCACAGACCAAGAGGACGCCGTGCCGGTCATTGCGTCCAGCAATCTCGTCCCGCATCCGCTCTTGCAACTCGATCGCAGAATCCAGCTCCAATGCGCCGAGCAGAAAGACATCGAGCGATGATGACATCGACGATTGGGCTCGGTAATCAGGGGTGGAGCGGTTCATGAACACAAATCGAATCGATGGCGGCAAATTCCGGCGGGCACTCGTGACAATTTTACTGTGGATAGTCTACAGGAGGTGTCCCATCGGCAGCAACAAGCCGTCCCCCATGGCCATCGGCAAGCCGAAGCAAAAGGGCGTAAGACCGGTTTTAGAAATGGTTTATGTTTAAATGCTTCGTTCGCGTCTCAGAGCGAAGGATGCGAGAATCGCTTCAAAGACAGTCGATGCGGGTCGGTGGCCGCCAAACACTCGAATCGTGTTGGTTTCGTGCCTGATGAGCGTTTTCTCCCAGTGTCAAGCTCCCGTTGGCAACGCTTCCTCGACATAGGACGGGTGCCGGAGGGGCTTTTTCTGCTCGATGGACGACGAGAGTGCATGGAGGCGTTACCAAGCGGGAGCTTGGTAACGAGGGAAAAACGGTCCGCGGGAAGTGGCACCAAAGATCGCGTGCGAAAGGCTTACTTGGACTTCGACTCTTTGTTCTTTTCGAGCGAATCGAAGTAGCTTTTGATGCTTTCGTGGTAGCCGGGGGGGATTTGCTCGGTGTTCATGGCTTCCATCGCACCCTGCTTCACGGATTTGAGCAGTTGCTTGTAGTCCCGGACGACTTCGCCCTTTTCTGCTTCGCCCTTGGTCTGCATGGAAAGCAGCATCTTCCCGGCCACGACCGCGGATTTGGATTGTTCGCTCTTGAAGCCGGTTTCGACGGAATCATCTTCGGGCATGGCGCCGCCTTTGCCGAATCCACCGGGCCCGCCGCCTTCGCCTTCCTCTTCACCGGCTTCCTCGCCTGCTTCGCCCTGGGCGAGCATCTCGGCATACAACGCTTCGTATTCGGCCAGAGTTTTGCATTTCTCTGTCTGAGCCCCGTCGAGCTTTTCCTGGTCGTTCAGCTTTTTGGCCTGTTGAATTGTCCGCAACGCCTCTTCCAGCTCTTTCATGTCTTTGACCGCCTGCTGGACTTGCTCGAGTTCCTTTTCGCTGAGCTCCAGCGACTGCATGGCGGATTCCATCGCGTCCTGCTGCATGTCCTTGTTTTCAGACAACTCCATCTGCTGCATGGCACGTTCCAGGGCGGATGCCAGCTGTTCGTTGTTCAGCTTCTCATGAGCCATCTTTTCCAGATTCTGCAGCCGCTCTTTCAGCTCCTGCATGAGCTCACTTCGCTTCAAGGGGTCTTTTGTCGCGGCGAGTTGCTGAAGTTGTTCTTTGAGCTCTTGCAGTTCGTTCTGCACGCCGCCTGCGTCACCTTCTTGCAGTTCTTTCACCCACTTCTTCAGCTTTTCATCCTGATTGGCACCGAACTGCTGATCGCTGGATGCTGACGACTTCATCAAATCTTTCAGCTTTTCACTGCTGATCTGCCGCCAGAGTTTTCCGATGTCCTTTTGGTCGCTCGACAGCATCTTCAGATTTTCATTCTTCTTGTCAGCCTTCATCTTGTTGAAGGTCAGTTTCAATTCTTCGATCGCGGAGTCGGTCGGATTGCTCTCTTCATGTTCTTCCAGCTGACGCTTCACTTCTTCCAGACGAAGCTCGGTCGCCTTCTTCTGCTCGGCCAGTCGGTCATTGCGACGCTCGTTCAACTTCGCCGCCGCGACTTTCCCAAACGGATCGAATTGGGGCAGGAAGAAGATTCCCAGGGCCACCAGACCTGGAACCCAGACCGCATGCCAGAAACGCTTCTGCCATGTGAAAGGTAGTACCACTTCGGGCTTCACATTCGCCGCGCGTGATTCCGCGGACTGGACAACCAAAGGCTGGTAGGCGCCCGCGGAAGTTCCCAGCATCGAAACGGTGAGGTACAAGTCTTTTGCCCCTGTCGAGCGATCGACCAGACGCGCCGCGTCGGGCAGGGACGGGCGACGATGCAGCAGCCACGCGAAAAGCCCTGAGACCAAGGGAACGGCGGAAAATGCCAACCAGGTCGACTCGGCCGCAGGCAAGGCAATCAGTCCCGAAAACCGGGCGGCCAGCAGCACCGCCGCGAATACGCCGCAACAGACCAGGAACGTCGTGAAGAACCGACGACCAATTGCCGCCAGTTGCATCCGCTTCAAAACCTGAGCCAAAAGTCGCGCGGTAAGGGAATTCTCGGCCATGTGACAACCTCGCGTGTAGACGGTATGTCTCTAATCGTCAGCAAAAGCTTATCTCGCGAGAAAATCTGATTCAAGCCGGAAATTCACCATTCGTGCGATTCCCCCGGAAAATCGCGTTTGCCATTGCGTTCATGGAGTGTCTTCCCTGGTTGCCAAGTGCCCGCCTGACGACGAGGGAAATGTCAGCCGTGTGCACGAGGGTTCCTGGGCTTTTTTGCGCGACGGAACACAAAATTGCAAGAAGCGTTACCAAGCAGGAGCTTGGTAACGAGGTAGGCGAGGGGCGGGTGAGGCGAGGGGCGAGGTAGGCGAGGGGCGAGGTAGGCGAGGGGCGAGGTAGGCGAGGGGCGAGGTAGGCGAGGGGCGAGGTAGGCGAGGGGCGAGGTAGGCGAGGGGCGGGTGAGCCTGGTCGCGAGGGACGAGGGATTCTGGCGGGGTTTGACGCATCGCTTGGCCACCTTCTAGGATACCCTGACGAAACCTCTGGACGTTTTCATAACAAGCTGACGGAAGCCATTTTGGACACGAACGCGACGCCCGACAATGACGATTGTATCCATGGTTCGACACCGCCCGGCGCAGCTGCGGCCTCGGTGGAGCCACAACAGCCACCGCGCGTCGATTTACCGCGGATGCAGCGTGCCGTTCGCGAGATTCTGGCGGCGGTTGGTGAAGATCCGGACCGCGAAGGATTGCTCGAGACCCCGGCTCGCGTTGCCCGGATGTACGCCGAGCTATTTTCCGGACTGCACCTCGACCCGGGCCGGCATCTGAAAAAGGTCTTCGTCGAACAATATGACGAACTGGTCCTGGTGCGGGACATCAGCTTCAACAGCATGTGCGAACATCATCTGTTGCCCTTTATCGGCATGGCTCACGTTGGCTATTTGCCTCGCGGAAAAGTCGTGGGGCTGTCGAAGCTGGCCCGCGTTGTGGAAGAAGTGTCGCATCGTCCCCAGGTCCAGGAGCGGATGACGCACCAGATCGCCGACCTGCTGCAACTGGAACTCGATCCGAAAGGCGTCGTTGTCGTCATCGAAGCGGCACACTCTTGTATGACGATCCGTGGAATCCGAAAACCAGGCAGCCTGACGATCACGAGCGCCGTCCGCGGTTTGTTCAAGACGAACCAATCCAGCCGCGCCGAAGTCATGGCGTTCATTCAAGGCAAACGCAACCTGTAACCTCAATCACGTCGTGACCGCGAAACGTGTCGCAGTCACTTAGTTGTGACAGGTTTATGAACATCGCCACAAATGCTTTGGTCTATTTGTGGCGATGTTCATCGAAGTGTTGACGAGGCTTCGAAGCACCACTAACGATGAACAGGCACCGGGCGGCGATTGTCGAGACTCATTGGGCCTGATCCGTTTGCCATCAGGAATACCATCGCTCCCATCATCGACAGATTCTTCATGAATTGGATCATCTGTTGTTGCTGTTCCTGGCCTTGCATGGTCCAGAAATCGTGGAAGAAATACGTCGCCAGGATGAGAAAGGCGAGCAGCAAGCTGGCTCCCACGCGCGCCCGGTAACCCAGCACGATTGAGACGCTTCCGGCGATCAGGAACACGATGGCACCGGCCAGCATGACCTGCGGTTGGGGAACTCCTTCCGACGCCATATAGTCCGACACGCCCTTGAAGTTTGGGATCTTGTTGCCCACGGCACTCAGAACAAAGATCGTGGAAATCATGACTCGGCCCAACACCGTGGCCAATCCTTGAATGGTCGTTTGCATGATCGTCGCTCGCTTTCAGATTCTGTCGTTTTGATTTTGAAGAGAGAAGTCGATTTAGTGATGCGTGGTCATTTCAACGGAACCACTTTGCAGCGGGATATTCGGCTGTGAGAGCGAACTGGAATTCCCCCTGACAGCCGAACAGCGTTGCGGCAGGATCCCTTAAGCGAGGTCAAACAGCATGACTTCGGCATCATCACTGGCCCGGATCGCCAGGGTTGTGATCTCGCTGACGGCCGCACCGTCACTGGTTTGTAATTCACGTCCATTCAGCTCGACCGATCCTCGCAGGACCTGCAGCCAGGCATGGCGATTCGGCAGCAATTGATGGACGACTTCGTGTCCTTTGGTCAGTTGGGACAGGAAAATCTGCGCGTCCTGATGGATCTGCAAGGACCCGTCTGCCCCCGTTGGCGAGGCGACCAATCGCAGCCGATTGGACTGTTCTGCGACAGGAAAACGCTTTTGTTCATAGCTCGGCTCGATCCCGCGTTTTTCGGGGTACAACCAGATCTGATACAGATGCACAGGTTCCGTGTCAGACGGGTTGAACTCACTATGGGTGATTCCCGTCCCGGCCGACATTCGCTGGAATTCTCCGGGCCGCAGGACTTCGCCGTTGCCCATCGAGTCGCGATGCTCCAATGCACCTTCCAAGACATAGGTCACGATTTCCATATCCTGATGGGGATGCGTGCCAAATCCCTGACCAGGTGCGACGCGATCTTCATTCATGACGCGAAGTGATCGAAATCCCATGAATTGCGGATCGCGATATGAGGCGAACGAGAATGTGTGGTAGGCATTGAGCCAGCCGTGATCGGCATGTCCGCGATCATTGGCTTTGCGAATTTGGATCATCATTTTTCCTTTCGTGACGTCGGCGGCAGAGGTCTGGGGTTCGCCGCGGCTTGGTTTGGATTGACTGACGTGTGTCCCCTGTCAGGATTACATGTGACATGTCAATATCTTACATGTCATGTATTTTCTTAAAAAAGAGATGCTCAAACCGCATCGCCATTTAAACTCTGTCGGCATTTTTCCAACAAACGGCTGAGTTCCTTGAGTTCCGAAACGGTGAGGTGTCCCATCAAACGCTGATGGAGTTCATTCACGGGTTTGTCCATTTCCCCGAGCAGTTCGAGTCCCTTGGAGGTGATTTCGACATAAATCACGCGGCGGTCTTCGACGCTGCGCTCGCGCACGACCAGTTCCTGCTTTTCGAGTCGATCGATCAGGCCGGTCATGGCCGGGACGACTTGAATCATCCGTTCGGCCACATCCAGGCAGGGCATCGGCCGGCCTTCGCCCCGTAGAATCCGCAAGACATTGTACTGCGAGGGCGTAAGGCCATATTGCCGAAACAGTCGGCCGAAGCGATTCTGGAACTGATCGCTGGTCCGCACGATGTTCAGGTTTGCCTCTTGAACGGGCGATTCGAACGGGTTTCGTTTCTTGAGTTCTCGCTGCAGTTGATTGTTGGTCATTGCGTTCTCCTTGCGGCAGGATTTCGTTTCTACATAAATAGATTACATGTGAACTATTGTCACGTCAATGAAAAATGGCGAGTTTTTCCTGGCGTCAACCGCTAGATTCGACGCACGACCGTGCGTCGAATACGGACTCTTTTTTGATCTGACGGACTTGAATCCCATGCCAAAACTCCCGCCCGCCGCAGAAGTCAGCCGTTGCTCGTGGGCCAAGAACGAGCTGAGTATCGCGTACCATGACGAGGAATGGGGTGTTCCGGTGCACGACGACCGACTGCTGTTCGAGTTCTTGATTTTGGAAGGGGCTCAGGCAGGGCTCAGTTGGGACACAATTTTGAAAAAACGCGATCACTATCGTGAAGCCTTTGACGGGTTCGATGCCCACCGGATCGTGAAATACGACGCGGATCGTGAAGCGAGCCTGATGCAGAATCCGGGGATTGTCAGAAACCGCTTGAAAATTGCGTCGGTCGTTTTGAACGCCAGGGCGTTTCTCGCTGTCCAAGACGAGTTCGGTTCGTTCGATCAGTACATTTGGAGCTTTGTCGACGGGACGACGAAGCAGAATAGCCGGCGATCGATTGGCGAAGTTCCCGCATTGACGGCCGAGTCGGACGCGATGAGCAAAAGTTTGAAGAAGCGTGGATTCAAATTCGTCGGAACGACGATCTGTTATGCCTTCATGCAGGCCACAGGCATGGTGAACGACCATCTGGTGACCTGTTTTCGCTATTCGGAGCTGACGACCAAGGGCCGGTCGAATTCGAGGTCCTGAACTTCTGTTCCGGCTTAAGAGTTCTTCCAACAATCGCGAGCAAGCCTGCGTAAGGCCGTTCGCGAGAAGGATGGTCGACGTGTCATCAAGGCGATGTCTGGTTGATTCGTTTTTTTGATGCGCTTGCGTCTTGCATCCCGGCTACGGCGGAATCAATCCATTTTCCCTGTGAAAATTGAGTCAACTCGTGTTAGACGGCGGTTGCGAGTGGAATCGGTCTTGGATTATAAACCGCCACACTTCGTCAACTATCGAAAAATTTGCGGACAGCGGATTGGCAATATTGCGGCAAATCAAACGGAGACGCCTCATTGGACTTCGGTGAGCTGGTCAGTGCGATTCGGATCCTTGAGCTGAGCGTAAAACAACGTCCGGCCGCCATTCGAGCGCTCGTTCAAGCGGCGAATTGGGAAGATGAAGGAATCGCTCCCGATACGGTTCTCGAAGCGATCGAGGAACGTGAAGCGGCCGCTCAGACTCTGGTTTCGAGCGATTTTGCATTACCCCACGCCTTTGTGGATTGGGAAGGCGACTTTCGAGTCGTCCTGGGCCGTAGCCGGGCAGGCATCGATTATGGGGTCCCCAGCGGCCAGAGCGTCAAGCTGATTGTGCTGCTGGTGATTGGCCGTAAGCTGCAGCAGACGCATGTGGAAGTGCTCGCCGGTCTGGCCGAGTTGCTGAAGCTGCCGGAGTTCCGACAACAACTGATCGAGGCCAAAGACACCCGCACGATCGATTCGTTGCTACTGGCGAAAGCGGGAATTCAGCCCGACCAGCGGCCTGCGCGTGCTCCGGGGATTCCCCGCCTGACGCAGGTGATCGTCAGGCAGGCGATTCAGCTGGTTGAGTCACTCGGTGCCCAGGCGCTGCTTGTGGCGATCGACCGACTCGAAAGTGTTCCCTGGGAGCCATTGTCTCAATGGAAGGGACGCTTGCTGTTGGTCACCACCGAGCATAGCGACGATTTTCACATTGATCGTGAAGATACACATGTATTCGAGGGGCTTCACGCTTCGCTGTCGCGAATGGATCGTGCCAATCTGGGGCAATTGCTGGCGTCTTCGCAGAATCTGTTGCACGAGAAGACGAGCGTGGTCTGCGTGACGGGACCGGACGGTCGCCGCCTCGACAGCATTACGGTGACCAAGCCTGAAGCGCACTTGCGGGCGATGCTCTCTGAGAAGAATCGGCGCGGCGTCGATGTGGTCAGGCCCGCGGTGATGCTGCGCGTCTTGTCGTTGGCGGTTGAAATTGCGGCGGAAGGTCGAGAGGCGCACCCGGTCGGGGCGATGTTCGTGGTGGGGGATGCCCGGAACGTTCTGCGGAACTCACAGCAGCTTGTCTTGAATCCATTCCACGGCTACTCCCGGCAGTTGCGGAACGTTCTCGACCCCAGTCTGACGGAAACGATGAAGGAATTCGCGCTGATCGATGGCGCGTTCATTATTCAAGGCGACGGGACGGTTTTGAGTGCCGGAACCTATCTGATGCCGAAGTCGCTGCCACCTGGCTTGCCACAGGGATTGGGGGCCCGCCATTCGACGGCTGCGGCAATCTCCGCCCACACGCTCGCGATGGCGATTACCGTCAGTCAATCGACGGGGACAGTCACGCTCTTTCGTAACGGCACGGCCGTTTTCACCCTGGAACGTGCCGCCGCGACGAAGTGGTAGCGATTTCGCGGCAGGAAGTCGGTATCAGGCGGTGGCTTTTTCCGGTGGCGGGTGGAAGGCGTTAGTTCAGCCACCGTGATCGTTGCACTTGTGTCAGCTCAGCGGGACGGGGCGTCTCGCGTTGATCCCGACGAGACGTAGTGGCTGCCAAATCGATTCGCGAGGAACGCGTCGAACGACACTTGCTCTTGTCTGACGAATCCCGTTTCGGGCAGCTGGCCCGTCAGATGCAGATCCAGCACGGCACAAATTGCAGACGCCGTCGTGATTTGGATCGCACTCCAGACTTCATCACCATGTGTCTGATGATAGACCTTTCGGGCATCCCACAGCTGTACCATTTGTCCGTCACGCTGTCCCGTGGCTGTGCAGAAGACCACAACGACATCCTGCAGCGTACGCGGGAGGGCGTTCTCGAGGATCTCTTTCAGCAGGGTTCGGCGTTCGCGCAGTCGAAGTTCGTCCAATAGAAACAGCATGCGGTCGCGATGCCCGATGTAGCGGACCGTTTTGTAGTTGAGCTCGCGGACTTTTCCCTGAAACGTTTCGCAGAGCGTGCCGAGCCCCCCCGATGTCGAGAACGCTTCGTACTCAACGCCATCGATCGAGAGATGTTCGAGCCCTTCCAGCGGCCAAACGTTCTGGCGTTCATTCTGGTGAATGACGTCGCAAGGATTGCAGTACTCGTTGATCAGGCCATCGGTGGACCAGGTCAGATTGTATTTCAGCGAGTTCGTCGGGAATTCGGGCAATGCACCCACGCGTAGCAGCAATGAATCGAGCGACTCAAATTTCTGGGCCAAATGATTGGCGACGATTCCGACAAATCCCGGGGCCAGTCCGCATTGCGGCATGAAGATCTGTCCCGGCTTGGCAGCCGACGCCAATGCGCGGACCGCAGCGGTCGTGGCCACATCTTCGGTCAGGTCAAAATAGCTGACACCCGCTCGGAGCGCAACTCGAGCAACTGTGGGGTTCAGACTGAAGGTGAGTGCCGAGATCACTGCCTTCATGCCATTCATGGCCGAGAACAGTTGTTCTTCCGACGAGGCATCCAGAACGACGGTTTCGACACCGAATTTCACCTGCAGCCGCCTGAGGGCTTCGGCATCCGTATCCGCAATTCGGACGGTGTAGTCACCGGATCGAATCAGGAGCGCGGCGATCATACGCCCAATTGTGCCCGCGCCCAGCAGCAACACGTTCGTCATGAGGCTACCTCGTCGAAATTGACGGTCGAGTACACCTACACATCCTGCGGTTCAAGTCTACGAGGTGAGTCAATAGGGTGGCGCTGCGAATGCTTGGGGTACGGAGTGGCCACGCTGGTCCGCACGATTTTCTCCAGCATTCGGCGACAAGCTCACCCTTGTTCCATTTCACATAAAATGCTCGATTCGAATTCATGGGGAATTGTTCAGTTTGAGCGAATGTTGCGATTCGATGTCATATTTTGCAATATTGTCTTCAGTGTCGCCGAGATTTTTGCAAGTCGAAAAACAATTTTTGGCCAGATTTACATTAAATATTTGTAATTTTAAATTTACGTTCTACGGATTAGTGAAGGTTGATCTTTTGATGTGTGAGCTGCTATGAAAGAGTTCGTCGATTTTTTTTCGCATTTCCACATGCGTGTGTTCTAACTTGCATCATGTATTTTTTCGTGCCTTGGAGTCAGTTATGAAACGAATGTCTGGGTTTACGCTGATCGAATTGTTGGTCGTAATTGCAATTATTGCTGTATTAATTTCGCTGTTGCTTCCAGCCGTTCAGGCCGCACGCGAAGCGGCCCGTAGAACGCAGTGCAAGAACAACCTCAAGCAGTTGGGGCTTGGGTTACACAACTACCACGACAATTACCTCACCTTCCCACCTGGTTGGATCGATGCGCCGACTCGCGCCACGGCCAATAATCCGTACGCGAGTTGGGGCTGGAACGCCTTCATCCTTCCCTATTTGGATCAGGGAAATCTCTATAATCAGCTGAATTTCGTTGCGGGACATGATGGGACGTCACCTGCTGGAAACAGCTATGCCGCCGTGATCAAGCCATTGGATGCACTGCGCTGTCCATCGGATGACCCATTCAACGTGGTCGTCGTCAATAAAAACGGGCCCTTTTTTGGTGGCTGGTCTTCGTATCCAGGGGTGGCTGGCTACCCGGGCTTCACGACTCCGGCCGTCGCAAACACTCTGCAGAACGGCTCACCAACTCCCGCGCTTTCTCCGAATACATTCCAGTTCTTGGGCGGCACATTCACCGCCAATAGCAAGATCGGAATTCAGACAATGTCAGATGGAACAAGCAACACCACGATGGTCGGAGAACGATGCTTCGTCCAGTTTAATGCCAACGGGAATTTCGGATCGTCGGCAACTTGGTGTGGAACGCATGCCAACGGCAATGCGGACGCTACTCTTTCCAATGCATATGCAGCTCCAACGATGGAAACAGCCAACGGCGTTGCACTTGCGGTTGGGGTTTGCAACGCGTTTGTTGATCCACTGGTTGCGATTAATGCAGCGGTAAAAAAGGGAGGCGCTTATATCACGGGAGCTCCTGCACTCGGTAGTGCGACAATCCTGCAGTACTTTCACGGCTTCGGTAGCCGTCACTCGGGAGGGACTCATTTTCTGATGGGCGATGGTTCCGTGCGTTTCCTTAATGAAAACTTGGATGCGCAGACGTATGGCCGCTTGTCAACCATCAGTGATGGTGCCGTTGTTGGCGAATTCTGATCGATTTTGAGGGGTCAGCAACAGCGAAAGGCCCCGAGGTATTCAAGCTGTCGTCGTGTATTTGAATCCCCTCTGGGCCAGTCCCCGGTTTCAACCGGCAGCGAGTGGAATTGCCGCTTGGCCCAGCCGTTTCGCTAAGTTCGTTGGCCTGCTCGTTGCGAATTCGTCAACGATTCATTTCAGGTTTGAATCTTCACGAGAGTTGATTCATTTTGCTTTTTACTCTTCGTCAATTCATGACGAACCGTCATTCATTTCATCCAGGAACAAGACATGACTTCGCGTAGGAAGACAGGTTTTACTCTGATCGAATTGCTGGTGGTCATCGCCATCATCGCCGTTTTGATCGCTCTGTTGTTGCCAGCGGTTCAACAGGCTCGAGAGGCCGCTCGCCGCACCCAGTGTCGCAATAATTTGCACCAAATTGGACTCGCATTCCATAATTACCACAGCACCTTTAACGCGTGGCCTCGAGGCATGACGGCGGGCTATGTTGATAGCTCGCATACTCTTCAAAACTGGCAGGGATGGACGCCTGGCCTCTTGCCGTCACTCGATCAGGCCAACGTGTACAACTCATACAATCAGAATGTTCCGTTTTTTGATCCGATCAATGCTGCAGCGGTCGCGACCGTGATCCCAGCATTCAAATGTCCTTCGAGTCCAGGGGCGGCGAAGGTAACGCAGACGTATGACTCGAACATTATGACACAGATCTACACGAATCCTACGGCGGGAAATGGCAATCCGAATGCACTGACAGGACCTTATACCGCACCGATTACGTACGTTGGCGGCGCGTGCGACTACACGACGTGGGACAAACTGTCAGGAGCAGTGTGGAGTAACTTTGCCGCCGGGTTGACGCCACCTGCAGCGACCAGCGTTGGTCGCCAAGAAGGTGCCATCGGAGAATGCACCGCCTCCACGTTCTCGATGGATGCAATCAATTTTGGTGGTGGAGTGTTCCTGAAATTTGGTATCAAAGAAGTTCAGGATGGAACGTCGAACACGATCCTGCTCGCGGAGCTCGCTGGGCGCGACAACCTCTACCAGAAGCGAAATAACCTTGGAAATGGTAGTGGCCAATCGTCGACGAGTAGTGCCGCATATTTGGCAACCAACTGGAGTGGTGGAACATGGGCTGATGGATTCAATTGGGTTCGCACCCAGGGAACCGATACGACAGGTCAGACTGTAGGGGGGCCATGTGCAATTAATTGTACGAATGCCCGTATTATGAAATCCAATGATCGCGCGTCTGGAGGTAGTTTCTACAGCTTCCACACCGGAGGAATCACAATATTGCTGTGCGACGGATCTGCACGGTTCCTCAACGAAAATATCAGCAATGTCACACTTGCCTGCTTGTTAACTCGTGCCCGCGCTGACTCGCCATTAGGCGAATTCTAGACCTGACACAGGCGAAAAATAACCCAGAAAAAAGCTCAGTAAATGGACTGTTCATTTGCTGAGCTTTTTTCATTGATCGACTAAATCTCCGTTATTCGGCCTGCTTCGTATTGAGCGTGCTCAAGCCCAAGATTGTCGTGATTGATTTGGCGTGCCAGTCGATCGGTAGTACATTCGATCATGACAATACGATCTGCGACGATGTATCGTTCCGTTTCGTTCGGCAGTCCGTGGAGTGGAATCTCACTCAATACCCGATCCTGCTTTTCTCAGGTGATTCGCTGCATCGAGTCGATCAAAGTCGTTCGAGTGCTTCAGATGGCGATTTGCTGATAAAAGCTCCCCTTCTGTCAAAACAAATTAGAGGATCTCAGATGTTGATGCGAAGCCGAGGTGATGGCTTGATTTTGGTTTTTGTGATGTCATTGGTGGCATTGGGATGTGGTGCTTCTGGGAAGCCTCAGGACAATTCCGGGCCGAACGCAAAAACTCCTGATGGAGCTGTTCAGATCAAAGGAACGGTCACGATCGATGGTAATCCGGCTGAAGGGGTGAAAATCATTCTGATTGATCCCGAGCAATTAAAAAAAGTAGTTGCGGCGCGCGGTTTTGCAAGTGGGCCAAGCGGAACGACGGATGAGAAAGGTGCATTTGAAATCTCAACCGTGAAAAAGGGAGATGGTGTAGTGCCCGGGGCTTATAAAATTGTCTTTGAGTGGTTCCCCGGCGGAACGTCAAGTTTCTTCGACGATCCTGCTGCTCCCGTACCGCCTGCGATTGCTGCGAAGCTTCCGCCTGGCGTGATGGCGTTTCACAACAAGTACAAGGCCGGTGGAAGCGGAAACGCAGACCTTAAGGTCGAGGCTGGCAAATCCGAAACGGACGTCAAGTTTGCTTTGACGACGAAAGGGAAATAGTCCTTCTCAACAAGCGTGGTCCGAGATTCTACTGAAACACGATCGCTCGGCCTGGCCCCGCGTGGCAGTCTCGAATCTTGAGTGCCGCAAACAGCAAGTAGTTGCCGTTGTTTACGTGGTGGACGTTGTACAGGAACTCGATGCCGACCATTTCTCGGCTGCCAAGTGCCCAATAGGTCATCAGCGCGTTGCGGGGGTCGACGCCGCCCAGATCGGGGGCGTCGGTCGCCACGCAACGAATTCCTTTGCTCTTTAAATAGACGACCGCGTCGACTCCCAGTGCCGGCCAGCCTTCACTCTTTCCCGCGAGCGGGTCGGACCAGACGCCCGACTCGTTTGGAGAGGGCTTCAAATGCTGGTCGAGGTGGCCCGTGTGCAACACGACGATTTCACCTGGACGAAGTCCGCCGGAGCGTTGTTCTTCCGCTTGGATCAGCTCGGGTGTCACAATCGGTGAGGCGGGCCAGGACTTCTGATCGGTTGATCCGACCAGCGTTTGGACGTTGATGATGCGAATCGGGCCGCACGTCCAGTCGAGCGGTACTTTCTCGGTCGTGAGCGAACTGGTGCCGCGGGGGCCGTACTTTTGCTCATAGTCCGCCAGCCAACCGCGAACTTCCGGTGAATACTCGGGCTTGGTTCCCTCGGGCGGCAGTGCATATGACGGAGGGACGAGATGTGTTCCTGCGGAGGCGTCCATCAGGTGTCCGTGGTGCCAAAGATCCAGGTATTCCGCATACAGGAAGTCGATCTTTAAATAGGTCTGGCGATGTTGACCTGTACGGTGACCGGGTGAAGTCAGCGGCAGGTTTGGAGCCAGCACCGGCGAAAGGTCGACGGCGCGCTTGGCCGTCGCTGACGCGATCAACCGCTTTGGCAAGTCGCCTCCCACAACAGAGATCGCCCGGCATTCGCTGTAGGGGCCGCCTTGATGGCGTGGGGCCAGCATGCAGTAGAAGGCACCCGTTGCGGGCAAAGAGCCAAGATTCGTGGCACCTTCCGTCCAGATCATTCCGTGTCGCAAGCCAGCGTAGTGCGTCGGTTCGGCCAGATTGGGCATCGGTCCCATGCTAGCGCTGTCGGTGCCCACGGTCATCACGCCTCGCTCGGCCAGATATTCCATGCAATGGGGATCAGGGTCTGGATAGCCCGGCGACCTGCGGTCCACAACGTCGGCGATGAATCGAGATCCTTCGGGAAGCGGTTTGTAATATTTGTCGGAATAGTCGCTTCGAAAGAGTGCCACATCGCCGAATTTCAGTGACCGGTACTTTGATTCGAACCGTTTGACATGCGCCGGGGTGACAAGGGGGCTGACGCCTTTGGGAGCCTGATCCAACAGATCCCTGACATCAATCACACACGCTTCTCCGCCAAACTGCCAGGGTTCGATCGTTTCCGTGAACGCCAGGCCAAGTGGTCCGGACTTCGGTCGTTTCAAATCGGGGCGTGCGACCGAATGAGGCGGCACGTCCAATTGCGTCCCGGTATTGCCATCGATCAGCAAGACATCCACATTGTAGGGCGAATCGGGCCCGATTGTTCGTTCGTGCGTCAATTGAAATCGCGGAAACGGATGGGCCGGCCAGGTACAAGGGTATTCGGGGGCCACGAGTAGCGAGTGATCGACGAATCGCGTCACGCTGGGCGATGCCTGATCCGTTTGAGCGGTCACAAATCCCGCGGCCCCGAAAATCTGAAGTGCGACCAATACCGCAGGTCGGCGCATCAGTTCACGAAGTAGGTTGCGGAGATTGTTTGAGCGCAGACCCATGGTTTGTTCCTGAGGAAGTGAACGTTCAAAACGACAGCACGATCGCGTCGTCACAGGGAGACCGAAAACGTCGTCAGCATGCAAATCGGGAAGAGAATTGAAATTCAGACCGCGGGAGACGCGATTCGAACGCTATGGTGCCGTTCAGCGTGTCTGACAGCAACCGTGCGCACGATTCCTGATGCGGGCTTCTCGGTCATCAGGCGCAGGCGGCTCGCTCAGAACGTGAGGATAAAGTCCGCTGATCATCCGCCGATCGAATGCATGGGGCGCGATGGTTGGATGAAACGTGCCGTGTTGATTTCGTGTCCTTCGCTCTTGGCGAGGACGCTTGCACGAATGGCCGCGGCAATATCGGCGTTCGTTCCTTGGCCGCGAACCAGGCCGCGAAGGTCGGTCTCGTCCAGGCTGAACAGGCAGTTACGAAGTTTTCCATCGGCCGTCAGTCGAATGCGGTTGCAACTGAGGCAAAACGGCTGGCTGACCGACGCAATAAAGCCGATTCGTCCAACTCCGTCCTGGAAGACCATGTTCTCGGCCGGACCTGCGTTGTCGTCGGGGTCTGGCGATGTCTTCGGAGTGGATGGATGGCCGTGCGGGACTTGAACCAATGGCATGATGGATGCGGAAAGGATGTCGATGATTTCCTGTGCGAACAGCACTTTGTCGCGTTCCCACAGGTTGTCAGCGTCAAGTGGCATGTATTCGATGAATCGTACGTCCACCCCGGTTTCTCGGGCGAAATGACCAAACGGAACGATTTCTTCTTCGGTCAAGCCTCGGACGGAAACGGCATTGATTTTGACCGGTTGGAATCCGGCTCGTTGCGCCGCCTGAATTCCTTCGATCACTCGTTCGAAGCCATCGCGGCGAGTGAACTTTTTAAACTTCTCGGGAGTCAGCGCATCCAGGCTGACATTGATGCGTCGTAGTCCTGCGTCGTACAGGTCTTGCGCGTGTTCCGCGAGCAAAATCCCGTTGGTCGTCAGTCCGACGTCCTTGATTCCCGGAATGGCGGCCAGTTTCTCGACCAGGCGGGGCAGTTCCCGGCGGACCAGCGGTTCACCACCAGTCAGTCGCAGCTTGTCGATTCCCAAGGGAACGGCGACACGGACGATCCGTTCGATCTCTTCGAACGACAGCAGCTCCGACTTCTCCATGAACTGCACATCTTCGGCTGGCATGCAGTAGAAACAGCGGATGTTACAACGATCCGTCACGCTGATCCGCAGGTTGTTGTGCAGTCGGCCGAAGGTATCGAGAAGCGGCAGTTGCGGGAGCATCGGGATCAGCAGCCGGTAATCAGTTTGCAGAATACGTTTACGGATTGCGTCCGAAAGGCCTGGTCTCGACCTTCCATATGGCGGGAATCCGACCGTTTCATTCTACACGGTCTGTCAGCAATGTCGTGGGCTATTGTCGGGCGACGGCGGAGGTTGTGAGGAATCCGCCGTAGGATCGACCCATTCCGTTGAGCCATCGTCCCAGTTTTCCTGCTTCCAGATGGGAACCGACACCTTCAATTCATCGATCAGGAACTGACCCGCTTCGAACGCCTGCTTCCGATGCGGACAACTGACCGCCACCGCGACGCTGATTTCTCCCAATTCCAGGTGTCCCAGGCGGTGCACGATTCCAACCTGGTCAATCGGCCAGCGCGCCCTTGCGGCTGTTTCCAGTTCCCCCAACTTTCGTTCGGCCATCGTCGGGTACGCTTCGTAGTTCAAGGCAACGGTCCGGCGCTGGCCCGTCATTTCGCGAACCGTGCCCAGAAACAGGACCACCGCACCGGATTGCGGCGAGCGGACCGATTCTGTCAACGCGTGATAGTCGATTGGTGAATGCGTCAGTGAAATCATGCGATCGCTGTCAAAAATTAGGAACAGAACTCAGGTTCATTTCGTCTGTAACCGTTCACCGCCAGAAGGCCGGGGGGCACGCACATTTTTCCGGACCATTGGAATCCACAGTGTTTCGACCATCGCAACGATGTCCGTACTCGCGGGAAAATGAGCCAGCCCCCCGGCCTGTGAACGGTTACATTTCGTCTCGAGTACGAGAGACGCCGCGAATCGCCGAACCGACCGGTTACCCACCGCTCACTGGAGGAAAGCATGCCACTTCGTCGCTGCTTTGGACTGGACTGTCGTCATTCGCGTAGTCGTTGTTGACGGCAATCAACAGCTTCGGAATCAAGGGTTGAAGCTGCGGGTAGAGCTGCGTGAGATTAGCTTTTAGTGTCGACACGGTGCCGCCGTTTGGCCAAGGAATCTCGACGGGCGAAGCTCCGACCAATTCACGAGCCTTCGCAAAGAATTGGACCTGCAACATCTGAACCTCGCTTCATTGCAAATGACAGAACACGCCCGGACTTGTTGAACGTTTGATTCTGGTCGAGAATCGAAAGGCTCAACAAGACATTCTTGCCCAGCCGACGTTACAGGATTCTCAGGCCCTTCGGCAAAGCTTCTCCAAAGATCAATGACTGATCCGCTGTTTCGAGAGTCTTCACTTCAGTGACGAGATCCCGGTAATGATCTGAGCCTGCAAATCGATCCATCATTCGCAGTGCCTCGCGACGAGCCACGTCATCAAGGTCGCGATACCGGTCCCCGGTCTTCCGTGCTAGTTGCATCGTCGTGAAGGGAACCATGTTGTCTTTGAGTTTGAATTCGGCGAGTTTCGTCAGCCAGCGAGCGACTGATTCGGCGGGGACGACCGAATTGAGTGGTCCGTAGACAGGTTGACGCGCGCCCACTCGACCGATCGCCCACAGTGTCGCGGTCGACAGCGCAGTGAAACGCGGACGCCCCAGGATCTCGAGCAGTAGATCTCCCAATTCGTGCTTGACGGAAATCGGCAACAGTTCGCAAGACCCCAAAAGGCGCAGTAACTCAGACGATTCGTGCGTGTTGCCGCCGAAATCAATTCCTTTGCCTTTTGCGCCGAGCTGTCGCACCGCCTGTTTGAGCTGACTGATGAGGGGCGCGGCCAAGGCCAGTTGTTGCCCGGCCGTTAGACCACCCGCAATCCGCCGCCACAGGATGTACCACTCGGCGCGGCATGCGGTCGTCGCAAAGGCCAACTTTCCTTGCAATCGCTTCCATGTTTCGCTGCAACGCCAATCATCGAGTGCCAGCCCATATCCTGGCCGCAACGAAAATCCTGTCAGGTTCAGCCAGCGTGATTCATGCTGTGCACTGGCCCAGCGACCCGATTCGCATTCAATCAATTCATCCCACAGTTGTCGCAGCAGCGAGGTCGGCCAATCGCCACGATCGATCGATAGGGCTTGTTCGAGCCGCTTGACCACCGAAGCCGTTTTCTCTTGTGATTCGGATGGCAAGGGTTTGGAGATGTGCGTCGTCTGTTTCGATTTTGAATCGACTGTGCCAGGGATGGGACTGTGCCGCTCCGGTGCAAAGGTTTCGACAATGACGCCGCGTGCGGCCTGCACGATTTCATTTTCAAACAGGCCTTGGCCTTCGGCGGCGGATTGATGGGCACTCAGTTCCGTCCGCGTTGCCGAACGAACGTCAAACAGCAGTTGCCAGGACCGCTTTCCGCCGACTTCGCTGCACCAGAGGTCCAGCGTTCCAATCTCGGTCAGGCGAGCCTTGAGAATGACGGCGACGGTTGTCGCATCTTTCGATTTGCCAGTTTTTAGAACCGTACGAATTGGGGGCAATTCCTTGATCTGTTCGGGATCAACCGCGATCAGGTCACCGGCACGATCGGTCAGCCGGGTGCTTGAGACGAAGAGCGGAAACTCAATCGGCTCTGACACCCGCAATTGGAACTGATGCTGCGAGAGATCGACTTCCTGACCCGGTTCAATTCCGGCGGGAACCAGACACAGTGCCGAAACATTCGAGGTTGGTGCGGCACCGGATTCGTCAGTGGTCGGTGCGGCCGTTTCCACTCCGATGTAGTACGTGCGCGCGAGTCCGGCTGCAATCCGGACGCCTTCACCACGGCGCACCATCCCGTAGTACGCCGCACCCCGCGCCACGGCAAGATCGAGCCGTTCGTTCTCCAGGATCGTCGGAGTCCAGGTCGAGTCTTCTGACCTGAACCATGTTTCCAGGGCGTGGATCAAGCGGTCACGCAGCAGTGGCGAGGCGAACACACCACCGTTAAACAGGACGATATCCGGCCGGACCGCCGCAACAGGAAATGAAGGGCTTGCATTGGGGGGCACCGCGTCGTCCGTCGCCACTGATCCGTGTGCGGTCAAAAACGCGGCCAGGTACTTTGTGATGGCCGCATCCGCCGCGTACGGCAACCCAAATTCTTGAAAACCGGACTTCGATGCGAGTGGTTTCGCATCGAGCGAGATCTCGGGAAAGAAGCCTTCGGCGACAACCGATTCAGTCTCTTGTCTCGTCACGGGAATCTGAATCGAACCACCGATCAATTTGGAACCGCTGCCAGGCAGCGTGAGTGTCCATTTTTCCGGCGGATCTTCACCGAGCAGAACTTCTTTCAGGGCACGGCAGCTTCGAACGAGAACACCCCACCGCCGCGGATCGAGTTGGCCGCCCGGCTGGACTCGGCTCTCCAAATGATGCGCCAGGGCGAGGTCGATATTGTCACCACCAAGGATCAGATGGTCGCCAACGGCCACTCGGTGAAATTGAATGGTCTCGTCTTTTCCCTTGCGGACGCGGATCAGTGTAAAGTCGGTTGTTCCGCCACCCACATCGCAGACAAGGATGGTCTGGCCAGGCGAAACGAGTTGCTCCCAGCGATCGGTGTGCTTGTCGATCCAGGCGTAGAATGCGGCTTGCGGTTCTTCGATCAGGACAATCTTTTGAAGCCCCGCCTGTTTCGCGGCCTTGATCGTCAGTTCGCGAGCGACCTCGTCGAACGACGCTGGCAGCGTCAGCACGAAATCCTGTTCGGCGAGTGGATGGTCTGGAAAGCGATGGTCCCAAGCGGCACGAAAGTGCTCAAGGTAGCGTGCGCTGGCCGTCACCGGCGACAAGCGTGTCACATCTTCGGCACCCTGCCACGGCAAAAGGTCGGCTGTTCGATCGACGCCGTTGTGGCACAGCCAGGATTTGGCCGAACCGATGAGCCTTCCGGGAACCACGGTTCCATGATCGCGTGCAAAGTGCCCTACGAGGTATTCGGTGGATGTCTGCCATGGCAAACGCATGGAGTCGGGTGGGAACTCTCCCGGTGCGGGCTGATAGTGAAACGAAGGAAGTGTCTCGCGTGCTTCAATTTGTCCAGGCGCGACAATTTGAGGAGTCACAAACGTGTGAATCCGGCGCGGAGTTTCGTTGGTGTCGACGTAGGCCATCGCCGAATTGGTGGTGCCCAGGTCCAGGCCCACTACGAAACGACTCGGGGCAGATGTGTCAGCAGCGGTCACTCAGGAGCTCATCGCAAGGAAAGAAACGCTGTTTGGATGCAGGTTGACGTTCGCCGTCCCACACCGCCGGATCTCACCGCGGACGTTCCATCGTTGCACGATGAAACGCCCTTGGCGAGTCAGCTCGTAAGGGCTTCAGCGATTATACGCGTCCTGATTCGGCAATCAGATACGACGAGACAAAATCTTCGTTGAGCGTCACTCCAAGCCCCGGCCCATCTGGCGGAGTGATCCATCCGTCAACGGCTTGAACGCGCTCGTGTGTCAGTTCGTGACGCAGCGGCGAATCATCGACGCAGTCCTCGAAGACGAAGGCGTCGCGGCAGGTGGTGAGCCAGTGCAAGCTGGCGGCGACGGTTACAGGGCTGGTGTAACAGTGGTTACAGAGTCGTGCGCCAATCTCTTGAACTCGCTGCTTGACGTAGTCTGCTTCCGTGAATCCGTTTCGTGCCAGGTCGACTTGATAGATGTCGAGTGCGCGGGCTTCGATCAGAGGTCGCCATGCTTCGCGTCCGCACTCTTCTTCCCCGCCAGCGATCGGGATTGGCGAGCGGTCTCGCAACCAGCGGTACCCTTCGACGTCATCCGGTCGTAGTGGTTCTTCGAGCCAGCCCAGTCGATATTCCTTGAATGCCTCGGCGCGTTGCAGGGCGGTTCGGGCATCCCAGACACAACCCGCATCGATCAGCAGGATGCCATCGCCAATCCCTTGTCGTGCACCTTGGACCAGTTCAATATCGAGTGCCTCGCTCTGCCCCATCGGTTCCCAGCCGAACTTGATCGCTCGGTAACCGGCCGCTCGCCATCGTTCGGCGATCGCTTTCGTTTCGGCACCATCGCGGCCGAACAGGATCGACGCATACGCTTTGATTCGATCATGTTGCTTGCCGCCCAGCAGGCGGTGGATCGGTTGGTCGTAGAGCTTTCCTTTCAGGTCCCACAGGGCCATGTCGATTGCGGCCATCGCCGTGATGGTGACGGACGAGCGGCCGAAGTACATCGTACGACGATACATCTTCTGCCACAGCCGTTCGGTTTCGAGCGGATTCTCGCCGATCAGCAGTTGTCGCAAGCCGCAGGCGATGTTGTGGCTGAATGGGGCGTCAATGATCGCTTTCACGACTTCGGGTTGTGAATCTGCCTCGCCGATTCCTTCCAGGCCGGTGTCGGTTCGGATTCGTACCAGGACCGCGTCCTGACTGCTGGCGGTTTTTTGTTCGACGCTGGGAACACGCAGCAACTGGCAAATAACTTCGGTGATTTTCACGAGTGACGGTCCTGTCGGTTTGGCTTAATCAACATCACATGACACGATGGCACGTTGCGTCGATCCGCAGTTCCAAGCAGGGTGACACTTTTCGACAAAGGATTCCTGGCCAGGTGGAATCATTCTCGGTCGTTGGTCGGTGCCTTGTTTGAGCCTTCGGATCTATGATCGGATACGCGGAATTCGGGGTGGCTCGAATCTCGAGAACCAGCCTGATCTGCGCCCGCACGCTACGCAAGCTTGTCACACTTTAGCGACATTGGTGAGGTATTCCATGCAGATTGCGCGATTCGAGGTCTTCGTCATTGGTGACGGCCCCGAGATTGATCCCGATCAAGGTGGAGTGGAACCATTGGCGTGCATTCGCGTCCACACTGATGAAGGTCTAACAGGGCTTTCCGAAGTTTTTCGCGTCCCTCCGAAAGTCGTTCAGGGAACTGTCGGTGGCCGCGATTCACATTTTGGCCGCATTCTGATTGGCCAGGAAATCACGCACCCCGAGCGACTTTGGCAACGGATGTGGGATGCCCTGATGCATACCAATCGTCGTGGCTGGGAAATTATCATTCTTGGCGCACTCGACGTTGCGATCTGGGATCTCTATGGCCAGATGCTGAATCAACCGGTCTGGACGCTTTTGGGCGGCACACAGCGCGGCCCCTTTCAAACTCCGATCGGGCACGAGGTTGAGATCGTTCCTTATTGCACGCTTGTTTCAGACATCTGGGGCGGCGAAGCAATGTTCTCGCAGCAGGTCGAGCGTGCAGAGGCGCTGGCGGCACTGGGCTATCGGGCATTCAAAGTCGAACCGATGATGTCCACGCCCGAAGATGTCGTCGAATTGGCTCGCCGGTTTCGTCGCGCCCTGGGTGACACGCCGGCGCTGATGGTCGACGTCGGGTATCTGTTCAACGATGTCCCGACCGCGGTCCGGGTCTGTCGACAACTGGAAGAATTCGACCTGCGATTCTTTGAAACGCCGTTTCCCGTGGACACCCCCGAACCGTACGCGAAACTTGCGAAGCAGACCTCGATTCCACTCGCGATGGGCGAACATGGCGTCACGCGGTGGGAATTCCTCGACATGATGGATCGTGGGCAGGTGACTGTCGTACAGCCCTATGTCACGACCTGCGGAGGATTCACCGAGGCAAAGCGCATCGTCGAATTGGCTGTTCCTCGCGGTGCACAAGTTTGTCCTGGTAACTGGTCGACTCAGATTTTGGGTGCGTCATCCGTTCATCTGGCGGCGTACTCGCCTGTCACGCCGTTCATTGAATTCGCCCCGGCCGAAGTCTTTAGTTCGCCCCTGCGACGTGCGTTGCAAGAGGCGGGATTTCCGGTTCGTGGCGGAACGATCGCGCTGCCCGACTGCGCGGGTGTGGGTTACGTGTTGCCGGATGACATCGTCAAGCATTTTTCGCTGGATGGATGAGGGTTGATTCTGTCCATGGCAGTGATCAATCTACGAAACCATTGCTCCGTTTGTTCCTGATGAGATGGACTTTCCACCATGTCGAAGCATGATTTTTCCCTCGAAGAATTTTCCTCCCGCCGAGCGCGCGTACGGGAAGCCATCTCGCAGGCGGGACTTGACTGGTTTATTGCCTTCCATCCCGTGTCGATTCATTGGTTGACTGGCTCGGATGCCAAGAGCTACCAGGAATTTCAATGCCTGCTGATCTCGGCCGACGAAGGACCCGTGGTGGTTCTGACACGGGAGGGCGAACGGAACGAGTTTCAGGATGATGCGCACGTCGATCAGCTCTGGACATTCGGGGGTGCGGAGCCTGAGGATCCGCTGCAGGTATTCGAACGAGTGATCCGGTCGCTGGGGCTTGAGAGTGCTCGCGTCGGCATCGAGGTTCCTGCGTACTATCTGCACCCCCACCACTATTTGAGTATCAAGTCGGTGCTGGGGGCAGCGTTGGTGGCCGAGCCCTCGAATTTGATACACGATTTGAAGCTGGTGAAATCGGCGACCGAGCAGAAGTACATTCGTGAAGCCGCCAAGATCAACGATCGTGCGATGCAGGTGTTTGCCAATTCGTTGCGAGCAGGCGTCAGCGAACTGGAACTTGCTGGGGACGTTTACCAGACGCTGTTGAAGGCCGGTAGCGGTTTAGCGGCAAGTCCGATCAATCTTGTTTCGGGGGAACGAGCCGGGTTCAGCCATGGTCCGCCGACGCAACGAGTGCTCAAGCAGGGTGAGACCGGCAGTATCGAGTATGGGGCAACCTTCAAGCGGTATACCTCGACGATTGGCCGACACTTCTGCATCGGCAAACCGACGTCCCGTGTTGCTGAGATCTATCAAATCGTTCGCGAGGCCTGTGATGCGTTTGTCGCGGAAGTGCGCGCCGGGGTCCCGGCCGTCGTTCCGCATGAAGCGGCCAAAAGAATCATTGCGAAGGCGGGACTGGATCGATATCGCGTGCACACGTCTGGCTACGGGCTGGCCCCTGGTTTTCCGCCGACCTGGGGCGAACCGATGCACCTGTTCGGTGGTAGTGACTACACGCTTCGAGCCGGAATGGTGGTCACCGTTGAGCCGCCCATTTTCATCGGCGAGGAGTTTCTCGGAGTCCGAATCATCGACAATCTACTGGTGACCGATCAGGGCGCAGAACGTCTGTCGCAATTCAGCCGGGACATCATCATTGTGGACTGACGCTTTCGAAGCGGTATCGCCGCGCCGCTATTTTTTTGGCAGTAGATGTTGATCGAACCAGTTTGCAAAGGCTTCGATGTCTTCAGCCGATTTCCAGAAGTCGCCCCATCCATGTCCTTTTCCAGGTCTGACGATCAATTGCACGAATGGAGCCTGCTCACTTCGTGCTTTCGCCACAAAGATCTCGGCCTGCTGCAAGGGGACGACTTCGTCCTTGTCGCCATGGATGATCAGTGTCGGTGGCAGGCTTTTTGTTACGTAATAGATCGGTGAAATCGCACGACCCAGTTGTTCGCGGCCTTCGCTGGTGAGAGCAGATGGGCCAAATGCCACCTGCAGAGGCGCCATCGGACCGGCACCCACGCCCATTGCACCCGGGCTTCCATAGTTCAAGAAGTCTGTCGGTGGAAAGAAACAGGCGGCCGCGTGGACGGCGCTGCTTGTGCGATCGATGGGATCAGCGGCTTCCGCGTTGCCTGGTCCGCCGCGTGTTGCGAGCGACAGTGTCAGGTGACCGCCGGAACTCGACCCCATGACGCCCAGCCGTTCGGGGTCAACTCCGTATTTGGCCGCATTGAATCGAACAAATCGTGCGGCACGCAACACGTCATCGATTTCATCAGAGATGACAAACTTGGGTTGGGAACTGGTCACGATCGCGAAGACGGTGTAACCCCGTTCGAGGAAAACTCGATAGTCGTCGGGACGAACCGTCACCATCAAGGGCGTCGATTTGCTGGACAGCCAACCGCCATTGACGAGAAACAGCAGCCCCGCTCCATTGGGTTTGGCGGGCTGAAACAGATCCAGAGTCAGGGCCATGCCAAATTTCCGGCCGTAGACGACGTCTTCCGTCCTTCGCACGGCGTCATCGCATTTTGAGGCGTGCCAGGGGAGGAGGATCAAGCCACACAAGACGGCGGCGCAGATCGATTTCGGCATTTCGTCGTTCCTTGAAGGCCAAAACGTATGAATTTAGAGCCTGAAAATGTCTTGGGGCCGGTTTCGCAATATCGGATCAAGGTGTGCGTGAGACTCCTCTCGCCCTGATTTCCGCTTCTCTATTACACTCTGCCGTGTCTCACGACCAGTCTGTTCCGTTCGAGAGCTGTATTCCGATTCTCGCTGGCAGTCTGGTCTTGTCGGAGACCGGTGATTCCATCGGTGATTCTGGTCAACAGGTTTGCAATGAGTTTTCTCGATTCACTTTCCTCGAAACGATCGCTGGCAGTCGCCCTTTGGGTATTGACCGCTGGGTGGCTGGCGCTTGCGTCGTCGAGTCTGCCGGAGAATTCTTCGTTTTCACTCGTGCTCCTGGTCGCGACAGCCTGTTCGCTGGGGCTTCTGTTGGCGATCGACGGAAGTCTTGCGGGGGCTCAACCTCAGAATACGAACCGTTGGGTCTCGCTGATGGCCTCGCTGGGCGTTGCTCTGTTTGGCGGGATTATCGCTGGTCAGAGTTCCTCAACGGCCGAAATGGCTGTTTTAGTGGCTGTGGCCATTCTGCCGGTTGTGGTCACTTGGATTGTGGCGACGTGGAGACGATCTCACGGGGTTCAAGCGGCCCCAAGTCAAGTGTCGGGAGAATCGACTGTGAATCTCCGGCCGCCGCGAGCTGCAGCACACATGGATGGGAACGACCACTTGTTCGATCAAAGCGAGTCGGTTCTGGAGGAAGAATCGGAATCGATTCTGGGGTTTGAGCCCATCGACTTCGATTCGCCCTCGGCGGCGGAGATGACACAGTGGCACACTCGGTCACGTCGTGAAACGGGTGAAACCATCGAAGGGGGAATTCGGATTGAGTTTGCCGAGGGGCAGCGCGAGGTGACGGTACACATTTCGTTCTGCCCGCCGCTCGCCCGGTGCCCGGAACTCATGGCGGAAGATCTTGATGGAGCCGATCTCGAAATTCGCGTCGCAGCAAGCTATCCGTTTGGAGCAAGGCTCACGGTCCGGCGACCGTTGCGATCGAGTCAGCGAGCGCAACGATCGCCATCAGAGAGCTGTCGTATTGGATTCGTGGCGATCTCGGAATCCATTCAAAGGGCCGCGTAAGGTCTGCGTCCGCTCGTGTGATAGGGCTTCATTGAAGCAAAGCGCTTTCCTCGTTCCAATGCGGGTGCTTGGGAACGAGAGGACAGGGTCTGCGTGTGGCCATGGAATTGAATTGCCATGGCCCAATCCTAGGCGATTTTGCACGGGGCGACTTAGCGATTCGATGGCACTGCAGACACTGCGACTTCGACTTTCAGGCCTTCGCCATTCGCGTCCAAATCTTGAACAATGGCATTGGAACCATCGAACAAGGTGACTCGCGGCGCGAAGAGGCGCTTCGGTGTTTCGCTTTGCGGGTTCTCAATAAACGTCACTCGGACACTATGCGTCAGGGGAGATTCCTGCCGGTTTGTTTCCACGGCCACTTGAATGGAATGTTCGTTGTCGATGGGCAGAGTCACTTCGCTATCGCCCGAAAACTCCACAGTGGGTTTCGAAAGTGGGGAGTCTTGTTGACCTGAACATCGTGAGATGCGAATTTCGGCCGTCGTACGCTGGGCGGCGTCGCGATCGTTCGTCACGCTCAGCAAAGGAATGGCGGGCGGCTGTTGCGAGCCAAAGGGTGTGACCAATCGCCAAGGGACAATTCCTATCGCAGCGATCAAAGCCACGCACGCTGCCGAACTATAGACGGCCCGACCCGAAACACGATTCATGAATCTCATGGCTGCCAACCTCCTTGTAAGCATCCCGACGGAACCTGCTGCTCCCACGGCCATCGTGGAAGGAAATTCAGCGGTTCCAGATTGATGGACGATCGATAGCAGCAACTTGCCATAGTCCACCGCGTCACAGCCTTGCGTCCGAATGGCCAGTTCATCGGCTGACATCTCATGCGATGTTCTCAATTCTCGCTCGGCCCACCAGGCGAGTGGATGAAAGAACAAGAAGGACCTGACCAGAGCGGCCAACAGATTCCAAACCAGATCGCCGTGCCTGAGATGCGCCAGTTCATGACGGAGTGCCATCTGTCGCTCGGCGGTCGACAGCTGCTGCCAGGTTTCTTGTGGCAGCACAACCGCAGGGTGCCGTATTCCGATGACGAAGGGGCTTCCGGTCCCCGCACACACCAGCAATTGTGGGAACCTGCTAAATCGTAGCGAACGGACGCAGTCGGCGAATTCATTCGCTAACAGTGGGTGATCGATCGGGTGACATTGACATCGAAACTGAACCAGCTCTCGATACGAGTTCACAATCTGCAACAGGAAGTTGCCTGCGCCAATTCCCCAAAGCACAGAGATGCCGATTTTCCAGCCTGACGACGTCGGCGTTCTTTCAACTAAGGCGGCAACGATCGAATGTGATGATTCGATTGTTGCCGTCGCCGCGTGGTGTGGCGGAAGGACCGGGAGCTCGACGGGAGTTGACCATACCAAGACGACGATCAGCTTGATGATGGCCAATCGCCACAGCCAGGAGCGCATCCGACCTGGCATGGCGGGAATCAGGCAACAAATCAATTGAACCAGTACGATGGTCAGGCTGGCGTGCCAGCAGACGCGCCAGATCACACTTTCGCCTGCGGCGGGAAACAGAGATGGGATCATTCGCGAATTCCTTTTCGCTGTTGTTCCAGATCGCGCACGAGCTTTTTCAGCTGCTCAAGATCGTCTTCCGAGACGGAGCCATTGTCCGACAGATAGGCCACGAAAGGTGAGACCGAACCGCCCAGGGTTTGATCAACGAAGGTCTTCACCAGACCCCGCAGCAAATCATGAGACGAGACCTTCGGGGCATAGCGATAGACCCCTTTTACTGACTTACGAGTCAGGTACCCCTTCTTCCGCAGACGTTCCATGATCGTCAGGATTGTCGTTCGTGCCTGACCGGATGTTTGGGCGAAATGATCGGCGACCTCGCCGACACTCTGCGGATGATGTTCACCCAGGTGTCGCAAAACTTCGATTTCTGTCGCACCGAGCGCGGCGGCAGAGCGCTTCATGTCAGGTCTCGTCGGGGATGGCTGAGTGACTATTCGTGTAGTCACACTCTAGTGATTGACTACCGTTGTAGTCAATAGATTCGAATGCGAAACGCGGCCTGATGAACGGTTGGCGTTGCAGGCCCTCATGGTCTTGGGGTGGCGTCTGAGCCAGCCCGTCGATGCCCTGCGGTCTCTCTTGGACTGCGCTGGTGGAATGGCTGGGCCTTTTGACCCGCAGGAAATGGCACCAGCAACTTGTCAATGATTTTGCGTCTGAACATCCATCACGGCGTTGCCCTTCGCAGCCTGTTGAAGTGAGGGGGAGGGAAGGCTGCTCAGGGTTCAGGATGTCGTGGCTTTAATCTGGCCGGAGCCAGTCGCCGTTAGGTCAACAGGCTGTTAGGCGCGTGATGCTTCGATCACTCGCCGCAGTTGTTGCTCCAGCAACTCTGCACCGCTGATTAGGTCTGCGCCGATTTCGATGGCGAAAAGGGGGGGGCCGTTCCAGTCAGACGCAGAAAGTTTGACGATGTCTTTTTGCGTCACCAGGACCGCATCGACTGCGAGTGATTTTGCACGCTCAGCCAGCGCCATCAGGTCCGCTGGGGTGTAGTGATGGTGGTCGGGAAACGTTTGCAGTTGTTGACATCGTACATGCAATCCATCGACGGTTTGGCCGAATCCAACGGGGTTGCCGATTCCACAAAACGCGAATACCGATTTTCCTATCAAGGAATCAATCGGATGTCGCGTGCCCGCGAAGTCGACGAACCACTGCGGTGTGAAGGCCACCTCGACGCATTCGTCCGTTCCACGGCAGCGATGAAGCTGAGTGCGAATCCGATCGAGTTCGGCGATGGGCGATTGATTGGCGCGCGTGATCAGAATCGTGTCGGCACGTCGAAGCGATCGTAGAGATTCGCGGAGCAATCCGCGTGGTAACAACTGGCCATAGCCCCAAGGACGCAGAGAATCGATCAGGACAAGATCCAGGTCACGATGCAGTCGGCGGTGCTGAAAGCCATCGTCGAGCACGAGGACATCACAGCCGAGGTCCTGCGTAGCATGGGTTCCAGAGCGGACTCGGTCGCGCTGCTGGAGATGCGGTACGCCAGGGCAAAGGCGGTCGAGCACACGCTTTTCATCATTTTCAGAAATGGACTGACCCGATGAGTCGACGGCCAGCGCATGGTAGCCGCGGCTGAGAATTCCCGGATGGCATCCCGCTTGCAAGAGTCGGTTGACGAGCCAGGCCACTACCGGTGTCTTGCCAGTTCCGCCGGTGGTGACATTCCCTACGGAAATCACCGGCGCGCTGGCGCGATGTGTGGGCAACCACTGCTGATCGTACGCCCCGTTGCGTGCGGACGTCGCGGCGGCATAGAGCACAGACGCGACCGAGAGTCCGCTGCGCAGCAGTCGGGCCGCAACGTCTTGTCGTCGGCCCGAAAGCAGGTCATGCAGAGCCGCTTCATCCATGTCGCATGCTCTCAAATCCATCCGCGCGGACCAACTGTCCGCGCGGTGAGTTCCAAAGTGGGACTATCCCAGTTCGGCAATTCGCTTGCAGATCGCATCGGCCATCTGGCTGGTGCCGACGGCGGTTGGGTCGGTGCGGTTTGGCTTGAGGTCGTAGGTGACGTTTTTGCCCTCGGCGATCACGTCGGCCACGGCCTGTTCCAGCTTCGCGGCCGCCTTGGCCTCGCCCAGGTGATCCAGCATCAGCTTCGCAGACAGAATCAAAGCGGTCGGATTGACCTTGTTCTGGCCTTTGTACTTCGGAGCACTGCCGTGCGTGGCTTCGAAGATGGCGGAATCCGCACCATAGTTGGCGCCAGGAGCCACGCCGAGGCCACCGACAAGACCTGCGCACAGGTCGCTCAGGATGTCCCCGTACAGGTTGGGCAGCAGGATGACGTCGTACAGTTCTGGCTTTTGAACCAACTGCATACACATGTTGTCGATCAGGCGTTCCATGTAGGTCAGCTTGCTGCCGTCTGGAACTTTTCCGTCGAGGGTTGGATCGGATTTGGACTTCAGTTCGGGCTGTTCAAACTTGGCTCCAAACGATGCGGCCACCGCGCGGGACTCGTCGTACCACAGGCCATCGGTGAACTTCATGATGTTCGCCTTGCAGACCGACGTCACCGACTTACGGCCGTGCGTGACGGCGTAGTCGAACGCGAACTTGGCGATGTTTCGAGTTCCTTCGACCGAGATCGGCTTGATGCTGATCCCGGTTGTGTCCAAACCGGTGCTGATCTTCTTGCCGGTCGCGGCCTTGTTGATCGCCTGGATCAATTCGGTTGTGGCGGGCAGACCAGCCTGGAATTCGACACCGGCGTAAAGGTCTTCGGTGTTTTCGCGAACCACGACAAGGTTGACGTTTGAGTCACTGAAATAGGTACGAACGCCTGGGAAGCTCTTGCAGGGGCGGACGCAGGCGTACAGGCCCAGTTCCTGCCGCAAGAAGACGTTCACCGAACGAAAACCCTTGCCGATGGGGGTGGTGATCGGAGCCTTCAGGGCGACTTTGTTCTTGCGAACCGAGGCCAGAACTGAATCGGGAACCTTCCCGACCTTTTCGATCACTTCAATGCCGCATTCCTGGACATCCCAACTGATTTTGACGCCCGTTGCTTCGACGCACTTGCGGGTTGCTTCGGCAATTTCCGGGCCGACTCCATCGCCAGGAATGAGGGTGACATTGTGCATATCGACTGTTGACTCTCTCTGAAAACTGACGGAACCGGGACTTACGGGGCGGCGCGATAGAGAAAGCACCCGCCCACGACACAACCATTTGACGCTATCACAATCGGTTGTCACGATGCAAGGCAACGATCGTCTGCTGGAAGGGCGCCTTGGCAGTCTGTTGAGAGAAGCGGGGCAAGTACTGTGATCTTCATGACGTTCTGGGATTTTTGAATCTGTACGGAGCCGGTCCCGGTTACTTGAACGGGCGGCTTCGAATGCGATGTTGGCAACCGGCTACGCACCGGTTGCCCTCTGTTGTAGACTTAGTGGAATGGCCCATCTGTCATAGTCTGTTCGCGAGCTTTGCCCGCGAGCTTGCCTGCAGCGGGTTCATCGACGTGTCAGTTCAAGATTTGAAGATCCACTGGTGGATTCGTCGTGGTCCGCAGCCGGGATGAGGTGACGAGAGGATGTTGAAAACAAGCGTCATCTGTTTTTTAGCCAGCTACAGTTGCGCTTTTGCTTGCGAACTGCTGCAGCTTCGGCGGCGGCACATCCTGTTGCGGATTGGTTCGTGGTTACTGGCGGCGGCGGGACTGCTCGCCCAAACGTTCTACTTGGTCAATTCGTCCCGCCACCTCGGACTTCCCCCACTTCTTAGCTCGCCACACGACTGGCTGCTGGTTCTGGCACTGATCGTTGTCGCGGTGCATTTATTCGTGTCCCTGGCGGACAGCGACTTGGCAACGGGACTGGTTGTCTGGCCGATTGTACTCGCACTGGTCACGGCCGCTCAGTTCGTTCCGCTACTTCCGGGCCAGGAATCGAACTCGTACCGGAACTGGAAGATGTTGCATGCCTCCATGTTGGTGCTGGGAACGGCCGGGGTGTTGCAAGGGTTTGTGCTCAGTCTCTTGTACCTTTGGCAGTATCGCCGACTGAAACATCGGCAGGCGGCGGGGAGCGGGGTCAAGCTTCCCAGCCTGGAACTGATCGAGCGGTTGAATCGCTGGTCGATCTTGATCTCCGTTCCGTTGCTGACGATTGGGATCGTGACTGGATTCGGTCTGACGATTGCCCATGTTGGCCACGATTTTTCGTTTACCTTGCTTGATCCGCTGGTCATTGGCGGTGCGCTCACTTGGACATTGCTGGTCGTTTTGTTCTTCTGGTTGCTGACTCAGAAGAAGCGTTCCCCTGGGAAACAAGTCGCCTTGTTGACCTTGTGGTCCTGCGGATTCCTGATTGTTGCACTCGTGGGATTGGAGATGATTGTCGCGGCCATGGGAAAACGAGGATTTCACGTACCAACAACCGAACGCGTTGTCGTTCCCGAAAAAACCTGATGAATGACGATCCGATGTGCGAATGGACGACGTCTCCCACTTCGCCCCTGAAAGACTAAATCCGTCCGCCGAACTATCCCGCCTGAACGTCCCACCGCGAAAATTGAATCAAGGATCGCTTCGTGAATTTGCTCGCCCTGTATTGCACGCACCAAACGACTCCGCTGGCGATTCGCGAGCGGTTGGCGTTCGCTTCGGGCGAGCAACTGGCCGCCGCGTATGCGGCGATGCGCGAGCGTTTTCCAGAAACCGAAGCGGTGATGCTGTCGACATGCAACCGAGTCGAACTGTATCTGGCTCGTCCGACGGATGCGGAACCCTTGACGCCCCCTCAACTGGCGCAGTTTTTGTCCGAGTTCCACAAGGTTCCTCTGGATGAATTCGTCGGAGAATTGCGGGCCGCGACGGGGACGGAAGCGGTTCGGCATCTGTTCGAGGTCATTTCCTCACTCGACAGCATGGTGCTGGGCGAACCCCAAATCGTGAATCAAGTGCGTGAAGCCTATCGTCTTGCGGAAGAGCAAGGGGCCTGTGGGCCGATCACCCATGCGCTCTTCCAGGGGGCAATACGCACCTCAAGCCGAGTGCGCACCGAAACCCGACTCGCGGAAGGAAAAGTTTCCATCGCCAGTGTCGCGGTCGGCGACTTTGCCAAAAGCATCTTCGATCACTTCAGCGATAAGCTGGTCCTGGTGATTGGGGCTGGTGAAATGGCCGAGGAAACACTGCGATACCTTAAGGATGAGGGCGTTCGTGATATTGTTGTGGTCAATCGTAGCCCCGAACGAGCCCAGCGACTGGCTGCGGAATGGGGCGGACAGGCAAAGCCCTGGGCCGAGCTGAATCAATGGTTGGGCCGCGCGGACGTCATCGTCAGTACGACGGGAGCCGATAAACCGATCGTGGACGCGGAGCTGTTTAAGACGGTTCGGGCCGCATCCTCTGGACGCACGGCCTTTATTCTTGATCTGGGTGCACCCCGCGATTTCAGCACCAGCGTGGGGGAACTCGATGGCGTCTTTCTGTACGACATTGATAGCTTGAAACAAACGTGCGAAAAGAACCGCAAAGCGCGCGTGCGTGAAGTCGACAAGGCTCGCCAGGTCATCGAAGACGAATCGGCGAAGTTCATGGCCGAGTTCTACCGGCGTGCGGGCGGCGATGTCGTGACGCGACTCATGCAGGACTGGCATGGGGTCAGCAAGGAAGAATTGGATCGCCTGTTTAACAAGCTGCCCCATCTGGGCGACAGGGATCGAGAGCAGATCGAACGAACGGTGGAGCGGATTGTGAACAAACTGTTGCATCCTCCGCTCGAAGCGTTGAAAGACGAAGCCCGCGAGGGAACTCCTCACGGGCTCATCAATGCCTTGAAGCGATTGTTCGGCTTGAACGACTGACGTCCCCCAAGGGGGTCTTATTTCGCGAAGTTCAGCCCGGGGTCTTCAGGGGGAGCCCCCACCATCTTGAAGTTGAATCCGGAACCATTGATCGAGGTGATTTCCGCGACCAGTGAACCGCCACCTTCTCGTTCGAGCGCAATCACATTTCCATCGAGCGAATAAGTTCCATTGAACGATTGGGGCTGTTGCTGTTTTGGCGTGAACGTCCATGTAAACGTTTTGTCGTTCGCCAGCATGAGGGCGAACCTTGAACCGTCGCCTTTGGCGGCGTTCCAACTGCCGATAATGGTTGCAGGATCGACCGGCGTGGCTTGGGATGATCCTGGCGGCGGGATATCGACGGGAGGCTGCGGTGTCGGTAGTGCAGCGGGATCACTGTTGGGCGTCTCTTGAGGAGCCGATGTCATTTTTAGCAAACTGGCGGCAACCTGATCGTTGGGGAGCAGCATGACCACTTGTTGCAGTTGACGAACAGCGGCATCGGGATACCCGTCACTCAAATAGTGATAGGCGAGAAGGAACCGCGTGGCGGCATCCATGGGGTTCTGTTTGACGGTCGCTTCGAGTTGGCGAAGTTGCGTCGTATAGAGTCCGATGTCGGCGTACAAGCCGCTCAGTGTCGTCCAGTCCCAGCCTGGGCCCACTGCCAGGACCGAATGGACTGTGGCGGCGGCCTGTTGATAGTCGCCTTTCGCGAACAAGACCAGTCCGCGGAACTCGTGTAGAACCGCATCATCTGGATGCTGTGTGATTCCTTGATTGACGAGGTCGAGTGCGGCGTCGTAGTTATTCTGCTTGAACGCAGCAATCGCCGAATTCAGGATTGCATCAGACGAGTTTGCAGTGGGGGTGTTCGGATCGGCAACCACGGTTGGCTGGTTGTAGTAAACTGGAATTGGCTGCGCATAGTTGTACCCCACTCCTGAATAAGTGGTGTAGTAAGGGTTGTAGTACCCCATGTATCCACTGCCATAAATTAACGATCCCAGACCCCAGCCGCCCAATCCCCAGAAATAGGGACGGTAGCCATAGCCGCCATAACGATAACCGGGGCCCCAGCCGTAACCTCCATAGCCACGACTGCCGTTCCAATAGCCATGGTAGTAGCCGGCATGGTTGTAGTACGACGGGCGATAGGCCGCGTTGCTCAGTTGAATTGGCCGATTTCCGAAATGCACCGAGTTTCCAACGAAGTTGTTCCCGTTGAAGTGCTGATGCCCCGGGCCGCCGGGCTGGTTCCAGTTTGCAGGTTGATGGTGGCCACCAGGCTGATTCACCGGCATCACGGAGTGACCTCCCGGGTTGCCTCCACCTGGATGTTGATTGATGAAATTGCCTTGTGGATTTCCGCCGAAACCGCCGTTTGGGATGGGATGGTGCCCAATCTGTGGCGAACCGGTCACAACGGGCGAGCCACCAGTGCGGCCTGGGATACTGGTGTTTCCGATCGGGCCGTGATTCACGCCACCGAGGTTCCCATTGCCGTGCTGCTGCGGTGTGCCGCCTCCGGGATTTCCACCACCTGGATGTCCTCCCCCAGGATTCGCGCCACCCGGATGGCTACCACCGCCGGGATTTCCCACACCGGGGTTGCCACCTCCAGGACGACTCCCGCCCCCGCCAGGATGCCCCCCTCCACCACCACCTCCATGGCCTGCTTGACCGCCGCCCCCCCCACCTCCTCCTCCTCCGCCGTGTCCACCCCGTGCGAAGAGTGAATTGGTTACGAGTGACACGGCCAGGCCGCAAACGATGGCTGTTTTCCAGAATGTTCGATTCATGATCGTGTGCCCTTGCATGTGGTCGAGGTCGAACGAAGTCGAAGTGGCATTCGTTCGCCTTTAAAATTCAAATCGCATGAAAGCAATTGACGTACCGGTCACTCCGGGCGAGGGGGATGGCGAACGATTTTGACTTTCGGACTGTCTGGAAATTCTTCACCGGCGATTTCGTGATCCACGACCTGAAAGGTAATGGTATGTGGATTGGTGAAGGTGTAGATGCTGGTGTTCGAAGCGCTCTGACCCGTTGCCGTGACACCCGCCGCTTTTAAGACCCAACTGTCACCATCTCGATGCCAGTAGCCATCAGAATGACCGCCGTCAGAATCGAACGTCCAGGCGCGGAACTTCTTGGCCTGCGCATCCCATCCGATCCGTTGCGAACCGCTGATCGCGTCTTGGCCGGAGATTCGAATCGTAAAATTCCGTACCAGAAAGTTTCCGTTGTCGGAGGGGTGGCAGTTAAACACGACGACCGCGTCGCTTCCCTCGTGGACCCATTCTCCCAACATCCAGTCCAGTTGTTTCAAGTAGTCACGGTGTGCAGGTGGTTGATTTGTGGAAAAGTCCCTGACGCTGGCGAGTTGCCATCGTGCTCCCGTCTTCTGGCTGACGGCGGTATAGCGAGAAATTGTCGGTGCCGCGCCGTTCGAAAGAGTGAGCGTGGCCGTTCCATCTTCAATCGCCATTCCCGCGCCGACGATCCGAATCGACGCGATGTTCAGATCCAGGGTACATCCCGGATGTTCGGACAAATAGGTTTTCAGCGATTCTTCGATGGCAGTCCGACCGCGCACAAGGACGCCCCGTTCATCAATGTACTCCGCGTTCGTTGTGTAGTGATCGGCTAATCCCTTTGCGTTTCCTTCGTTGAAGAGTTTGATGTAGGCCTGTGCCGCCGCGCGGACGGCATTTTCGTCATCAGCGGTCGCCGTCGTAGCGAGCACAGTCGTTTGGACTGTTTCGACAGAATCGGGTTTCGCGGTTTTCGCCGCAGGCGTCGAGGGGGTCGCCTTACTGGGCAAGACTGGTACGGCCTTGGTAGGGATTTTCGTCTTCGTGTCCTGCGCACTTGCGGCATCATGGGCCAGCAAGGCGACTGAAAAGAGAATCGTCGACATCGGCAATCGTTGCATGTGTGCCTCGCTGAGGGGTAGTCGGCATCGTCGCCGTGACTGAGATCAAAAGGTGTGATTGGGATGGGTTGAAGGGGTGTCCCGCGGTGAAGCGTCGTCGGTCAGCGGGCTTTTCGCGATTGAATTGGAGGGCCGGAACATCGCTGCAAGTAATTGTTGCCGCTTGAAAACACAGCGGCAATTTCTCGACTTTCCGATCTGCGCGACCGTAGATGAAAATACGCCGATTCGGGTTGGAGATCCATTCGCTTTGCCTGTCGGATTCGACAGGTTCGCTTTGAGTCGAATCGCGAGAGGATGAATGCCGATTGCTGAGCGGCGTGTTGTCAGAACGGGGACAGGCACCTTGCGGAGCCAGTCCCCGTTCTGACAACACGCCTGACGCAGCGCGGATCGCCAAGGTCTCTTATTTGACTTCCGTTTTACTTTCTGGATTTGACGCGTGCGGCGACGGTGGTCAGGTCGACGATTGACGCGCGTTTGCCCGCCTTGCGGACCGTCTCACAGATGAGCTGAATCGATTTGAATTCCGGGTCGACGACATAGAGACAGCTCGGGTGTGCGAGGAAATCGAAGACTGCGTGGTTGTCGATCGCCCATTCCAACGACTGTCGAATCGATTTGAGAAACCAATCGAGCTTCCATTGGCCCGTGCGAAAGGCACCAATGTCGCTGATGGGGCTCATCGGAATTTCAATCAGCCCGTCGGGGTACACAAATGGTTGCGCATTCACTTGTGCGGCGACGATCGAGTCCAAGACGGTGGCGGAGGGCTCTTGCATCGGCTCGGTGTTCAAGTGCGGCGGATAAAGGCTGCTGACCCAATCGAATCCCAGATCTTGCAGCATCGCTCGAATCTGTGGCTGTTCACGCAGCCCATTGGCAAATCCACCAGGCGTGCGGAAGCCGACCGGGGGGACACCCATTCGCGACGTCATCGCCTTCGACATCAACAGAATGTTGTCGCGAATTGCATCCGCAACCGTCAGGTCGCGCAGTAGCCAGGGAGCACGTTGAAACCGGAATTGCAAATCTTTGACGGTCGTTGCGGTGACATTGATGTGATCGTACGTGTGGTTCCCGACGGGATGGCCTTCCTGCAGGATTTCTTTCAGCCAATCCACGCTCGGATGTTCGAACACGCGTCCCACCGCGAAGAAATGCAGCAGCCCACCAGCCGCTTTCACGCGACGTGCGGCTTCGACGGAGTACTGCTTCGTTTCGTCGTTGAGATTCCCTTTCTCGAAATTCCAGTGCGTCGTTTCTCGCGTGGGGAAATTGGCGCTCATTTCGAGATCGAGCGTAATGGCAATCAGGGCCTGGTCCGACTCGGCGGCCGTCAACCGCTGTCGGTTCAGTGCCAGGGCGGCTCCACCGCTCATCCCTGTGGCGATGGCGGTGCGCAGCCATTCGCGGCGGGAACAGGTCCACATGTTTGCGGCATTGCCACGGGATTGAATGTTCACGGCTTTACCCCATCTAACTTCACCCACGAGACCTGGGTCACAAGCTGATTTAGTGCGGCGAATGAGATTGCCGCGTTCACTGCGAATCGGGGTGACGTATTCGACGGAAATGTTGCCAGCGAAGCATCCCCCACCAAGAAGACGTTGAAGTCTTTCGAAAGATTGTCATAACCCGCCGTCGTCTTGCAGTAGCACATATCCGTCGCGTAGCCGGTTAACAAGACGTGTCGTACGCCGATCGATTTCAGGAACAACTTGAGTGGTTCGTATCCTTCCGCGTCGTAGATCACCACGTCATCGGGATGCACGTCAACGTCCGTCGTGACGGGAATCGGCAGTTGCCAGAATCCCGCGTTGTTGAACCTGGCACTCGCGTCCAAACCTTGAAACTGCTTGAAATAGTCGATGACGGGTAGGTCTTTTGACAACGTCAACGTGGGCGGAAGGGGTTCACCGACATACTTGAACGCCGCCAGCTTCGCGGTCAATTCACGGGCTCCTTCACGGCGATCGGTTTCTGTCGGACGGTGGGTGTACGAGCGATAGAGCTTCTGGCGGATGGGGTCCTTGTTTCCGGGGACGCTATACAGCACGCCGGCGACGTTTTCGCGAAGCGAATTGATAAACGGCTTGACGATTTCTCGGGTATGTCGTGCGGCGAGATGATTTTTCTCTGGCGTACAGAAATCGGCGACCCCCGCTGGTTCAGGTGTATTCCAGCCCTGCCCATCATCGATCCCCCAGGGGTGGACCATGATCACAGCAGTCTCTGATGCTTTCAGATGATTGGGCATCTCGATAATGCCGCGTGCGTTGTACGAGAATCGCCAGGCTCGCACATGGAGATCTGCGGCCTCGTCCACCACGACGGCCGGCGCTTCAAAATGGGATTGCTCGATGATCGGTTCGAAGAACTCTGGATAATCTGCCAGAAGCGGCTTGGGGTTTTCGATCCGCGTCAACCGGTTCGTATACGTCCGCTTTGTCGTTGAGGGTTCGTCCGCGTTGGCATGAATGCTCAGCAGGCTGAGCGAGAACAGCATGATCCAGCAACTCAAGCGCATCGATCACTCCTCGGCTGTCAGTGGATGGTATGTTGAAATCGCGGGGACAGGCAGCTTGGTGTTCGCGACGTCATGGCGTTCTTGAATCTCGGAGCCAGTTCCCGTTGTTTTCACAGGCGATTGACCGGCTCATCGCGCGTTGGACTCAAGATACGAGAATAAATCGCGTAGTTCTTGCGGTTTCAATTGGCGGTACAGATCGTCTGGCATCAATGAGATCGGTGATTCGCGAAGCTCGTCAATGTCGTTCGCGGCGATCATCGTCTTTTCGCTCTTGGCGTTTACAAGGGTGATTCCCGAGTTGTCCCGCGAAATGGCCAGCCCGGTCAGAATCCGGCCATCGCGGGTTTGCACGATGAAGCTGGTGTATTCCTTGCGGATCGCGCTGCTCGGATCGACGAGACTGATCAACATGAAGTCCCGATCTTTTCGATTGGCCGTCGTCAGGTCTGGCCCCAGTTTTGTCCCTTCGCCGAACAATTGATGGCATGTCGCACAGTGCTTTTTGAACACCGCTTGCCCCACTGTCAGGTTGCCAGACGATGCGCGGATGTCGTTGCTCAGGCGTCTGGCCTCTGCCAGTTTTTCGCCGCGATTGACTCCCAATTGTCCCCAATGTTTTTTGATCAATTCATCCATTGCAGGGTCTTCGAACAACGCGATGCGCTGCAACTGTTCTTGTGGCGTCTCTTTGGCGGCAATGTCACCTTGATCGACGGCCGTCAGCCAGGCACGTGCGGAAGTCTTCCTTCCCAGGAGTGCATCCCGAATCTGCGGTTTCAAACCTTCCGAGGCGTGGGATTGATAAGCGGCAATCAAGGCGGACGCGACACGTGGATCTTCGATTCTCGCGACGGTTTTCAGGGCGGCTTGTCGAGCGAGCAGGGGCTGATCGGAATTGATCAATGTAAGAAGTGGTTCCACCAATGAAGGTTCGGCCACATCCGCCAGAATTCCGAGAAGTATGATGCGAGCCGAGGTCTCGGTTTTTGAATCAAACGTTTCGCGGACGATGCGTTCGAATGGGGTACGATCGCCCAATGCCAATGCGAGCTGGGTGAGCGTGATATCGTCGGGTCGGGCCTGCCATCGTGCGAGAACGAGTTTTGTGAGTTCATGTTCACGCAGCATTGTCTGTCGTTCGGCGCTACCCGTCTCGCGGGGAATTTCACGACAACCCAGCAAGATGGGCTGCCACAACGTGTCTCGCGAGGCATCGTCAGGAGCGGCCTTCACGAGCTGCGCCACGCAATCCAAACCTTCAGAAGTCCCTTCGGCCGTGTAGCGACGGATCAGTCTGGGCAGCAGCGTTTCACGACCGAGCCGCGATTTCCAAAGCGAAGGTCGCAAGAACCGTCGCATGACTTCCTGTCGGCCGCTGACACTGTGATGCTCAATCGACCACCACCACAGCAGTGGGATGAACGGATCATCGTTGTCGATATCGCGATTGATGTTGGCATTGATCATCGGCAATGCCTGTGCGGCGGGGAAACGCGCCGTCGTTGCGGCCAACTGTTGCCTGACCTGCACCGACGGTTCCGTTTCGGCAAACTTGTCCAGGCGGTGAGCCATTTCGGCTGAAATCGATTTCGTGTCCCCCAGCAGGCGCACCGTCCAGCCTCGCACTGCGGCATGGACACTCTTCAGCAACCCTTCGGCCACGTGTTCGTTGAATCCACCGATCGCATTCAAGGCCCACAGTGATTCGAGTGCAACCAGCTCATCAGGGCTCGCCAACGATGTGGTGAGCGATTCATGTCCCTCACCGCGATTGGTCAATTCCATTCGTGCCCGTCGGACGTACCACTGATTGCGATGGGTGAGTCGCTTCAGCAGTTCGGTCGTTGACAGCTTGGCGAAATCGATCGAGGGGAGTTGAGGCGTTCCTTTGGCGGAGATTCGATAGATCCGCCCGTTCGAACGATCCCAATCGGCATCGGGGTCGGGATGAGCCGTGCGGGCGTCGTGCCAGTCTGAGACATACACCGCACCATCGGGGCCCATCGTCACATCCGTCGGTGCAAACCAGTTGTCGTTCGAGACCAGCAATTCACCGCCGTGCGATGTGCCGACCGTGGAACCGCGGGGTGTGATCTTGTGCCAGTAGACGCCGTGTCCCAGCAGGTCGCCGGAAATGTATTGACCGCGGAAGGAGTCTGGAAACGAATCGCCCTGGTAGATGATGCCCCCGACCGTCACGTGGCCGCCGCGGAAGTTTTGATGCGGGGCATGGTCGAAGTATCCGTATGCAAACGGATTGTGCAGCGCGCCGTGTTTGGCGAAGGATTTCACAAAATAGCCGCCTTGAACTCCATGCAGCAGGACGTGTCCGCCATAGTTTGTGCTGTAGTAGAGTTGACCGACGCGATCAAAGTCGAGTCCCCATGAATTGCCGCCTCCTTCGCAGAACAACTCGAATTCACGAGTCTGGGGATGATAGCGCCAGACGCCCTGCTGGAATTCAATTCCGCGAATGTTCGCCGTGACCGTGCTGCCCTGGCAGCCATACAACCAACCATCCGGCCCCCATGTCAGGGAATTCGCCACGCTATGGGCGTCTTCCATGCCGAAACCCGTCAGCAAGACTTCTGGATCGCTGTCCGGAACGTCGTCACGATTGCGGTCTGGATAGAACAAAAGGTAGGGGACATTCAGGACAAAAACCCCGCCGTGACCGAACGCCAGACCCGTCGCCAGATTCAGTCCGTTGATGAAGTCACGGCCTTCGTCAAAACGTCCATCGCCGTTGGTGTCCGAAAGAATCGTGATCCGGTCGGCACCGCGAGGACCATGCGGGGGTGGTTCCGGAACACGGTCGTACTTCGTGCGCGAGTAGCGATCGACCTGAATTCGTTTCAGGCCTTCCGGGTTCGGGTATTGCAAGTATTGAATGACCCACAGTCGGCCACGATCATCAAACTCGATACACACCGGTTGTCGCACGAGGGGCTCGCTGGCGACGGCCCTGACTTCGAACCCGTCAGGCACCGTCATCCGGCTTGCCGCTTCCTCTGGCGATAGCCCTTCAGCCCAGGTGGGGTCACTTGTTCCGATCAACCACGCCGACACGAGGAGGACAATCGCATTCTTCGTCATCAGTGAGTGTTCCTGATCATGAGCGGCTGAGAACTTGCAGGATTCCCTGGCAGAACGCCGGCAAGTCATCGGGTTTACGGCTGCTGACAAAATGTCGATCAACAACGACGGGTGCGTCTTCGAACAGGCAACCTGCGTTGATCAGGTCGTCCTTGATTCCAGGTGAGCCCGTCACACGCACACCACGATAAACATTCGCGGAGATCGGAATCCACCCACCGTGGCAGATCGCGGCGACCAGTTTCCCCGCTTCGGCGAATTCGCGTGTCAATTTCAGGACGGTTGCGTCACGACGCAGTTTGTCCGGCATCCACCCACCCGCGCAGATCAGTCCATGAAAATCGGTCGACTTGACCTCTTCGATCGCCGCATCAGAGAGACACGGATAACCGTTCTTCCCTTGGTACACAGCCTTGGCGTTCGCACCGGCAACGGTCACTCGGCACCCGGCTTCGATCAGCCGGAGCTTTGGATACCAAAGTTCCAGGTCCTCATAGTCGTCTCCCACAAAAATCAGAATCCGTGGCCCCGATGGTGAAGAGGATGTGGTCATCCGAAACTCCTGTTGAATGCGATTCGTTGAAATGGGATTCCTCGGACGTCGGCTGACTCGAAGCCAGCAGGTCCGACGGGAATTGACGATTCTCGTCGTTGGGCGAACCACTGCTTGCATTGTTCGCCATCGACAAACGCACATCGTTAGTCGGTACCACCTCACGCGTCAATTCTCGCGACCCGTTTGAAATCGGGATCGGGAGGTTTGGAGTGGCCGTGCTCGTCAACGGCGCCGTCACGTGGCAGAATGGCGGTGGCTTCAGTTCGCGATCCAATCAAGAACTCACACCGTCCAGAATGCGAGAACCAAGGACATCATGTATCGACACGACCCTGAATGCGTGCGCCGTTGTTCCGGACGATTTCTGATCACGACGTTTGTCATGATGCTCATGGCGAACTTGTGGAGCGGGGCGATGTCTGGTCTCGTTGGCGCGAGTAACGCGGCGGATGCCCCAACATGGAAGGCGGGTGTGGCCAAGACCGAGATCACTCCAGAACAGTCGGTGTGGCTCGCCGGCTACGGATCAAAGCGTGCCCCAGACGGGAAGTTGCATGAGTTATGGATGAAGGCGTTGGCACTTGAGGATCAGAACGGCCAACGCGTGGTGTTGATCACCAGCGATTTTCAGGGTGTCCCCAAGGTGATGAGCGACGTCGCATTTGCCAAGATCAAGGAAAAATATGGACTGGATCGTCGTCAACTGATGTTCACGTTTTCGCACAATCATTGCGGGCCGCGACTGGGTGACGACTTGATCGACTACTATCCGGTTGATGACGAACAAGAAAAGCTCGTGGCGGAATATACGTCACTAATGATCGAGCGGACGGTCGAGCTGGTGGGCGAAGCGCTCTCAAAACTTGCTCCTGCGACGTTGCAGACCGGAATGGGCAAGGCGACGTTCGCGGTCAACCGCCGCAACAATCGCGAGCCCGAGATTCCCGCCATGATCGAAAAAGGGATTCCATTCGTCGGTCCCGTCGATCATTCAGTGCCGGTGCTGAAGGTTTCGCGGAGCGATGGCAAGGTGGACGCAATTCTCTTTGGTTACGCCTGCCATCCGACCACACTGAGCTTTATGACCTGGTGCGGTGACTATCCCGGATTTGCTCAGATTGAAATTGAACACGCGTACCCAGGTGCGATGGCGATGTTCGTGAATACCTGTGGCGGAGATCAGAACCCTTTGCCGCGCCGTTCGGTCGAACTGTGTCAGAAATATGGGCACATGTTGGCTGTTGGTGTTCAAGAAGGGTTGGCAGGGCCGCTGACGACCGTTTCGCCTGGCCTCAAGACCGCCTTCGAACTGGTTGATCTCGCCTATCTGAAGAATGTCACGCGCGAAGAACTGGGAGAGTATGCCAAGGGCAACAACGGCGTTCGTGGCCGGTGGGCCGTGCGGATGTTGAAGCAACTCGACGACGGGAAAACGTTCTCACCGTCGTATCCCTACCCTGTACACGCCTGGCAACTGGGGAAAGAGATGCTGGTGATTGGGCAGGGAGCGGAAACTGTCGTCGACTATGCGTTGCGATTCAAAAAGGAGTTTGGTCCTGGAACATGGGTGTGCGGTTATGTCGACGACATGATTTCGTACATCCCTTCTCGCCGCGTGTGGGAAGAGGGCGGTTATGAAGGAGGTTCGAACCTTTACGAGTATGGTCGCCCCGCTTTGAGGTGGGCTGGTGACGTCGAAGACCGAATTTGTACTTCAGTGCATAGGCTGGTGAAAGAAGTTCGCGACTAGTCGCAAGACCCATTTTCTCCGGAACGTGGGCTCATGCTTGCGAGTGTGTTGCGGGGTGTCACGCGTCTTCTGCGATGAAAAGAGGCAATCCCCGACTCGAGAATGGTTTTGGATCGCGGATTAATCTTCGGGCACCGGCTGGTTCTTGGGAATCGCTTCAATTTCCATCGACTCGGCGTCCAGCATCTTCTTTGAAAGGATCCCTGTCGCTTCGGCAAGGGTTCTCAACGCCTGCCTTGGGACGACCAAACGAAGTCGGCTCACCCCGGGCTCGAGTTTCAACGAGCAACCGATCATGGCATGTGTTGAGCCAATTTTCTCGATTTCCTTCACCTCAAACTTGGGCACCTGAGTTTCGAAATCGGCGACTTTGATCACTTGCTGAACTGCGATTGGTATGTCGACAGTATCATCGATGGCGATCTCTTGATCGACGATTGGTTCGAGAGGTTTTGCATCCAACTTCGCCGGTGCAGCCGCGTCGGTGGGCATTGCCTCTTCCATCTCGCCATCGATTCTCATGGGCGCCAAGACAATGTCGACCTCGTCCAGTTCCGCATCCTCCATCATCACGCTGACAGCGGAATTCCAGGCATGCATCGCCGATACCGTCAACACACCCGTATCCACCATCAAGAGGAAATTCGGCCGATCATGCAACCTCTTTCGCAGTTTCGTGAACTCACGATCTGGCGCTGACGACCGATCGGATGATTCCGCAACGCGACGGAATGCGGCGGCGGCTCGGACTTTCGATCCGCCCACAGATTCCACGATTCGATCTTTGAGGTAAATCGTGCGAGTTGTCAGGTGCCCTGTCCCGTACAGAATGTTGCTCAGATTGAAAGTGATCTCCGCTGGACCTGCATCGAAGGCTGGATCTGGCGAGGTCACGATGTCTGCAATCAGCGAACCGTACTTTTCTGTGGTCCGAATGGGCTGAATTGATCCCGTCGAATTCGAGGCCAAGAGGATGGTTGCGTCTTTCAGTCGTTGAGCCGCGACCTCGCGAGCAAGCTCTGGAGAGTTTGCCTCCTTGATCGTTACCGATCTGAGAAGCCCCTGATCAAACGGATGCATCGGGTACGCGATCGAAATCGTTCCATAGTTCAGTTGCTGTTCCTGCTCGAGCAGGCTCTGCTTTTCTACGGCGAGACTTGCCGTGAGTTCGGCCTCTGCGTCGGCGATTTTTTGCAGACTTTCAGCCGAGAAAAATTTTGACTTCCAGTCACCATGCAGACCCAGATAGATCGCGCTTGAGGCGGGCAGGTCGCATAGAGCCTTCATCTCTGCCCCTGGATTGCTCTTAAAGAACGTAGCCGTCGCACTATCCGGCTTCACAGTCAGACACTGTTCGATCTGAATCAATTCGTCATCAATGGTGAGGCACACGGCGAATCGCTCACTGTCTGCAAGCACTTGTGCCAAAGCGATCGCGGCTCGAACATAAATGTTCATGATCGCGTTCTCGTTACCTGCTTGCCAATTGATCCCTCCGAAGAAGTCCGAAAACAGTTCGGACGCAAGTTCGAATGGGATGCTCACGAGTTCCAGGCTGATCTCGCTGGGGTCTTTCTTAAGCTCCGTTGCCGCTGCCACGATCGCGTGACTATCGACAAAAAAACCGAGGTCTCCCCGGCAGAATGTTTCCAACGATGTGTCATCAAACCGGCTCAGAATTGAGGGTTTTCTTCCGGCAAGGCACTGTCGGACGGCTTCAATAGCCGGCGTCGATCCTTTGACGACCCAGTTCTTGTAGACGATCGAATCGGACGACATATCCTGTTTCTGTTCTCGCCGTCGGACATCCCTGGCTTGGTATTCGTCGGGATTGGACGTGGGTATGAGCAGGACGAAGCATGCATCGGGGCCGCACACGTTCCAACCGTAGAACCACCAGTCCTGTTCCAGATCGGGACGCGACTCAATCGAATCTTCTTCTTCGATGCCTGACTCTTTCAACAAGCCATCGATGAGCCATGACAGGCTCACGTCTTCCACGTCCGTGATTTGTGTTTCAGGCCGCAACCCGCTCAGCACGCTTTCGACCTTGCCTGCTGTGGTGGTGAAATTGGAGACTCGGAGTACCAGCTCAGCCCCGACAGGAATGGCGGGCAGCGGAGTCTCGGCGGCACCAAGCAGGCATTGCCAGCAGAGAGCGGTGGCGAGGACTGAGACCCATGCGGAGGAGCGTAACGTCAACATCATCGGATCCTTTCGCTGATGATTCCTACGCAGTCAGATCGTGAACGACGATGTCGATTTCATGGACCATCGGGTGTGGTTACGGTGAAGAATTGTGTGCCCCGTGTAAAAGCTGTTCCCACGCTTGAGAGTGCAGTCATCTCAATGCCAAGACCGGACGTCTGATCGCAACCCTGCTTGTCCGTTCTTGTCAGAGCACTGTCACCATACCGTTTCGCTCAAGACAATTGAACTTAGGTTCCTGAAAAACTTGCCAGAAGTCTGGGCGCCCGTCCTTCCGTCGACACTGATTCTGAGACTGATCGGTTCGTATGCCCAAGTGTCGAAGAGCCCAAGTGCGAGAAAAACTTCTCAGAATTCGAAGGCACGAGCGAGACATCATCGCGTCAATCCAAATTGTTGTCGCGGCGTCGAATGGAGCGAAAGTTTCGGCTTTCCAGGGTGATTGACAATTCGTCGCATCTCCGAAGACGCGCCGTACATCCGTTGACCACGGGGGTTTGTGCCCAGAGAATCCATGACAACGCAACTGAATTTGTGAATGCGCATCGGCGGTCGCAGGGATGAGGTGGGTTTGTCATGCAGGTGGTATTCGTTCATGGAATGGGAAGAACACCTTTGTCGGCGTGGCCCCTGCTGTGGCGACTTCGGCAGCGCCACGTGTCCGTGACGACATTTTTCTACTCCGTCACATTCCAGAGTTTTGCGTCGATTGAAGCCCGTTTGCGTGGCCATCTGATCCAGGTCGCCAGCCAAGGTGAGTATGCATTGATTGGCCATTCTCTGGGTGGAGTCCTCATTCGCAGTGCGATTGCGTCCCTGCCGCCAGAGACGCGGTTGCCGGCTCGCGTTTTCCTTTTGGGATCACCCGTACAACCTTCTCGAATTGCGAAGTACCTCAGTCGTAACGTGCTGTTCCGACTGGCAACTCATGATTGCGGACAACTGCTTGCCTCTGACGATCGGATGGGACAAGTGGCCCCGAGCTGCGTTCCCACGACGAGTATCATCGGTACACGTGGCCTACATGGTTCCATCAGTCCGTTCGGTGATGAGCCCAATGACGGTGTCGTCTCCGAATCAGAAGTCGCCGCCGACTGGATCACCGAGGAACTACGCGTCCCTGTGGTTCATTCTTTTCTGCCATCGAACAGGCTGGTGACGGAGTTGATTCTCGAACGGATCGAACCCGTCGCATCGACGCTATAGCCGAGATCATGTCAGGCTTTTCGAGTGGCACGCTTGAAGATGCCGCGGCGCGATCGCGACAGCCGCAAGACCGCCAGCGAATGTCCTTGGAGCGGATATCGTTCGCCCGCATGCATCCGTCGGGCCGTCGTCGTGGTTGCAGTATCGAGTAGTGGTTGCCAGTGTTCGCCATTGGCGTGTGGCGGCATCATGAACTGGATCATGTCGTAGTGCGAATTGAACAGGATCAGCAGCGTGTCGCCTGTAATGTGTCGCCCGCGCTCGTCGATCTCGTCATCCATCTGGCCTTCGAGACGCATCCCCAGGCAACGCGTATAGTGTTTGTTCCAGTCTTCATCGGTCATCTGCTCACCCAAAGGAGTCAGCCAGACGACGTCGCGGATCAGCTCACCCCGAATGAGGCGACCTTGGAAAAACTTTCGTCGCTGCAGGACTGGCTGACTCTTCCAGAGCTGAATCGCCTGCTGCGTGAATTCCAGCAGGCTTTGCTCTTCGTCCGTCAGCTTCCAACGTATCCAACTGATCGGGTTGTCCTGGCAGTACGCGTTATTGTTGCCACCTTGTGTCTGGCTGAACTCATCCCCGCTGCGCAGCATGGCGACGCCTTGCGAGAATAAGAGTGTCGCGATGAAGTTCCGCTTCTGCCGCGCCCGTCGCGCGTTTACGGCCGGGTCGTTTGTCGGTCCTTCGGCACCACAATTCCAACTGATGTTGTGATTGTCACCGTCGTTGTTGTTCTCGCCATTGGCTTCGTTGTGCTTGTGGTTGTAGCTGACGAGATCATTCAGCGAAAAACCGTCGTGCGATGTCACGAAGTTGATGCTAGCGTAAGGGCGTCGTCCGGTCCCTTCGTACAGATCGCTGCTGCCGCACAGACGTGTGGCAAACTCGCTCGCCGTGTTCCCGTCGCCGCGCCAGAACTTGCGAACGCAGTCCCGATATTTGCCGTTCCATTCGGTCCAAAGAACCGGAAAGTTTCCGACCTGATATCCGCCCGGTCCGACGTCCCAGGGCTCGGCGATGAGCTTGACCTGCGACAGCACGGGATCTTGGTGAATGATATCGAAAAATGCTCCCAATTTGTCGACGTCGTGCAGTTCGCGGGCAAGGGCTGCCGCGAGATCGAAACGGAACCCGTCGACATGCATCTCGAGCACCCAATACCGCAGGCTATCCATGATCAACTGCAGCACCCGGGGTGACTGCATATTGAGTGTATTCCCGCAGCCGGTGTAGTCCTTGTAATAGCGAGGTGGATCGGCCAGGCGGTAGTAAGAGGTGTTGTCGAGCCCCTTTAAGGACAGCGTTGGTCCGAGTTGATTCCCTTCGCAGGTGTGGTTGTAGACCACATCGAGAATCACTTCGAACCCATTGCGATGAAGTTGGCGGACCATCCGCTTGAACTCGTTGACGGTCCGTTGCGGGTCTCGTTGTGAGGCGAAGCGAACATCGGGGGCAAAGTAACCGAGTGTGTTGTAGCCCCAGTAGTTTGTCAGCCCACGCTCGCCCAGAAACCGCTCGTCCACATGGTGATGAACGGGCATCAGTTCCACGGCAGTGATCCCGAGTGCGCGCAAATGACGTAATGATCCCTCACATGCGACACCGGCGTATTTGCCGCGCCATTCACGCGGCACCCAGGGGCTTTTGTGAGTGAATCCTTTTACGTGCATTTCATAGATCAGTGTCTTGTGCCACGGCGTGCGCAATGGCTGATCCCCCATCCAGCGAAACGAGGGATTGATGACGGCCGCCAGCGCGGCGGTCTCGGCATTGTCACGCTCATCAAAGCTGAGATCGAATGCCGGATCACCGACGCGATATCCAAATGCGGCATCGCTCCACGTTAAATCGCGTCCGATGGCCTTCGCATAAGGGTCGAGCAAGACCTTGTGCGGGTTGAATCGAAAGCCTTGCTCCGGAGCGTACGGTCCATGCGCACGGAAGCCATAGAGTTGCCCCGGTTTGATTCCGGGCAGATAGCCATTCCAGACGTAGTCCGTCTGATCTGGCAAAGGGATTCGATGCGTTTCCTTCGTGGCAAACGGAGAATCGAACAGGCAGAGGTCAACTTGAGTGGCGTGTTCAGAGAACACGGCAAAGTTGACACCCTTTCCGTCCCAAGTTGCTCCCAAAGGAGCCGGCCGACCCGGCCAAACTCGTAAAACGTGCATCCTGACGAAGTTCTCCGAACGGTCAAAGCACGCGTGCGATGCGAGGGGAAAATCTGCCCCTCGCAAGCGACCGTACGAATGAGCGTTAACTTTCGAAAACCAGTCGGTTGAGTGGTCCGTAACTCAATGCCATCAAGCTCGATCCCAAACTGACCGCAGATCGTGTCGAAACCGGAGTTGCCTGTCGAGGCCGTAAAAGACGCAATCTGGGTATTTCGGGAAGGCGAAGCGTGACTTGGTTGCCGTTTTAGCAAATACGGATCAGATCGAGAATATCACCACGCGAACTGAACATGACGACAGTGTCGCTTGGGCTTTGGGGCGATTGTCAGAATTGCAACTTTTTCAATCGTTCGTGCTTGTAAGCCTTACAAACGCGGGGAGGGAAAATGAGCGCCGTGGAGTTTCGGAAAATTCGAGAGCGTCTCAAAAGCCTATTTTTGAGGGGTTTTTGAATCGCTTCGAAAATTTCCAGGCTCACGTCGCGTGGTCTGGCACGCTGGCTGCTTAAGGGGAAACCATGGAGTGACAAATCACACCTCGATGATTCACGAAATCACCCTTCGGTATTTCGAGACTCATATATCCTGCCGGCCTGAGGGAGACAGGCCAAGCACCTGCCTACAGCACACCTCGAATTTCCGCCTTTTCAGGCCGGAACGTTACCCGCAACGTTCCGGCCTCTCGCCTTCTTTGGGGCTGAGTTTCCTGTCGTCAAAATTTGATTCTCTCCGTATGTCTCGCACGTCCGCTGAGTCCAGTTGAACGCAACGCGTCCCTCGGGCGCACATTGGTGGATTGAGAGACACGGAGCCACAGGGGCGCAGGGAGAAGGCATCACGCGGATGTCGGAACGCGCTCAACCGGGGATTCGGTACTGCTGGACGATGTGGCGAGCGGAACGAAGTCCGTCGACGGCGGCGCTTACGATTCCTCCGGCGTAACCGGCCCCTTCTCCGACGGGGTAGAGGCCTGCGATATTCGGGCACTGGCGCGTTACCAGATCACGGTCGATACGTATCGGTGAACTACCGCGCATCTCGGGGCCAACGAGGATGGCGTGCTTAAGCAGTGCCCCGCGCATCTTCTTATCCATGATGGGCAAGCTTTGACGAATGGCCTGCGCGACGACAGGGGGCAGAACATGATCAAGCTGTGCGGATTGCACGCCTCGCTGATACGAACAGTTGAACTTTGCGGAAAGGTCGGCGGGGCGCCCCTTGACGAAATCGTGGGCCGTTTGAATCGGTGAAAAGTAGTTCCCGCGGCCAATCTCATACGCCAGGGCCTCGTACCGCTGTTGAAGGTGCATGCCGGCCAATGGATGCGTTCCGCCGAACTCTTGCGGTTCCAGGGTGACCATGACGCCGCTGTTGGCGAATGGTGTATCGTGTCGCGAGTTGCTCATTCCGTTTGAGCAAAACATTCTGGGTTCGCTGATGCTGGGCATGATGATGCCACCCGCGCACATGCAGAAGGTGAAGACATCTTTTTCCCCGCGGGCCTGCAGGGTGTAGTCGGCCGCGCCGAGCAGTGATTCGTACTCGGGGCGCCCGTACTTGTGGTGATTGATCTGTACTTGTGGCTGTTCGATGCGTAGTCCCAGTTGAAAGGACTTCTGCACCATGGGTACACCCAAGTCGTACAACATCTGGTACGTGTCGCGGGCGCTGTGTCCGATTCCCAGAATCAATTGATGGCACGCCATGGGCCCGGATGACGTTTCAATTCCGATCACCTGGCCATTGCGAATCTGGAGCCCCTCGAATCGGCAGCCGAATTTGTATTCGCCGCCGAGTGCTTCGATTTTGCGTCGATAGTTGCGGCAGATCATGGGCAGTTTGTTGCTGCCAAGGTGCGGTCGATTCTCGTAGACGAGCGATGGTCTGCCGCCGCATTCCACAAAACTCTGAAGGACCCATTCGACGTCCGGGCCTTCCAGGCGACAGGTCAGCTTGCCATCACTGAAGCATCCCGCCCCGCCCTCACCGAACAGATAGTTGTTTTCGCGATCGAATTCGCCGCCACGATCAAATTCACGTACGGTCGGGACCCGGTTCTTTACCGCTTCGCCGCGTTCCAGAATGATGGGCCGATATCCTTTTAACGCCAGGTAGTAACCCGCGAGCAATCCTGCCGGCCCTGAACCGACGATAATTGGTCGTTCGGACATCGGCTCTGAGCCTGGATCGGCGTCTTCGAACTGCGGCGGCTCGTAGACTTGCACGTCGCTCGGGCGGCTTGCGCTGGCACAAGTCACCTCGGCCGAGGCGTCAGCAAGTTCGACCAACGTGGTATAGACGAATTGAAGATCCGACGACGAACGGGCGTCGAGACTCTTCTTGAGGATTCGCCATCGCTGCAGATCAGTGGAGTTGAGTCCAAGTCGTCGCGCAAGGTGTCTCGGCAGCTCCGTTTCGGGAACCGCGACGGATAGTCGAAGATTGGAAATGCGAATAGGCATTCGATTCAGTCAGCAATGGATTCAAATCCGCTCGATAGCATGCCAGGCGATGGAAGACAAGAGATTCGATGAACCTGGCCCACGTTCATCGCATTCTGTCACGCGATGGTTTGGATTGTGGTCACCCAGAGTGGACTTTTTACCACGACGGTGTACGTGCCCCTTGCGACGAGCGAATGACGGGTTCACGAAACGTTTTGCAACGAGTCTTCATTCGCCTTGCCAATTGGTATTCAACGAACTTACGATGCAGATATGAACATTAATTGGCAACCATTGATTCAGATAATTCACGCTCACCAGCGATTCGTTCTTTCGAGCCATGTTCGGCCCGATGCCGATGCCCTCGGATCGGAAATCGGGCTTGCGAGAATCCTGGAATCGCTCGGGAAGACCGTCTCGATTGTCAATTCATCGGCGACGCCTGGGAATATCCAGTTTCTGGATCCCACTCGGCAGGCCAGGCAACTGGGGACGGCAGCCAAGCCCGAAGAAGTACTGCAGGCGGAAGTTCACATCGTGGTTGACACGAGTTCGTGGACGCAGCTTTCGGATGTCGGGAAATTAATGCGTGAGTCGTCGGCCAAGCGGGTCGTGATTGATCATCATGTCAGTTCGGATGATCTTGGCGCGGCAGAGTTTAAGGATACGACGAGCGAGGCAACTGGTGCGCTGATCGTTAAGCTGGCCGAGGCACTTGGCGTTCGAATCGAGGCCGAAGCGGCCACAGCGCTTTTCGCCGCAATTGCGACGGACACGGGGTGGTTTCGGTTCGCGGCGGTGTCTGCCAGTACGATGCGGATTGCCGGGTATCTGATCGAATGCGGTGCCTCGCCACAGGCGATCTTTCGCGAACTGTACGAGCAAGGGACATTGGCGAAAATGCGTCTGGTCGGCCGCGCACTTGATCGCATGAAAGTCGACTGCGATGGGGAGCTGGCTTACACGACAATCGAATGGAACGAATTCGTCGAGTTGGGTGCCGTTCCCGCGGATACTGAAGACCTTGTGAATGAGTGTCTGAAGGTCTCGGGGACCAAAGGCGCATTCATCGCCATCGAACAGCAGAACCGTCAAGTCAAAGTGAGTTTCCGCAGTCGCCTGGATGCCCTGAACGTGGCCGCCGTCGCGGAAAAGTTCTCGGGCGGCGGACATCGCCTGGCTGCCGGCGCAACCTTGCCGGGTCCGTTCGCCACCGCCGTTCAGCGGGCACTCGATGCCATGAAAGACGGAATTGCGATTGCCCGAAGTTCGCAGCCGAAAAGCGAGGGTTGACCGCAGTGAACGGTGGTAATTTGTGACCGTTTTGCGGCACAATACCGAAGGTTGGGAGAATCGCGGCCCGATCTCTGCGAAGTTTTACGCCCAGAAGACCTGGGGACGTCATCGAAATGGAGTTGTTCGAGGTTTTCCTTCCAGGCAATCGAAACGCGATTTTTCGAATGTCTGATGCAGCCCGCCTGCCTGCCCGCCGACACGACGATGAAATCGTCACCCACCTGGTTCGCCTGCCTTAGAATCGACGCCAATCACTTGTTGGCTTTTCCCGCCCTTTCTCGAGGATCGATCTGTGGAAACCGCTTCTACTCCGACTGACCCTGGGACGCCCCCGCGAAGAACGTTTCTCGCTGCGATCAGTTCGGTCGTCATCGGTGGCTTCATCACGCTCACGCCGCTCGTTTCTGGACTCGCCTTCTTTCTCGATCCCGTCTTGCGGACGCGAACCAAGTTCAAGGGGGGAGATTCCGAAGGTTTCTTGTTCGTCGCCAATTTAAGCGATCTGCCAGACGACGGCACACCGTTGCGATTCCAGATGCGCGCAGACAAGCAGGACGCCTGGAACGTGGTTGCGAACCAGACCATCGGCACGATCTATTTGAGGAAGATGCCTGGCAACCAGATTATCGCCTTCAACGACACCTGCCCTCACCTGGGTTGCAAGGTTGACTACCAAGAGAACAGCAAATCGTTCTTGTGCCCCTGTCATGCCAGCGCCTTTAAATTGGATGGCGAGCGGACCAACAAGATTCCTCCTCGAGGCCTCGACACGCTGGACTCCAAGACGGACACGAGCGGTCGCGTCTGGGTGAAGTACCAGGAATTCCAGTGCGGGGTCACGCAGAAGGGAGCTGTTTCGTGAACAAGATTCTCAACTGGCTGGATGATCGAACCGGCTACAAATTGTTGATGCACGAAGCCCTCAACGAACCGATTCCCGGCGGCGCGAAATGGAAATACGTCTGGGGTAGTACCCTGACGTTCGTGTTTGCCGTGCAGGTCATCACAGGATTCTTTCTGTGGTCGGCATATAGCCCCAGCACAATGACGGCATGGGAAAGTGTCTATTACATCCAGCACGTGATGAGTTATGGTTGGCTCGTTCGCGGCATCCATCACTTCGCCGCACAAGCGATGATGATTTTGATGGGACTGCACTTCATGCAGGTCGTCATCGCGGGGGCCTACAAAGCTCCGCGTGAAATCAACTTCTGGCTCGGCCTGGTCCTGATGCAGGTAGTGCTCGGGTTGTCGTTGACGGGGTATCTGCTGCCGTGGGATCAGAAGGGCTACTATGCCACGAAAGTCGCCACGAACATCATGGGTGTGACACCGATGATCGGCCCGCAACTGCAGCAGATTGCTCAGGGCGGTACATCATACGGACACCAGACATTGACTCGATTTTTCGCGCTGCATGCCGGTGTCTTGCCGGCGACGATGGTCGCGTTCCTTGCTTTGCATATCTATGTCTTCCGCCGTCATGGCATCACAGTTTCAAAGAAGGATGAATCGAAGCCCGTTGGAACATTCTGGCCCGATCAAGTCCTGATGGACGTCGTCGCGTGTCTGGGAGTGCTGACCACGATTCTGTTCTTCACGGTCTGGAAAGGGGCCGAACTGGCTGGTCCCGCTGATCCTTCGGAAGCCTTTTCGGCGGCACGTCCAGAATGGTACTTCCTGTTCCTGTTCCGCTTCCTGAAGTTTGAAGCGGTTGACGAGCTTGGACTGGCTTTCGGGGCAATCTATGTTCCGGGCGCCATCATGGGTGTGATTGCTCTGATGCCGTTTATCGGGAATTGGAAGCTGGGACGAGGGTTCAATATTGGGTTCACGCTGGCGCTGCTCGGCGGAGCCACCTATTTGACGGTCTTGGCGCTGCGGGAGGATGCGGCTGACAAGAACTACGTCGCTGCCGTCAAGGCGGCCGAGTTTGAGGGGCACCGCGCCGCCGAACTTGCACGTGAATTTGGTATTCCCCAAGCAGGGGCGCTCAGTCTGCTCAAAGAAGATGCGTTGGTGCAAGGTCCGAAGCTGTTCAAGCGACATTGTTCCAGTTGCCATCGCTACAACGGCCACGATGGACTCGAACAGGTTCCGATGAAAGAAGTTGATGAGAACGGTTCGAAGAAGATGGTCGAAGAGGTGGCCACGGCGGCGGACTTGGGGAACTTCGGTTCTCGTGAGTGGGTTGGTAATCTGCTGGCGGACTATCACAACGTCTTCGCGCCACTCGCCAATGCCGGCGAAAAAGGCAATCGTTTCTTAAGCGGAGAAATGGCGGCATGGTCGAAAGAGAACGCCGATACGCTCAAGAAGCCGGAGAACGCCGAAGCCGTGAAGGCCCTGACGGAATTCGTGGTCGCACAAAGCGAGCGAGCCGACTTCGGCCCCTACAATGCGGCGCTGGTTGCCACTGGAAAAGAATTGTTCAAGGGCGGGCCACTCGCAGCAGGTTCGTTCACGGCAAGCTGTGCTGATTGCCATGCCTTGAAGATCGCGGGAGAGACAGATTTGTTTGCGGAGGGGGCGGGCGCCGGGTATCCCACGCTTACCGGTTACGCGAGCAAATCATGGCTCAAGGGGTTTGTGAAGAACCCCGCCCACGACACGTTCTATGGGGCCGAGCATAACTTGATGCCGTCGTTCGATTCGAAGGTCAGCGAGAAGGAGCTGAACCTATTGGTGGACTGGCTAGTTGGCGAGTACTACCGACCGAAGTCCGCGAGTCATTAATGTTGCACGAACTGGAATTCGCAGGTCAATGAACGCGATGCCCGCAGGCGAACTCGCCCGCGGGCATCTCTTGTAAACCTGTCTGGACCAAGTGGCTCGGCCACCCGCAGCTTGTTGAAAAAGCGGGGGGCTGGCTCCGGACCGATTCGAAAACGCCATAGCAATGTGAACGTGAGGTGCCTGTCCCAGTTCTTTCAACAGATTTTTAGGCTGGCTGCTGCCGAATCCATCCGCCGCCGAGCACTCGGTCACCATCGTAAAGCACAAGGGCCTGGCCCGGTGCGACCCCGAACTGCGGTTCTTCGAACACGACACGTACGCGATCAGAAGCCTGGCGTTCGATCCGTGCGGTCGCCGCAGTGTGTTGGTAGCGAATCTGCGCCAGCGCGGTGAAGTTGCCCTGAACGTCATCCGTCAGCCAACTGAATCCATCCGCCTCCAACTCGCGGCAAGCCAGGTCGTCGTGCGTGCCCAGCACGACTCGACGTGTCTCGGGTTCGATGCGGATCACAAATCTCGGCTCACCAAAGGTGATTCCCAATCCTCGGCGCTGACCAATTGTGAATTGATCATAGCCGGTGTGTTGTCCAAGAACTCGACCGCGTGGGTCCACAAAATCGCCCGACATGTCCGGCCGGCCACGGTAGCGTTCCAGGAAGCCGACATAGTCATTATCGGGGATAAAACAGATTTCCTGGCTGTCGGGCTTGGTTGCCACTCGCAGTCCTGCCTGGGCCGCCAGCTCGCGAATCTCGGGCTTGTTATGGCCGCCAACCGGAAACAGGATGCGGTCGAGAATCTCGCGATTAATTCCCGCGAGGACGTAAGACTGGTCTTTGGATCGATCTCGTCCGCGGACGAGTGCGGGGCGCCCAGTGAAGGACTCGATCTGTGCGTAGTGTCCGGTTGCGATGCGATCGGCTCCGACGCTGACGGCAAAATCCCAGAGTTTGCCAAACTTCAGCCAATTGTTGCACATCACGCAGGGGTTCGGCGTTCGGCCTGACAGGTACTCGTCGACGAAGTAGTCCTTGATGCGACCGAAGGCATCCTGAAAGTTTAACGCATGAAATGGAATGTCCAGCAGGTCCGCGACACGGCGGGCATCGGCCGCGTCCGACGCACTGCAGCATCCTTGCTTATTGGGTTTGACAGAGATGATGGGCAGCGCGGGCAAAGCGGCGGCGGTCGCCGGTGCCGCACCTGTGGGGCTTGCGTTCGTTGTGGATTCCACGCGGCAGGCTGTCTCTTCGACCGCTCCCGATCGCATGAACAGGCCGATGACGTCATAGCCTTGCTGTTTCAGCAGCACGGCCGCCGCCGAACTATCCACTCCGCCACTCATCGCCAATACGACGCGCATGGTCACTTTTCAATCTATTCTTTGATTCGTTTTTCGGCAGTCGACTGTCAGGAAGACCGCGGCCGGTGCCGAGTTCGATGCCGCGGCCCATTGAACGTGTGAGCGCGACAAGCCAATAGTCTAGCACGAGGCCCGGTCGATCACACAGGGTGAGTTTGGTGGCCTGATTCGGGAGGATTTCAGGGTCATTCGGAAGGGGCAAGTCGCATCACAAAGGTAGTGATGGCATTCCGATGGCCGGGCCCTTCCCATCTTTTCGCGACGCAGCACTACTGGCACAGCTGGCAGTGTCCGCGGATTAAGACCTCGGTGATCTTGCCGACCGAAGCGATCGACTTCATTGAAGACTTCGGCAACTCAAACTTGTGCAGACAGGTCACACTGCCGCAATCGACACAAATGAAGTGCGGATGTTCACATCCGTCCGGATGTGAATCGTCGCGCAACTCAAAACGCCAGACGTGGTCGCCCAGCTCCTTTCGAGTCACCAGCCCTGCTTCAACGAGATCAGTGAGGTTCCGCAAAACAGTGGCTTTATCGAAGCCGAGCGGGACCAGGCTGGCAGCGATGTCGGCGTGCGTTGCGGGAGATTTCGCGCGTCCTAGCCAGTGCATCACGGCCAAGCGTGCCGCGGTTGTTCTCAACCCCCGATCGGACAAGAGCTCGCGTGTTCTCGCAACGGCATCCGCCTCAGATCGCTGTGACATGTTCAACCGTTCATGCTGTCGTCGACTTAGTCTCAATATTCCTGTACCAGCATACATTCTGGCTGCGCGCGATGGCAAATCAATGGTCCGCATCGACCATTGCCATCAAAGCGGATGTGGTGCCAGCCATTCGTGATTGTCCGCAGCGTGACCTCGGATCGATTCGGCAAAGCCTGTCGAACTCCGTTTCGAGTCACCGGTATGATGCTAGATCACATCGGCGTCGACCCCATTCGATGCTCGAAATCAACGTCCGTGCAGAATCGAATTGACCAACACTGTCGCCCAAACGAGACGATCCGAACAGTCTGTCGAGTTCGGCCCAGCCGGCAGGATTCGTTGGGGTTGCGTGAGTGACATCGTTGTCTGTGGTGAAGCTTCTGGACCGCCTTACGCCCGATGATGTCGAGTGTAACAACGAGGCTGGGCGAGCCTGGGTCCTGTGTTGCCTAATAGGTGTGCCCTTTTGTACACTTTTGACTTGCGATACTGACGGCTTCTTAAGTCAGGATCTCTGTTTTCCTTAGGTCTTCAATTGATACATCAGTGCAGTCATGGCACGCCAAGTCGCGAAGCGTGATTGGCAGGTTTGTGAGGAAGTTTGAAGATTTGACGAGAGATTTATGAATGAGAATTTAGGTAGAATTTATGGGAATTTCCTGCCGCATCGCGTCAATTTCCTGCTAAATTCTATCGTACGGCGGTGCTGATGGAATGTCGAGAAGTCCAGGTCCCGCACGCCGAAGGACTCGACCAGCAAGGAACGCGACAGATTCATGAAGAGTGGCGCAGCAATTGCCATCTAACTTGTTCCGTCCCGAATAGGGTTGGATCGGGCGACTTCATGGACACTCGACACGTGTCAGTCTCTGTGAAGACATGAAATGGATGTCAGGTCGGTTGCTTGCTGCTCGAAGGCAATCTGTGATTTAAGGATTTCCCTGTGGGATTTGTGAAGTCTGATCATCGGCGCCGGCGCATGCGGCTGATTCAAAGTTCTCAAGATCGAACCACTAAACTGCGAGGTGGGTCTCGACTGCTTGAGTTCGAAGATCAAGAATTGGCGCGTGCGGAAGCATCCGCCCTCATGAATCAGCTGTTTGAAGAATGCCAAGGCAATCCGTCCGCAAAACTGCGGGTCGAGCATCCCGATGGATCAACAACATTCCTGGGATTGGATCGTCCCTTTCTGACGGCGGGGCGGAGTGCAAGCTGTGATCTCCGGTTGGATCACGACGAGATCAGCCCGTTTCAATCGCTGTTTCTTTGGATCGAAGGCGCCCTATTTTGCTGCGATGCTGCGCCACGCACCAGTTTTTCCCCAGAGCGTTTCTCGTCGGGAAACGGTCAATGGGTGACGCATCAGCCGATCGACATTGGTCCGTACCGCGTCGCCTTGGAAGACAATGGCGACGTTGTCGTTCCCAAGCAATTTCCGCTCAATCGTTCTGCGCGACTGGCCGCTGACTATCCCTACATCGGATTGCAGTTTGAAGGGGTGAAAGAGTCCGAAAATTTGTGGCCAGTGAATCGCACGCTCACCCTGATCGGTCGGTCGCCACTTTGCAAATTGCGATTGAATCACAAAAGCGTTGCCGCCGTGCAGGCCGGATTGATGCGCACGGCCGAGGGTTGTTGGCTGTTTGATCTGGCGAAGGATCGTAAGACCGGCGTCAATGGATATGCGATCGACCTTTATCCGGTTGATGTCGGAGATGTGCTTCAGCTTGGAGCATTTCAGATTGATGTCGTGACCGTTGGAGTTCAGTCCACCTCGACGCGCGATCGTGCCGAGGACGGTGAGGCTGCAGGCCGTCCATCGACCCCAGTGGCGCGCACCTCGTCGAGAGAACTGCAGATTCCGACAGAGCCGTCAGTGCCGCCTGCTCAAGAGAAGCTGGCGTTCGTAAACCCTGACTCCGTTGGATTGTCGAGCCCCGTCGCCGAATCACGAATTGCGAGTGCCCGGGCCGAGTCACCGCCAATTACTGAAAACGCGCATCCTGACGAGGCCAATTTGGCTGGCTCACTGGAATCGCATCATGAGCATCAAGAAGCCGTCGCACCAGCGATTCTGAATAGCACAGAGGCCATCGTTCTTGAGACGATCGTTGTCGAACCTTTTCGCAGCGCCATCGTCGATTTCAGCGTAGCATCCGCCGCTATTGAATCAAGCGACGTCGCGGGGGGCGCTATCGCGGTGGCTGCTTCCGAATCGGTGACGAGTTCCACTTTGGCGTCGCTGGATCAGCTTGAGGCTGCGTGTGTCGCTCTTCAGTCGGATGAAATTGTGGCGATCGCGGACACCTGGCCGATCGCTGCAGGGCAGATTGGGGTTGAGTCTGAGCAGGTTGCTCAAGCGGTCCCTGCTGACATCGCGACGCCTGTATCGGACGAATCGGTACTGGACGAAGTCTTCGCTCCAACATCGTCTCAAGAATTGGCGTGTCCGCTCGATCCGGTTGGCGAGATCCAGCCAGCGGACGCGCTACCAATGGCGATCGTCACTGATGTTCCCATGTTGGAACCGCAAGCGGATAACGAAACCGCGAATGAGTCTGTCATTTCGGATCTCCTGGTTGCAGCCAACGATTCCGTTGCGAACTCATCACTGCAGGATTCTGTCGCTGAGCTTGAAGTCGTTTCCGCAGAACTTGTGTGTGACGAAACGTTGGTCGCGGTTGATGAAGTCAATCCGGTCGTTATTGACAGTCCTCTATCCGCCGACGATGTTCGAGATGAGATCGAAACGTCGATCGAATCATGGCTTTCGGACGTGGTGGCAGTTCCCGCTGTGGGATCGGATTCCATCACAACGCAGAAATCGTCTGCCGAGATCGAAGCGATTCCTGATCTGATGAGATTGGACGAATCCTCGACCACTGGTCTTCCTGACCTGACGTCAGCGGGTGGCAACCCGCCGGCATTGTCGGACAACACTGTTTCGGACGATGCTGTTTCAAGTATCGAACCTCATTCTGCTCCGCCAGCCGCAGTTCTCCAGGCGGTGACGGCAACGTTGCTAGATCAGCAACCAACGTTGAAGAATGAACCCGACCAGCCGCGGTTCGTTGGCAAGACGTTCAGTCAGGAGTTCGTAAGCAACCCAGTGACGATGTCGACGGGCGACCGTTGTCCACTTCCGCGACGCACGCCAAGTGGTATGTTGCTGCCACGAAAAGCCCAGCACAAAGATTTTGATCCGTCGAAGTATGTTGCCGAAGCCGCGCCGAATCGAATTCCTGTTTCATTCGTCGAAGCACCGTCCCCCGCCGTGACTGCTCAAACTGCGATGCCGTTGAATCTGCCCGTGGAGTCGAATCAGGTGTCCACGGAGCACACCAATGGGTTCGGCACGAACGGTCACCGAAATGGTTTGGGTGTGAATCGTGCGCGTGCGCGAAAGCGAAATCCGACGGGCCAATTACGAAACACGGTCGACCAGTCCTCGAAATCCGCTGCAGATGTTCAGGTGATCGCTGAGTTTATCCAGCTCCAGCAGGCCCAACTTTCCCAGTTGAAGGCGCAGCTCGCGGAGTTGGAAAACACGTATAACAGTGCTGCCGGCAGCGTCATTTCGTACCGGATGCGGGATTCCCTGGCCAAGCCGGTCAGTGAAACGCTGCGCTGCCACGACGCGATGCAAGAGTCGCTTGAGCAACTTCTGAAGAGAATCGAACACTGATTTCGCGAGCATGTGAATCAATCCAACCCAGTGCCAGTCCCGGCACTGGGTTGCCGCTTGCCTGACTGAGGTGGCAGGCGTCACTTGTGCCAGACGACCAGTTGATTGTGTCCTTCGCGCTGCGCGGTCCGTTGAATCTTCAAGATCACGGATTCACTGTGCGCGCTCGCTTCGAGTGCTTGATTCAATTCATCAAGCGTCGTGACGGGGGTCCGACCGACGGCTTCGATCACATCGTAGACTTGAACGTCGGATTTCAAAGGACTGCCACCTTCGACGCGCAGCACGAGCAAGCCTTTTGCGGAGCGTTGGTACCCCAATTGTTCGGCAAGATCTCCATCAAGCGGATGGATGATCAAGCCCATTGGTCGAATGTTTGATCCTGTTCCGGGCTTCGACGAAGGTTCGGTATTTCTCGGCATGGCGACACTACGGTCTGCCAGCACGATCGAAAGCGGAATCTTCTTCTGGGCACGCCAGACCGTCATCCGAATCTGTTTTCCGATTGGTGACAGGCTGACCAGGTTGATCAAGTGGTCGTGGTCCTGAACGTCGGTTCCGTCGAAGTTCAGAACGACATCGTCGTACTGCAGACCCGCACGCGCTGCGGGTGAGTTCGGATAAACATCGTTGACACGCGCCCCATGCAGGCGATCGAGCTTAAGCTTGGTAGCCACTTTCGAATCGAAGTTGTCATCGAGTTTGACGCCGATGTAGGCACGGGGGACCACGCCGAATTCCAGCAATTGATCCATCACTCGCTGTGCCAGATGGCTGGGGATGCTGAAGCCGATCCCTTCATTTCCTCCACTTGACGATGCAATCGCCGTGTTGATTCCAATCACGCGTCCTTGGAGATCGACCAGGGGGCCGCCGCTGTTGCCCGGGTTGATGGCGGCATCGGTTTGCAGGAAGTCCTGATTGATGACTTCCGACTTACCGAGTTTTAGTTGTCGGCGGCTTCTGGCGCTGATAATCCCAAACGTGACAGATCGGCTCAGGCCGAAGGGGCTGCCCATCGCCAGTACCATATGTCCAATATCGACCTTTCGGCTGTCGCCCCACTTTGCAGCGGTAAGATTCGGGCCATCGATTTTCAAGACCGCGATATCCGATGCTTCATCCGTCCACACACGCTCGGGTTGCAGCACGCGACCGTCGTACAGGTGGATCGAGATGGAATCCAGAGGAGTCTTGTCGATCACATGTCCGTTGGTAACGACGAAGTAGCCGCTCGCTTTTGAGCTGGTCAAAATCACGCCGGAGCCGGTTTCTTCTTCTTTCCGGCCCTGAACTTTTCGTTCGCTCTGAATATGAACGACGCTGGGGGTCGTGACGGTTGCAACCTTGGCCAGCAGCATGCTGCCATCTTGGAGAGACGATCCCTCGGTACTTAATTCACGATAGACTCGTTCGGAGTTCGCCCCGTCGAGATTGTCAGCATGGACGGATCGGTTCGTCGGAAATGCGACAAAACCGGCTCCGATTAAGATCCCAACGACCAGAAATCCCGCATAAAGCACAAGGGTCGAAGGTTGGCGCATGGAGTTTCAATTCATCGGAGGGCGCGTTGAATCATCAAGAGTCTCAGCGCAAAACCCGGCCCATTGAACATCCTGTCCCGGCCTCTCAATGCGAATCTTCCGACGAATCGGAAACAGCTAAAACTTGGCGGAATTTTACTCGATCAAGGATTGACTCGGCAGAAGGGAAGTTGGAATTCATTCTATTTTCTGCAATTCGACCTGGTCGGAAGGTATGGGTTCCGGTTGATGTGTGTTCCCCCGCGCGATCGTCGTTTCCGCTCTATTCTTTCCAGAGGCGGTCGCCCGGCAAGTGGAAGGCGTTCGAATTGTTTTCCGGCCGACACGGACGATCGTCCGAGGCGCTGATTCCGCGAATGCGATCCCGCGATTTGAGGGCGTCGCCCGATTCCGCTGGGCACCGGAAGTAGCTATAGTTCCGGCGGGTGGGCCTGTTGCGAAAAGTCGTCCCAAGTCTCAGGATGTTGCATCTTGAATCCCTCGGGGCGATGACCGTCGCATGCAGGCTAATGCCTGAATTTCACAAGGACGCCCCCAGGCTGATCTTGGGGGATTTCTCGCAGTTCGACGAGGCTCGTCCTTCGTTGGCGAGGCAGCTCGCGAACTCAAAACTCGCGAGATCAAAACAATCAGTCACGTTTCTTTCACGTACGGTGAGTGAGATGACCACGACATCGAAAATCCTCATTGCCGACGACAACTTGCAAAACTGCGAATTGCTCGACGCTTACCTGGCGGACGAAGATTATGAGATTGCGATGGCGCATGACGGTCGCGATACGCTGAACAAGGTTGCTGAATTTCAGCCAGACTTGATTCTGCTGGACATCATGATGCCAAAGCTCAGCGGTTACGAGGTTTGCAAGCAACTGCGTGCCGATGAGAAGACTCGCAATATTCCGGTTCTGATGGTCACGGCCCTGGCGGAAATGGGGGATATCGAGCGCGCGGTTCAGGCCGGTGCGGATGATTTCTTGACCAAGCCCGTTAATCGGCTGGAACTGACGACGCGCGTCAAATCTTTGTTGCGCGTCCGGCACCTGACGAGCCAACGGGATCGCCTGCTCGCCTACCTCGAAGAAGTGGACGCCTCGGCCGTTAAGACCTTGGGATTAAAGTAAGGCCATCAGTCCCCGTGACTTCAAAAGGCTACGCAAAAAGGCTACGCAGCCTGTGGACCAGCGTGGCATCCAAGTTCGTGGCTGGGGAGCGGATTCCCTGATTGGCGTGGACTTTTTGCCCTTGGAATCGTGTGGGGCCTTCCCGCAAGTGTTGGTGTCCGAGTCCCCATTTTCGGAAATCTTTGTATAAGTTACACTCCCGGTCGACTGCGGCGGCAGTCATTGTCCCGCTGCTTGGTATGGTTTGAGCGATTCCGTTGGGACTGTTTAATCGAGACGAGCAGGCTACGAACAGGAAACATGACTTTGGCAACGATCCCCGATTTGTGCGGCACGAAATTGCTGTTGGGCACGCATCAGATTGAGAATTGTCTTGTCTTAGTTCAAGTGAGTCTTCCTGAACTCCTCCGCACCCGCGTCACCAATGTTGCCTAGAAGAGCGCATGAGCAAATCCAGTTCGAACGCTGCTGTTGGAGCGAAACCTGCTGAGGCGGCGGCTGCGACCTTCAGAAAGTCGCCTCACGGCCCTCACCATGATGCGTCGCGTGAGACATTTGAATCCATCGCCTTTGCGTTTGTGCTGGCCTTGCTGTTTCGCACCTTCGTGGCAGAAGCGTTCGTGATCCCGACCGGATCGATGGCGCCCACGCTGTTCGGGCGTAACAAAGATGTTGTCTGCGAAGAATGCCACTATCACTACCAGGTCGGGGCTAGCGATGAGCTGAATGACGATGGATACCTGGTTCGACGGATCGATGATTCAATTTGTCCGAACTGCCGGCATCAAAATAAGATCCGCGATCTGCTGGCGTTCAAGGGCGATCGAATTCTGGTCAACAAGTTTCCCTATCAATTGGGCGAACCCCAGCGTTGGGACGTCATTGTTTTTCGCTATCCCGAAGATCCGCAAAAGAACTACATCAAGCGCCTGGTGGGGCTACCCGGCGAAGCCATTAAGATTTCTCGCGGTGATGTCTATGCCCGGAAAGATGATCAAGGTGAGTACCAGATTCTGCGAAAGCAGAATCCGGACAAACAGAAGGTGCTACAGCAACTCGTCTATGACGATCGATATCCGCCGGTCGACCTTCTGGCCAAAGGGTGGCCCGAACGCTGGGCGGCAATGACCCCTTCCGCAAATGGTGCGTCAACCGACAAATGGGTGTCCGATGAACAAAGCTGGCGCCATGATGCGAAGGCGCGATCGTTCTCGATCGAATCGGGTGAAGAGAAGAAATGGGTGCGTTATCAGCACCTGATTCCGCAGCGTGGTGACTGGACGTCGGCGGGCGAAACGAATGAGCCGCACGAACCGCGACCGGAACTGATCACCGATTTCTGCGGATACAACGCCTATTCAGGCGGACGTGGTCCCAATTTTGAAGACGACCGGTTTTGGGTCGGCGATTTGACGCTGAACTGCACGGTCGAGATCACTGCCGTTAAGGGCCCGAACGCGGAACTCGTCTTGGAACTGGTTGAAGGCGTGCGACGCTATCGTTGCCAGGTTGACGTAAATACCGGGACGGCAACGCTGTTGCGAAACGACGAACTGTCGGCTGACCCGTACTTGACCGATGTTGTGATGGCCTCGGCACCGACACCCATTCGAGGTGCGGGAAAGTACACGCTCACATTTGCCAATGTCGACGATCGTCTGTGTTTCTGGGTGAATGGTGGTTGGTTGCGAAGCGGTTTGATTCCCTTTGGAGAGGGGGCGGAATTCATGGCCCCGGCGAACCGGAATCCTCAGCCTGCCGATTTGAATCCCGCCGGATTCGCCGTGTCAGGGATGACGGCGAATGTGTCGAATCTCTTGCTGCAACGAGATATTTACTACCGGGCGGAGAGTGTTCCAAACAATGATTACGACGCACACGAACAAGAACTCTCCGAGTCAGTGCGCATCCGCGACAGCCTGACAAATCCGGCGGAGTACGGCGATCTGTATTCCCGGAAATCGCGCGAAGCCACGTTTCGTGCGCTCAGTTCCGATGAGTTCTTCGTCATGGGGGACAATAGCCCTCGCAGTCAGGATAGTCGGCTCTGGCCGAACAGCCGACATGCCCTCAATCGGCATGCGGTGCCGCGTCAGGCCCTGCTTGGCAAAGCGTTCTTCATCTATTGGCCACACGGGGTTCCGTTCTTGAACAATGGCAAAGGGTTCAAGATTCTGAATCACAGCCCCTATCAGGATCAAATGGGTAAGCCGTATGTTGATACGTACCCCGAGTATGTCTTTCCGTTTTACCCGCAGTGGTGGCGTTGGATGCGAATTCGATAACCGCTTTGAATCGGAACGCGACAAGGTTGTTGCGCTCCTTCAATGAAATGCACCAGAGCGAGCCGATCGTTTGTCATTCGTAATGGAGTACGAATCATGTCCTTGCTGGAATGCCATGGATTGGTGAAGCAGTATCCCGGAAAACGTGCGGTCGACGGCGTTTCTTTTCACGTTGAACCCGGTGAAGTTGTGGGCCTACTGGGGCCCAACGGCGCCGGGAAATCCACCAGCTTCAGTATGGCGGTTGGTCTGGTGACGCCCACTGCCGGACGGGTGATCTTCAATGGCGTCGATGTGACGCGTTGGCCCCTCTACAAGCGAGCCCAGAACGGGATGGGGTACCTGCCGCAAAACGACAGCGTCTTCGGAAAGCTGACCGTCGAGCAAAACCTGTTCGCCGTTCTCGAATTCCAACCACTCTCATACCGCCCGCGGATGGCCCGCGCCGACGAACTGCTCGGCATGTTCGGGCTTCTGGAGAAGCGCAAGCAGATCGCGAAAACGTTGTCGGGGGGGGAACGGCGGCGCTTGGAAATTGCCCGTTGTCTGGCCAGCCGCCCCAAGCTGATTCTGCTGGACGAACCGTTCACGGGGATCGACCCCGTCACGATTCACAGTATCCAGGACATCATCGCCGACCTACGGCGGACGGGGATTTCGATCCTGCTGACCGATCACCGCGAACGCGAAACGTTGACGATCACCGATCGCAGTTACATCGTTTTTTCCGGACGCATCCTCGTCAGTGGTGACGCTGCGACGGTGCTGGGTGACGAAAACGCGCAGAAGTACTACTTCGGAAAACGCTTCGATGCGACCTCGATTATCGAAAGCAAGGGTGCGTTCCAAAACCAACACGATGCGACGAAGCACGCCGCGTAAACCCGAACGACCGGCGCGACACGCAACGCCGATGGCTCAGATCAATCCCACGGTTTGAAGCCATCGTTCCGGCTCACTCAGGTCTGTGAGGAGCAGGTCCGGCTGGTGCGGCTCCAGTTCGGTGGTCGAGAAAATTCCGGTGGTCACGGCAAGGACCTTCGCCCCGATTGCCCGCGCACATCGGATGTCGGAAGGAGTGTCGCCGATCACCCAGACTCGATCGGGACTGAGTTCCGGGTGGTGGTCTTTCGCAGCGCAAAGTGCCGCACGCGCGACGTCGTCGCGGTCGAGGTGCAGGTCGCCGTATCCACCGAGTCTGAAGTGGTCGGCCAGTCCATAGTGGGTCAACTTCAGCTTTGCACCTTCCGCGAAATTGCCCGTCAGCAACCCGAGCAGGACATCGTCTCGCTGGCTCAGTCGTTCTAGCAACGGAATGACCCCCGGCAAAATCCTGCCGGACTGAGTCTTCAGCGAGTCGGGCAGCAGTCGAAAGTAAGACTTCAGATATCGTGACCAGTGGTCGTCGCTCAGTTCCACCTGATGGAAGCGAAACAAGTCGACGGCAATGGCTCGATCTGTTCTTCCCGCTGTCGAAATCCCCGAAACCGGTCCGCGGGCTCCAAACTCTTCCGCGAGTGCGCCCTCCATCGCAGCCTGACCCGCTCCTCCTGCATCAATCAACGTACCATCGATATCAAACAACAAGACATTCATTGACGGACTGCGCCCTTCGGGGAAACGGATCGAACCTTCTGGTGCTGAAAACGGCATCAAATAAATTGTAGCAGGCAGACGTACTTCCTCGTCGAAAATGTGAAGCCGTAAGCCACCGAGCGCGGCATTCACAACCAAGTCACCCGTTGCCGATGAAGTTGGGGCCGTGTGCGTCTCTGGCGTGTGAACGTTCATGAACGATTGCGATTACTTGTCGACACCCCTGAGAACGGGATTGAAGGACAGGCGGTGACGATCTACGATCTCTATTGTCACGCACTTAAACCAAATTTTGCGGCGACGACTGGCAGCGACGACGCCAGTCTGTCCATTTCAATGTTTTGTCGCGATACGGTCAACGAACACAAGTACCGCTCGCCCGACGCGCGCGTCGGACATTTCGAATGGCGCACTCACGGATGCGAGAAGATCATTCATGCCACAAAAACTGATTATCGATGCGGACCCGGGAATTGGCGATGCACTGGCGATTGCGATCGCACTCGCCGATCCAGAATTGGACGTCATTGCGTTAACGGCCGTCGGGGGTGCGGTCTCTGCAGTGCAAGCCGGCCGCAATCTGCAGGCATTGGTTGAGGCGATTGATCCACCGAAATGGCCGCGGATCGGACAGGCGGAGGCTTCACAGCGGATGCACGATGCAGAGTCGTCGATTTCCTCGCCGGAGTGGCAGAATCAATTGCGATCGCTGAATGGGCCGGATGGACTGGGGGACTGGTCTGTTGCCGTCGCGGATCTGCATCACCCGCGCGATGCGGCAAAGTTGATGACCGAGCTGGCGCGTGAGTATCCCGATGAAATCACCGTACTGACGCTGGGGCCGCTCAGCAATGTGGCGCTGGCTGCTGACCTTGACGCAGGGTTTCTGAGCAATCTCGGCAGCCTGGTCTGCCTGGCGGGGACCATCGCGAGTGAGGGCGATGTCACGGCTGCCGCAGAATTCAATGTCTACCACCATCCCGAAGCGGCACGCGTCGTTCTGAAGTCTCCCACGATGAAGTGCATCGTTTCCCGCGATGTTAGCCATCGCGCCATCTTGACGTTTGATCAACTGGATCGCCTGGGGCTTTCAGAAGCCACCCGCTCATGTGCCCTGCTGCGTCAGCTGCTGCCCTTTGCCTTGCGAGCTCATCGCCAGCATTTGGGTGTCGAAGGGATCTGGTTGCCAGAACTGACCGCATTGGCAGCCGTCTCACGGCCTCGTCTCTTCAAGCGATCGCCCCTTTCTGTGGACGTTGAGACCGAAGGGCATCTGACGCGTGGGATGACTGTGTTTGACCGTCGTCAGCGGCCCGCCTGGCACAACAACGTCGATGCGCTGGTGGATGTCGACGCACAGGGAGTCTTGGACTATCTGGTTCAAATGCTGCGCCGGGCATGTTGATCGCTGCTGCCTATGCCTGCACCGATCCCCGCCCATTCGATATTCTGCTGTTTCCAACTGACCTTGCTTTGTTCGACCCACAGCGACTGCCGAAAGACCGTGAATGCCAGACGATGAGCCCGACTACCGACTTCCGGCCTCGTTTCCATCCGCGGTCTATCGCATCTTTGATGCCGCCCGAACGGCGCTTTCTCCTGGCTCGATCCTGGTCGCGTGGATGGTTGTGCTTGGACTCGATCTGACGGGGCAGCTTGTCGACGAAATTCTTCCCAGCGAAGGCGTCAGAACACGACCTCTGTTGACCACATGGCTCAGTCGGTTCGGACCTGGACAGAATTTGCTGATCGCTGATCTGGAGATTGGTGACATTCTGCTAAGCCCCTGGAGGAGTGTCATCAATCCGGCCATGGTGGCGCTGCAGACCGGCAGTTCGACGTTGGCTCGCTTCAATGGTTTGCTGCTGTTTGTCGTCGCTCTTGCCGCGTGGTCGCTTGTCGGCGTGGTGCTCTGTCGCCGCGCCGCGATGCTGCTGAATCAACATGATCAGTCCACTTTCATTTCGGCAATACGGTATGCCATTCGGCGCTGGATGAGGGTGTTGCGGGCTCCCTTGATTCCGCTCGGGGCGGCACTTGTGATCGGGTGCCTGATCGCGGTGTTGGGCATGCCCGGGCGCCTGCCTGCAATGGGGGCTGTCTGGCTGCAGGTCACTGCGCCAATCGTGACGGCGCTGGGATTCGGAATTGCTGTACTTGTGTTGGCCACTGCCATCGGCTGGCCACTGATGGTGGCCGCGATTTCGACGGACGACTGCGATAGTTTTGGTGGTCTTAGCCGTGCCTATAGCGGACTGACAGGCCGACCGTGGCACGCTGCGGTGTATGTAATCCTGGGTGGAATCGCCGGATGCGGCGTAATGTTGCTCGTCGCGGCCATCGCACGAACGACGATTTGGTGTTGTTTGTCGGCGACCTCATTTGGAAGTGGGTCGGCCACCGCCTTTTCGGGCCTGAAGCCCGTGCTGACGCGACTGGTCGAAGATCTGGTGCGCGGGGTCGGTGCCAGTTGCTTCTGGTCGATTGCCACCGTGATCTCGCTGTTGCTTCGACGTGAGATCGACGGCGTTCCTATTGATCGTGTGGCACTCGATGATGATCAGCGGCCCGAACGTGTGCCACTGCCCGTCGTGGGGATTCCCGCCACGGACGCCGCCGTCAAACCGGCTGATTAAGTTTTGCGGCGACACCCTGCCCGCGGCATCGTCTTGCCATTGGAAATCACGAAGGTGGGCTTCGCCCGAATTCAGAAACGCCAAGGTATCGTGATTAATAAGGGGCCCGCCCCAGCGGAATTTCAAAGGCGCTGCGGTGGATTATCTGGACGTGACAACCTTCTCGAGCAGTGCAGAGCCCTTTTCTGCCAGTTCCTTGGGTAACCGCCCGTACTGCAGGTGAGCAAGTTCGTTCTGCCCTTCCGCTGTGATCCAGCGCAGAAAGTGAACGATATCTTCACCTCGTTCGCTGGGTTGGTTGATTCGCATGATGGCCCAGCAGGTTCCAACAATCGGATAGGCCTCGGTTCCCGGCGCGTCGACAAGCGAGAACCGTAGATCGGCTGGAAATTCTGCCATCGATGCGGCGGCGGCCGAGATTCCATCGACCGAAGGGCCAATGAAGACTCCGGATTTGTTTTTGACCTGCCCGACGGACAGATCATTGGCCAGGGCATAGCTCAGTTCAACATAACCAATCGCCCCGGCCGTGCGGCTGACCGCGTCGGCGACACCGTCATTCTTTTCCGCCGCGATCCCTGCTGGCCAGTTGACGACAACTCCTTCGCCGATCTGACTCTTCCAGGCTGAACTGACCTTGCTCAGGTAGCTGGTCCAAATGGCCGTTGTTCCACTGCCGTCGCTACGGTGAACGACGGTGATGTCCAGATTGGGCAATTCACGACCTGGATTGCTGACGGCAATTCCCGGATCATTCCAGGTTTTGATCTTGCCCAGGTAAATATTGGCGAGGACTGCACCGGTAAAGCGAATCGAGATCGGCTCGCCCGCCTCGTTTGTGACATTGCAAACAGGTGCGACCGCGCCCAATGCCAATGGGACGTGGACGATCGGCGAACCGGCACTGGCGAGCTGGTCGGCGGTCAGCGGGGCATCGGTACAACTGAAGTCAAGAAAGTTGGAAATCATTCCGTCGACCCCTTTGCTGGAGCCGACGGCCGAGTATTCAATCTTGATTCCGGTCTGTTGCTCGTAAACGCGCGACCACTGCTCCATCGCGGGGCGAATGAACGTCGAACCTCCGCCTCGCAGTACAATGGCACTGGTGGGAGTGACGATGGGACCCGTGGTCGTGGAGTTTGATTGCGGTCGCTGAGCTGGCGTGTTTCGCGAGGGCGTCCTCGTCACACGATAGTTTTTCCATGGCGGCGCCGAGATCCACCAATACGTTGTCCATCCGCCGATTCCAAATGCGATGATCATTCCCAACAGCGCCAGAAGGTAGCGCAACATCCGCCCTTCGGGACTTTTCGATTCGTGGAGACTGCGAATGTATGAAGATTCGGATGTTGAAACCGTTTCAGCGGATGCCGACATCACGTCATTCGTTTTGGCCGCACGAATCGTCGAACCCGTTGGCATCGCGGCCTCGGAATCCAAAGGATTCACAATTCCGATTCGCGAAGCCGAGTTTCCGTGGATCGTAAAAGGAAGTCGGGTTCTTGTGCTGTCGGTGACGGAATGCGAACTTGGTGCAGGCGGTCTGGTCGAAATCGAACCCGATGAATTTGAGCCTGATGACGAGGAATTCATACTCGCCATTTTCGACTGATCGGGCGGCGGACAAAGCCCCAGTCGATATGCCGATGCGCGTGTTTTCGGCATTTCTTCGTCCGTCGGTGGGCTGATCGGTTCGGTGACCCAGGGCGCAAGCGCGGCGACGACTTCGGCCGGGGTCTGATAGCGTTCCTCGGGCTTCTTCATCGTCATCCGTTCGATGACGGCGGCCATTCCTTCAGGAACTTCAGGGCGAAGGGTGCGAATTGGCTCGGGATGTCGCGTTTGATGCCAGAGTAGTTTTCGCATTACCGGTCCGTCACCGGCGGGCAAAACTCGAGTGAGCAAAAAGTACATCGAGTAACCGAGGCTATAAATGTCGGCGCGGATGTCGGCCGAGCTGGATTCCATCACTTGTTCCGGCGCAATGTAGTCTGCCGTCCCAATGATGCTTGAAGCGTCGATCTGCTGGGTCAGGTTGTCGGAACGCTTGGGGTCGAAAAATCGTGCCAGGCCGAGATCGAGCAGCTTGACGGTTCCTGTTCGATCCAGCATCAGATTCGCGGGCTTGATGTCGCGATGGACCAGCCCCACCAGATGCGCCTGCTGCAACCCGATCGCGGCCTGACTGATGTAGTGCGCGACGCGATTGACCGCGAGCAACTCTCGTTTGACGGCCATCTCGTGCAGGTTAGTGCCGTCGACATACTCCATGACAATGCATGGCCCCAGCCCGGTCCGATCAACGTCAAAGACGCGGGCGATATGAGGATGATCCATGGACGCGGCAGCGCGGGCTTCGCGCAGGAACCGCTCGGCTGCACCCGGGAATTTGTCGAGTGACTTATTCAGGATTTTGACCGCCACCAACCGCTGCAGCATCATGTGCTCGCACAGCAGTACGCGACTCATGCCACCTTGGCCGAGGAAATCGAGGATCTTGTACTTGTCGGAAAGAAAGAATCCGCGATGTCGGCGTTCGCCCAATTGCCGGGCCTGAAACGGCGTCAGCAGATGTTCCGCCAACATCTGAGCGATAATCGATTTCGGATCGTGGTCGTTTCCTTCGAATCGCTGTTTCAGCGTTTGGAACAGTCCCTCATTCAGCAGTCCGCTGCGCGCAAGCAGATTGAAGAAATCTTCCGTCGTAAATGTTGTGGTCGATTCAGTCATCCGCTCGTTCCGCACACCCGATCCCGGACAGGACCGGCTGCGCTCAATTGTGATAAGCGAACCGCAATCCGCCGTGAGCGGATCAGGCATTCAGCGAATTGAGTACAGTGGAAATATTCGTCAAGACTTGCCGCGCGTCGTTTATGCTCCCATGCAGTCGGAGAACATTCAACCGAACAGTTTGTTCGAAGGACAATTTCTCCGGCTTGTACACCTTCGGCGAAGTGAAGTGGTTTCAATACCCTGCCAGCCCGTTCATTCGGATTTGGTTCTTCGCGCTGGTTCTCCCTGCGCAGAAATCGTTCAAAACGCTCGGGCATCAGGCCCGGCCGATTCAAATCGTCTGCCTGCGCTGTTGAGCAAAAATCGGACTGAGCCCCCTTACGTTTCGAACACCTCGTTTCTTAATACATTTCTCGTCAGCGACTTGCGACGAACCCGTGTCGCAGATGCGTTGAGTCCCTTGAGAACCGTCTCTACGTGATTTTTCAGGAGGTTGTTGGCAATCCCACGGACCCCCCAAGTCTTTTGCGGACCTCTTCGTGCTCTGTCGTTTGAATTACGGAATGGATGCGAAAGATCGTCAGGACGCAATTGACAATGCTCCTACTGCGGTAGTAGAACTCTCCTACTCAAGTAGGAGCCGTCCTCTGCCGGCTACTGCGAACGACCGTTCACGTCCGCCGCGCTGAACGGATCAAACGAAACTCAGGGAGGATCATCTGGTGACAAAACACCGATTGGCCGATTTGCAGTTGGCCATCATGCACATCCTGTGGGACAAGGGTGAAGCCACCGTGAGTGACGTACAAAAGGCGCTGGCACCGGGCCGTCCGCTGGCCTACACCACCGTCGGGACGATGCTGTCCAAGATGGAAGCAAATGGTCAGGTATCGCATCGAGTTGATCGGCGAATCAACGTCTATCGCGCGGTCCTGCAACAGGAAAACGTGTCGCGGTCGATGATCTCGGATCTGGCTCAACGACTGTGTGCGGGCGACGTGACGAAACTTGTCTGTCATTTGCTCGATGAATGCGACGTCTCGCGTGAAGAACTCAGCGTGCTCAAAAAGCTGATCCGCCAAAAGGAGCAGGAGCTGAATCATGACGAATGAGATCGCGCATGTCGTCAACAAGCTCGGTTTGAGGGATCCACTGGAAAGCCTGTTGCCCTTCGTTGTTGAACTCACCGCGACGTATCTGGCTCATTCGACACTGTTCCTTACGGCAGCATGGCTGATCCTGATCTGGTTGCCTGCGCGTCTCAAGATCATGGATTCCATGCGACCCACACTGGTCGAAACCGGATGGAAACTGGCCTCGGTCCTGCCAATCATCACGTCGATTTTGTGTCTTGCAGCGGACCTGTCGCCCTCATCCCTTCGTTGGTCCTGCATCCTGACGCCAACACGAATCGACGAATCGGATCATTTGGGGCTGAATGCAAATCACGCCGCCATTGAACCGATGACTTCGACCGAGTCTTCGACAGTTTTATCATCGAAGCGAACGCCGGAGCAGTCTTTAGGGGGCGATTGTATGATGAGCCCGTCATCTTCGGGATCGATTCGGTCGATGTTGCCTGTCGCCCGATTGGAGCCTGATGTTGACGAGATCCTTCAGCAGATTGATCAGGCGCACCTGCCGCTTTCCAGTGTTCCATTCGTGTCCAAATTGCCCGCGTCTCTCGAGCGAATCGGTGAGAGACGACGTTCGTTTGGGCTCATTGTCTGGCTGGGGGCCGTCATCGTCGTTTGGGTGGCAATCTGTCTTGTCAGGCTCGCGCGTCGGGGGCTGGGTCTGTCCCTATTACTGAGTCGATGTGCGCCGCTGGAAATGCTTGATCGGCGCGAGCTGGATCGGTTTGTGCCGCGTGGGTTTCGAATCCGCTTTCTGCGTCTGACGGAGAGACCTGGTTTCGCGCCAGACGGGGCGGTTTCTGCCGACTTGGCGATCCAAAATCGGAACAGGCGTTGTTCGCAACCGTTCGCGTGCGGTGTGATTCATCCAACGGTCGTGTTGCCGCAAGGAATTGAAGACACTTTGACGACTGACGAACTGCGTGCGCTTTTGGCGCATGAGGTCGCGCATCTCGTGCGACGTGATCCGATCTGGCAATGGATTGTCGAAATCCTGTGCACCTGCCTGGCGTTCCAGCCGCTCAATTTTCTCGCTCGTTGCCATTGGCAGTGGGCGACGGAATTGCTTTGCGACGACTGGGCCGTGGACCGTCGCATTCCTCCGACCCTACTGGCGACATGCCTGACCAAAGTCGCCGAGTGGCGATTGGATCAAATTGCAGGTTCTTCATTTCGGGGTGGATTGGGTCTGCCCGCCGTTGGGCCTGACGGTTCGTTGACCTACCGCATGCACTGGTTGCTACGTTCGCGGCGAAATGTGCCACCTTCGGGTCCCGTCAGGCGGAAGATGGTTCGCACAGTCTTGGTCACGACAGGTCTGTTGATCGGAACTTATGGTCCGCGGCTTGTCATTGATTCATCCGCGCAGGCCGCGCGAAACGAGGACCGCGAAATGGCCATTGAAGATGATCGCGCCGTTTTGGCACGTGAATTGAAAGAGATGTTCGACGAGTTTCAACGTCTGAAATCACGTTTGGAACGACTTCATGAACCCGAGATCTCGGAAGTGGCAAATGCCCTCTTTCAGCGATTTTCCCTGATGGCGCCGCAGGTGATCGAAAGGGAATGAATTCGAGCAGATGTTTTGATTCGTTCGGCCCATACTCGTCGGGCGAGTCTGATTGGTGACGTGCGATCTTGAATCACAGTCTTCACGAAAGGAATCGTTCAATGAGTCGGAACACGAATTGGTCAAAGCGATTGAAGTCCGTGTTTGCTGTCATCGGCCTCGTCGGTTTGGCATGGTCGCACGACGGATCTCGTGTCTGTTCCGCACAGACGTCGGAAGTTTTGTCTGCCAAGGAAGAACCTACGTCTGACACGAAACAGTTGATTGAAGACGTGCGAAAACTCCGCGAAGAGATGCGTCAATTATCGGACGTGGTGGAACGGCACCTGGCTCGAACTCCAGCAAAACCGATCGAGAGTCCTTTGCCGCAAACGAGTCCTGCTACGGCTGCCATGGGACAAAAATCAATCTTGCTCTTTACGGCGACCTGGTGCGGGCCATGTCAGCAGCAGCAGCCAATCATTGCGAAACTAAAACGCGAAGGATTTCCCATACGAGTGATCGACATTGATTTGGAGGGTCAACTAACCCGTCAGTACAACATCATGTCGATTCCCTGCGTCGTCGTCGAAGACGATGGGAAAGAAACACTGCGGTTTGTCGGTCAGATGAGCGACGATGCTTGGCGCAATTTGATAGAAAAACAGGGGTTTTCAGCCACTGCGAAGCAGGAGGAGATGCACCAACGACTTTCGAAGCCCGTGTCCGTTGTCTGCGCGAATCAAGCAATCAGTGAAGGGCTTCGGCAGATCAAGCAACAGGCCGAGATTGACATCGTGATCGACGAAGTGAGTCTGGAAAAAGCGGGCGTCAGTCCGCACAGGCCGATCTACTTTGCCGCAATGAGATGTTCGGCACGCTCCGCATTGCAGATGTTGCTGAGTCCTCGCAAGCTGGATTTTGCCGTGTATGACAATGTCGTCGTCGTCACGGGCAAGTCGACGATCGACGTCCAGAGCCAATCCCCCTTGCCCAGCGACAAGGTGCGTGAGCCATTCGTGATCGAGGCTTATTCCATCGCGGATTTGGTGAATCCCGCAGTGATTTCGTCTGATCCCTCTGAACTGGGGCGTCCCGCCGAATGGCTCAAGTTAATCGAACATATGAAGGACTCGGTAGATCCTGGAATGTGGGAGGAAAATGGTGGTCAATGCACGATCAAGCCGTATCCAGGCACGAATTCTCTGATCGTGCGGGCCACGGGCTCCGTGCATGATCAACTTCATGAATCCCTTGAAAGACTTCGGCGGGGGCGATTCGTGATGTTCGAGACTCGGTTCTTGACGGTTCCAGAAAAGTTCGCCATCGATCAAGCGGGCCTTAAGGCGAACAGTGATGGAGTTCAACTTGATGGTGACGAGCTGCTGGAAATCACAAGCTATGCAGAGCAACATGGAGGAACTTGGTTCGTCCAGCCCGCGATCACGATTCCCAATGGCGAGGTGTCTGAGCTATTAGGGCCACGCTCCTCCAATTTGCAAATGCATTTTCGGGGACTCATCCTCCGCGACAAAGATGCATTTCGGTTGAGTTTTTCAACGGACTCAAAGCAAATCCTCTCGCAGTTGATGGAACGCTCCTACGAGGTCTCAAATGGAAAAACTTTGTTGATACCTCTGAATCGCACGGACGGTACGGAGAATCGCGACGAGCCCGCTGACGTGCAATATCTGCTGATCCGGCCACGTCGCTTGGAAGACGTTGAGAGATCGGAATGCCTGATCAAAAAACAAGATCTCAGTAAGTAGAAGGCTGCAGCAATTTGTTCGCCGCCGAGATTTGCGAAACCGAGGTTGTGTGTGCAAGGGTAAAGAGCCGGGACTTGCGTATTCTTGTGAGCGGGCGATCATCTTCTCTGTTGGTCCGATTGCTGCTGACGCGTATCGCTTGTCTTTGCTCTTCTCCTCGTTCATTTCTCGGAGTTCTTGATGTCACCTGCGGTCTGTCGAGAATCGGTTCTTTGTGCGCTGCGGACTTTGCTCGTCGCGCTTGCGCTTTTGCCGGGCAGTTCGATCTCGGGCTGGGCGGACGAATTCAAAGTCGGGACCGGACGGCGCATCATCACTCCTGATCCTCTGTTGCCGGTCTCGGGCGGATTGGGGCTACCGGCACCAACGCGTGAAAAGCGGGGCGAACTGACGGCTCGCGCGGTGGTCATTCAGAAAGGCGAAACGACACTTGCGATTGTGTCACTCGACCTCTTAGGGTTTCCGTCGGTACTGGGCGAGCGAGTTCGATCGAGGGTGCCGCGGATTCCGCCCAAGAACATCATGATCGGTTCGACCCACACCCACAGTGCACCCGATTGCTATGGCTTCGCCGATGGGCGCGGTGGACACACCGGTGATTTGAAATTCATGGAGATGGTCTGCGTCAAAACGGCGGAAGCGATCAACGACGCCATCGATCAGCTGCAGCCCGCCAAGTTGAAAATCGCCACCGGCGAAGCACGTGGGAAGATCGCTTACAACTACTATGCACCGGATCTTTACGATCGTCGAATGAGTGTCATTCAGGCGATTGGTGCTTCGGACAAGGCCATCGTTACGCTAGTGAACTATGCGGTTCATCCTGAAGTTCTGGGGAATCGGCTTGGGATCGTCAGTCCGGATCTAGTGGGGCCGCTCTGCGACAAGCTCGAAGAGCAAGCGGGCGGAATGGGCATCTTCATGAACGGCGCACAAGGCGGCATGATCACCGCCGACAATCGCGACCTGAAGCGCCCGAAAGACCCACAGCGCGGCGTCTGGGAAGATGAGCGGACATGGGAAGAATGCCTGCGGATCGGTCACACAATGGCGGACGAAGCACTGCGACTGGTGGGTGATGCGAAAGTACAGGCCGATCCCCAGTTGTACTGCGGGGCCGTCGATGTGAAGTTTCCCGTCGATTCGGATTTGCTTTGGAACGTCATTCTGGGCTCGCCTTTAAAGTATCCACGGAATGCGGACCGCACCGTGACGGGGCAGATCAACCTTGTGAATATCGGGACGGCCCAGATTCTGACGATTCCTGGCGAAGCACTGCCAAACATCGGCTTCTACCTGAAACGCAAGATGCACGGCGAACACAACCTGCTGTTTGGGCTGACGAATGATGCGTTCGGTTACATCCTGACGAAAGTCGACTTCGGAAGCTTCCCGCGCTACAAGTACGTGAGCGAAACGTCGCTGGGCGAAATGACCGGGGAAATCTTGATCGAGAAATCGCTGGAGTTCGTCGACAAGTCTCCCAAGCCTGACGCGAGCAAGTGACCACATTGGAACACTTCGTTTCGTCGTTCGCCTGTCTCGATCGGTGTGCCCACAAACGCAGATGGGCGTGGGTGATTTATGTTTGTTGCGGGCCGTTGCGCGATTGATATTGAGCTATTCAAGTCCGTAACGGCGCAACACCTCTCGGCCCTGTTCTGATAACAAGAACTGACGGAACTGTTCGCAAGCGGCGCGATCGTGTGCCCAGGTCAGCACGATGCCGCCTTGTTCGAGTTTTGGGTACGAATCGTCGGGAAATGGCCAGAATCGGCCTTTGTCGCGAAGTGCTGACGAGACCGCCAGTGATTGAGCGATCAGGCCGACTTCGGCAGCACCGGATTCCGCGAATTGGGCCGCCTGTGCGACGTTCTCGCCGAATACCAGTCGATCTTTGACGGCGTCGTAGATGTTGAGTGACTTGAGCGCCGCCTCGGCCGCGCGTCCATACGGCGCGTGTTTCGGATTGGCCAGCGCGATCTTCTGAACGGTTGGATCATTCAAGACCTCGACACCCTGTTTGTCTGGTGCCAGCATGGATTCGTTCCGAACCCAGATTCCGACGTGTCCCACGGCATACTGGAACTCGGAATTTGCTTCGGCCTGACCTTGCTCGATCAGTTTGCGTGGATAAGCCATGTCGGCTGAAAGGAACAGGTCGAACGGTGCCTGGTTCGAGAGCTGCGCGAAAAAGCTTCCTGATGAGCCGAAGTTGGCCTCGATTTGAACGTGCGGGTGCTCACGTTGAAATGCGGCGATCAGGTCGGGAAACGCAAACTTCAAGTCGGCTGCTGCTGCCACGCGCACGGTCGTTGCAGGCGGAGAGTTCGATTCTTTTGAGGGGCTTGGGGCCGTCATCGAGCCGCAACCGATCAGCAGGATCAGTCCACAGAAATGGCAGGCACGGAGTAAAAGACTTCGGTCGACGCACCGCATCATCAGACGTCCCACTTAAGGCCAATTGTCACTTCAGATCTCCGAGGTCGAACGCATCGCGCACGATTTTTCCGAATTGCCCCGGAATCTCCGTCCGTGATATCACCGGTCAACTAAACTCGGCCACCACACAGTTCGCCTGTCTCTTGTGTGTCATACCCAGGCAAATCGGCGAGAAGCCGTCGATAGGCCACCGAGCGGATCACGTTCAGAAAGGCTTTGACGCGGCGATCATCGGCGAGCGCCGTCGGAAAGCAGACATCGAACGCTTCTTCTTGCACGGGCAGGAATTTCAATCCCGCCTCGACACTCGCCAGTTGCACGCAGATTCCGGCGTCGGCCCATCCCGATCGAACGGCTTCGACCACGCCGTGATGATCACGTGCGGTGCGTCGTGGCCCCGGCCGATTCTCCAGCAGGCGATCGAGACATTGTCGTGCACCTGATCCTGGCTCTCGACCGACCCAGGTTAATTTTGAGGCCAGTACGGATCGAATCGAGCGACAACTGGACGAAGGTTCTAACGCAATTCCTTCTTGCCAATTGGCCAGTCGAATGGCTTGAAAGTCATCACCGAGGGTCGTCCGGACGAGATTCACATTGCGATCGGGTTTCTCGCGTGTGGAAAGGTGCAGACCCGCCAGATGCACCAGTCCGTCACGTAACATTTCGACCGCTTGACGGCTGGCGCGCGGAAGGACGAGTAGACGCAGGCCTGTCATGGCGGCGAACTGGCTCGCGAGCAGTCCCGCTGCAGGATCGCAACAGGCCATGACGAGTGTCTCGTCCGCCACCTTTGCGTCCGCCGCCCATTTGTTACGGAGTTGCCGATCGGGAAGCAGCGAAAGCATTGGCGATGAACTGGCGGGATAGTGAACTCGTCGACCGCCGATTTCGGCTTGCCAGCAGGGCGCTGATTCCATTGGCGGAGCCCACGCCCACACGTCCGTCGCGGGACCACCTTGTCCCTGTCCAAACAGTTCTTCGACAGAACTCTCGAGTGATCGGGCAATCGCCAACGCCGCGTCGACGGAAGGGGCCAGTCGCTCACCTTCGATCGCCGTCACGGCCGTGCGTGAGATGCCTGCCCGAGCTGCCAGCTCGGCCTGCGTCAGCCCCAGGGAAATTCGTCGCTGGCGAATGCGATTTGTCGAAGTCGGTTCGTCTGGCATGATCGTGACATCATACGGCACGACCGTGCCTCGTGATAGCGAAGGGCGTCGTCCCGGCGCTGAGTGTCATCAACGCGACGCGTCCATCAGTCTGTAGAGCGGTGATCGCAACGCTCCACGGACTTTGATGGTGACGTCACTAAAATTCACCGAGAACTTCTCCGCCCGCTTTGGATGCCAGTCCCTGCCAGATCGTGACGTCAATGTTGTCACCGACAAGGCGTGTCGAGCCGTCGCAGAGCAACACATGCACGCCGCCCGGGTGTCGGCTGCGTGCTGCAGTCAGACCAGCGTTGTGGCTGTTGTTTCCGCAATCGAAGGTCTTCGAGTTGGGCGTTAGTCCGTGGTTATACAGTGTGTCGCCAAAATGGCCGTTCAACCATTTGGCGCCCCGCGTGCCTGACCACGACCCAGCGGCGCCGACGACACAGTTTGCCAGGCTGGTGTCGGTGCCCGTGATCGTGTCGTTCTGGGCGGCGGTCAAATTGAGGACCTGCTGGGATGGGCTGACGGGCGTGGTGCTGGCCGGGATTGACCCGGACCCGTTACCACCAGCCGTGTATCCATTTCCCAGGGTTTGCTCGCTCGCGGCGACGGTGTTGGAAAGTCCGTCGAGAACATCACGAAACTTTGTCACCCCCAGCAGCTTTACATCCATCATGACGCCATCGCCGCGACGAATGTATCGTGCTGTAGGGGTTGCTCCACTACCGGTGCAGACCACGTAGTTGGTCGGCCCGTATGAGTTCCCTTGAACCGTTCCCAGGTCACTGGGGCAGAGGAATGTTGGAATGCGTGTCATGGCGGCAATGACGTTCTGGGAATAGGGCACCACAGGCGGTTCGACGAAAGTGGGGGCCGTATTGAAGTCGATCAGGTTGTAGAGGTTGCCTCCGTCATAGTACGGCAGCAATGCCGCATGGGCCGAGAACACCATGGGGAATCCCACGCGGCCCGGCGGAAAACTGGCGTGCGACGATTCGTAGTTGTGCATCGCCAGCCCGATTTGTTTCAGATTGTTCTTGCACTGGACGCGGCGTGCGGCTTCGCGGGCCTGTTGTACAGCGGGAAGCAGTAACGCGATGAGGATGGCAATGATGGCAATCACCACCAGCAATTCGATGAGCGTAAAGCCGCGCGAACGCAGACGCTTGAGCATTCGATTCATATGACGATTCCTGACAATGTTGGGATAAGCAAGAGCAAGATTGTTCCTGAACATCGGTTTCGGCGGTCCGCGATCGCGCGTTCACGAATCGGGTCGATTCACACTTGTGGAGAGCGAATCTCTGGCCAACTGTGAACGCGCGATCTCAGACCGCACCTGTGAGCATTCAGGACTGTTCGCATCCCGATTCGAAGCGGGGCGAACGATGCCGCGGGAAGACGTACGGGTGTCCGCCACTCATCTGCAGCGTGAGACCGCGCAGCCGGTCACTCATTGTTCTGCAAGCAAGATGCTTGCCGTGAACAACGGATCGGTGCATCAATCCGTGCAGGGCACGAATCGTCCGCTCCGGTTTTGACTCGGGCGGCTGGCCTTTGGGTACGTCAACGTGACGTGCGTGCTGAAGCGTGTGGTGTGCAAGCAACCGCTATGCAATGGCCAGGCGCGGCGGCGGAACGGGAGGCTCGGCAAATCGCCGTGCGTGGTATGATCCGCGAAGAACAAGTCGTTCGGTGACCAGCGCGCCAACGTCTTCATGCGAGAATGTCGCGGGAAGAACGAAGACGGCCTGACCGGAGAACGTCTGAGCGACTCCGTGACATTCTTGGGCCGTGATCAGCAGGACGAATTGTCGCTGTCGTTCCTTCGGTCTTGCTTTCGTGGGGTGGGCTGGTCTCGTTGAGCCTAGAGGCTTTGAGCAACAGCTTGCTTGCGAAGCTGTGTTGGCCCCCCACTTTGCAGAAACGTTCTGCGGCGTGATCTTTTCGTTTGAGCGGACCCGTTTCTGGCCTGATGGGAAGCAGCAGCATTGCTTGCGGCACTGTTCCGCAGTTCGGCAGCCGCACGGTCGATCCTGGCAGCGAAACGGTTGTGAACGATCTTTGCCAAGGGCGAAAACTGGCAGCGAGATTGGTATGGGGAACAGCGCAGCCACCACCGCGAGCAGCAACAAGCAACTTGTCGCTTGTCGGCGAGATGGGATCACGCGATTGAACCTCAGGAACCAATGCATCAGCGTTTGCCTTGCCCAAGTTGGGCCGCAAGCTGGCCACATCGACTCGCTCTCCACACGGCAGATCGTATCAAGTCTCGGATCGAACTCCACCGACCGCCGTTGTGAATGAACGTTTTTTTCATATTCGAGATGGAATCGTTGCTCTGATCGCCGTGACATGCGATCGGAGTTGTCATGCCGCCAAGGCGTTCATATCGGTGATCCACAAACGGGCCGTTCCAACATCTGGGATACAAACGCGATGAAAAACGGGGCTGCGGTGTCATGGTGGAGGCAACCGGAGGCATTGGAACGCGAGGGGCTCTTGCAATTCACGAATTTTTTTTGCATACACTGCCGGTGTGACAGGACCGCCTTCGATCGCAACTTGGTATCGTAGAACGCTCACGCGGCGAGACAGGGCGTTTATGTTGAGCTTCCTTATGACAGATTGTCATGACGAAGGGGCTGGATTATCTTGTCCGCGTTGCGGCTGAGTTGCGTTCGTCCACCGCCGCGACGAGTGTGGAACCCGTTCGAATCGAGCGAGTGATTGAGGGGAGTTTGTCGAAAACATGCACGTTGACATCCAACGGATCAAGGAACAGGTTCTTCAGCATTCGGACAAATTGGAGCAAGTCAGGGCCGAGGTTCGAAAAGTCCTCGTCGGCCAGGATGTGATGCTCTCGCGGTTGCTGATCGCGATGCTCACGGGCGGCCATGTGCTGCTTGAAGGACTTCCCGGGTTGGCCAAGACGACGGCGATCAAAGCCTTGGCCAGTGCCCTTCGCTGCCAGTTCAATCGCATCCAGTTTACACCCGATCTTCTGCCCGCCGACTTGATCGGGACGATGATTTACAACCCCCGCGAGGGCTCGTTTGGGACGCGCAAAGGGCCGATTTTTGCCAATTTGATTCTGGCGGATGAAATCAATCGAGCCCCTTCGAAGGTTCAGTCGGCGCTGCTCGAAGCGATGCAGGAACACCAGGTTACAATTGGCGATCAGTCGTACCGACTGGAAGAACCCTTTCTGGTGCTGGCGACGCAGAACCCGATTGAACAGGAAGGGACGTACCCGCTTCCTGAAGCGCAGGTCGATCGGTTCATGCTGAAGATTATCGTGGACTATCCGACAAAGGCCGAGGAACGGAAAGTCGTCGATGCGGTTCTGGACGATATTCGACGTGAAGTCCAGCCGGTCCTTGACCCAGCCCACCTGGCCGACATCAAACGCGTGGTCGGAACGCTGTACATGGACGACAAAGTGAAGGACTACGTCCTGGATGTCGTGGCGGCGACTCGTCGTCCCGAAGACTTTAAGTTGAGTGCACTCAAGCCGTTGATTGAGTTTGGTGCGTCACCGCGTGCATCGATCAATTTATGTCTGGCGGCGCGGGCGAATGCATTCCTGGCGGGCCGTGGATATGTGACGCCGCAAGATGTGAAAGATATTGCACTCGATGTGCTACGGCATCGCGTGATTTTGACGTACGAAGCGGAAGCGGAATCGATGACATCCGACGATGTTGTCCGAAAAGTGCTCGAATCAGTTCCTGTACCCTGACGCGGTTTTGCACTCGTGATCGATCGACTGAAACGCTCGTCTTTTGATCGATTGCAGTCGGGACTGTTGCGCAGGTCGGACGATCATGAGGTCTAGAAAAACGTTCATTCGGATCGGCGAGCAACAAAGAGATGGCTGCACGAGAACTTGAAGAAGTCCTGAAAGAAGTTCGCCGCATTCAAATCGTGGCAAAGCGCCAGGTCAATGATTTGCTTGCTGGCGAGTACCTCAGTGCCTTTCACGGCCGTGGCATGGAATTCAACGCCGTCCGTGAATACGTGCCGGGTGACGAAATCCGCTCGATTGACTGGAACGTGACGGCGCGGACCGGTGCCGCGTATGTGAAGACCTTTTGCGAAGAGCGTGAGCTGACCGTCATGTTGATGGTCGATATCTCGGCGTCAGGTGCATTTGGTTCGCAGCGACTGAGTAAGATGGATACGGCGATCGAAGTGGCTGCCGTGCTGATGTTCACCGCGCTCAAAAACAATGACAAAGTCGGATTGATGTTTTTCGCGGACGACGTGATCAGTTACATCCCGCCTCGCAAAGGACGCGGGAATGTGTTGCGCCTGATTCGTGAACTGCTGGCAACGGAACCGGTCAAGACGCAAACCGACATCACGAAAGCGTTGGAATTTCTGGGGCGTGTCCAGCGACGCAAGTGCGTCGTGTTCTTGATGAGTGACTTTCTGGGGCCCGATTGTTCACGGGCACTGGCGATTGCGAATCAACGTCACGATTGTATTGCCGTGACCCTGGAGGATCCTCGTGAATCGACCTTACCTGACGTGGGATTCGTCACGCTGCGCGATGCCGAGACAGACGAATTGATTGAACTCGATACGCGTCATCCCCGTGTGCGAACGTTGTTTGCGCAGGCGGCAAGGTCCCGCGAGCAGACGTTGATCGGCTGGCTGAGGCGGGCCAATGTGGATCGGTTGACGATTCGAACGGATCAGCCCTATGCACATAGCCTGCAGCGATTCTTCCGAGCCCGGGAGCGACAGCGATGAGCGGGCAATGGCAACGGCACACAACGCAGGCCTGCATTTCAGATTGCGGCAGAGACGAAACAGGTCGATCCGTTGAGCCTTCGACTATCTCGCCAATTTCCTCGTTCCCAAGCTCCTGCTTGGGGACGCCTCTTGCATTCTCGATTTCTGCCGAACGTGAATGCGACCGGAACCTCTCCTGCATACTTTTGGGCGTAGGAAGCGTTCCCAAGCGGGAGCTTGGGAACGAGGCATTCAGAAGCGAACGCGTCAGAACGATAGGATGCGGGCTGATTGCCGTGTGGGCTCTGTTGCTTTGCGCGGGGTGTGGTGTTGGACAAACCTCGGGACAGCGCCTGGCGAATGATCAGGATGCGATTGAACGCACGTCCGAGAAAGGCCCTGTGAAGCTGGTTGTTCGAGCGGCACCACGTGAACCCCGACTCTCGGATCTGGTGGAACTGCAGATCCAGGTGTCAGCGCCGGTCGGAGTCGAGCTGAAGGCCCCCGCATTCGGGCAGGCGGTCGGAGAGTTTGTTGTCCGCGACTATACCGAACGAAGCGACGCTAAGAACAAAGCGGCCAATACGGCGACGAATCAGGTTCGTACGTTCGTGTATCAGCTTGAGCCGATGCACGCCGGGCGGCATCTCATTCGAGCATTGGCGATTGAATTCATTGACACGCGTGCGACGTCGGAGCAGAAAGGCGTGACGGCATTCATCGAATCCGAGCCGTTAGAAGTCAACGTAACGTCTGAGTTGGGTGATCAGGTTCCGAATCTGGCTGATCTCGAGCCGATGTTGCCACCGCGCCCATTGCCCGCCACGTCACGATGGGGATGGTGGTTGCTGGCGTGCACAATCATCGTCGCGGGCGCACTGATCTACTGGTTGCGACGACGTAAGGAGATTGAGGTTGCCGAAGTTCGGTCGCTGACTCCCGAAGAGATTGCACACGCGGCGCTGGTGCAACTGCTTGCCGAGAATCTTCCGGAAAAGCAACTTTTCAAGGAGTTCTATTTGCGATTGACCGGCATCGTCCGGCAGTACATTGAAGGATCGACGGGGATTCGAGCACCAGAACAAACGACCGAAGAATTCCTGTCGGCGATTCGTTTCCGCGACCTGTTTACGGCAGAGCGTTCGTTACGACTCAAAGATTTTCTTGAGGCGGCCGACATGGTGAAGTACGCCGGACAGCAGCCCGATCAGGAGCAGATCGCGCTCTCGATCGATCGCGCGCATGAGTTCGTTGCATATCGCCCGGCAATCCTGTCCTCGGCCGTCGCGGAAATCGCTTCCACATCCCCTGAGGCAACCAACAACGCGGGGGGCTCTGCATGAAGTCGAATTCGTCGATACGCGGGCGCCACTTCGGTGGGGCAACACGGATCATTGTGACGCCATCGAGCGTTCGCCGGATCAGGCAGAGCGTTCGTATCACGTCCTGCTTTCGGAAGGGAGACCGCTAGTGGACGCCTTCCGCTTCCAATCGTGGTTCTGGCTACTTTTGATTCCGGCCGTATTGCTCGTTGCTCGGATGCGGATGAGTCCGCGCCGGCAGCCGGCGGTCATTTTTTCCAGTATCGCGGGATTGAAAGACCTCCCTGTTACCTGGCTTCAACGCGTGAAGCGTTTGTTGCCGATTTTGAACATTGTCGGCTTGTGCCTGGTGGTGGCGGGACTCGCGCGACCACAGTCTGGAAACTCCGAATCGCGAATCTCGAGCGAAGGGATCGCGATTGAGCTGGTGCTGGACGTGTCAGGGTCGATGGAGGCGCTCGATTTTCAGCTCGCTGGACGCGACGTCAGTCGGCTGGACGCCGTGAAACATGTGATCAATGAATTCTTGCTAGGCTCGCGTGCCAGTGGCCTCTCAGGGCGAAAGAATGACTTTGTCGGACTGGTCGCATTCGGGGGATTCGCCGACAGTAAGTGTCCGATCACCCTCGATCATGGGGCGCTCTCGGACATTGTCCGCGAACTCGAAGTTCCCAAACCGATTCGAGATCGCAATGGACGTGTGATCAATGAAGAGACGTTGAAGGAAGAGCTGGCGACTGCGATCGGTGATGGCGTGGCCATGGCCGTTGATCGACTAAGGAACTTGAAGGCGAAGAGCAAAGTCATCGTGCTGCTGACAGACGGTGACAACAATGCGGGAGTCGTCGACCCGCGTGAGGCGGCGACGATTGCGCATGAGTTGGGTATTAAGCTGTATACGATCGGAATTGGACACAATGGGGTCGTTCCCGTGCCGCAAGAAGATGCTTTCGGTAAGCGGGTGCTTGTTCCGCGGCAATTTCGCATCGACGAAGATCTGCTGAAGGAGATGGCGCGGACGGCGAATGGCGAATACTTCCATGCGTCCGATGCCGAAGGCCTGGCCAAGGTTTATTCGCAAATCGACAAAATGGAGAAGGCCGAGTTCGGTGAAACGAAGTATTCCGAATATACTGAACTGTATGCGTGGTTTGCCGGTCCGGGGCTTTTACTGACGCTGATCGTGGCCGTGCTGAACGAAACGCGTTTCCGTTCATTGCCCTGACAACGTCTCTGAATTGTCCTTGTTTGAGGTTTATTGGAAACAGCCGTTGACTATGGAATGGCAACATCCCGAAGCGCTCTATCTGATTCTGCCGCTGTGCGGAGCGTGGTTCGCATTGGTCTGGTATTCCAGCCAGCGTCGTCGCGTTGCGCGTCAAACGTTTGCAGCGAAGACGATGTGGTCGCGAATCTTTCCGGACGAGTCCGCAGTGCGGTCGTGGTCCAAGCTGGTTCTGCAGGAACTGGCGATCATTGCCGGATTGGCGGCGCTGGCGCAACCCCGTTTTGGTTTGCATCACGAACAGATCATACCGCGAGGCAGTGACCTTTATGTGCTGATTGATGTCTCGCGTTCGATGCTGGCCGACGACGTGCAACCGACGCGTCTGGCCCGCGCGAAGGCCGACGTTTCATCCCTGATCAATCGGTTGAGCGGTGATCGAGTCGGTTTGATTGCGTTTGCTGGCCAGGCGGTGGTGAAGTGCCCGCTGACGGCGGACTACGATTCGTTTCGCAGAGCGCTTGAAGAACTAGATACCGATAGCGCACCTCGAGGTGGGACTGCGATCGGCGACGCAATTCGAAAGGCGATAGAGGTTTTCCGTGCCAAATCAGAGCGAGATCAGGCCGTCTTGCTGATTACCGACGGCGAGGATCAGTTGTCCTATCCACTTGAAGCCGCCGCCACCGCTGCGGAACGGCACGTCACGATTTTTACAATTGGCCTGGGCGATGCCGATCGCGGGGCGCGTGTGCCGCAGAAAAGCGACTCGCACTCGTTTGTCGAGTATCAAGGCGAGCAAATCTGGAGCAAACTTGACGGCAACCTGCTGCAGCAAATCGCGCTGAAGACATCTGGAGTTTATGTTCCTGCCGGTACGCGTTCGTATGATCTGGGTGAGCTCTACACAAACTATTTGCAGGGGCGGCGTGGCAGCGAGACGGCCAGCCAGGACCGAATTCGCAGGACCGAACGATTTCAGATCTTTCTGGGGCTTTCACTGCTGCTGCTGCTAATCGATCTGTGTATCGGCCGGTTCGGTCGTCCCGCCCTGTTCTCAAACGAAGGAGACAACGCGACGTCGATTCCCGCGAGCGGCACCAATCGGTCGGCCTCGCGTCGCCCATCCCTCTCAGTCAAAACCGGCCTATTGTTAATGGGATTCTTCGCTGGGGCGACGAATGCGTGCCATGCTGTCGAGCCGGCGGTTCAGGTTCGCGATGGAATGCGTTTGTTCGCAGAAGAAAAGTTTGACGAAGCGCTGGAAAAGTTCGCGTTGGCGAATCAGGAGCTCGACAAGCAAAAGGCGACGGCGGCCTCGGCCATTGCGGCGTTTGACGAAGCCTGTGCCGCACATCGCAAAGGGGACATCGATCGCGCACGCGAATGTTATCAGCGCGCAGGGCTTAGCCTTGATCGATCGATTGCGACTGCGGCTCATTTCAATCTGGGAACGCTTGCCGCCGAACAGGCGCGTCAGCTTTGCGGCGATCAACCCGAAGCCGTTCCCACGGAAAAGCGGCAAGCCATACTCGATCAACTTTCGCAAGCGATCGCCGCTTATCGTCACTGTCTGGAGTTGCGTCCCGATGATTCTGCGTCGCGACGCAACCTTGAGCTCGTTCGCCAATGGATCAAGTACTACTCCGATCGGTGGCGCGCGTACGACCGCCAGAAGCGTCGCGATGAATCCAATTTGATTCAGTTTCTCGAGTTTCTGATTCAATCACAAACGACACTCCGAAAGACGGTGGATGATCTTTCTGACACAGCGACGTCCGACGCATTCGCGGAATCGAAGGTGGCTCAAGACGAGCTTCGGGAAGAGATTCCGACGCTGCGCGGAAAGATTGACGATGAGTTGCGGCCACCGGCCGACCCGAGCGCGCCCGCGGCTCAGACAAGTACGAAAGAGATCGACGAAGGGATCAGCCTGCTTCAGGGCTGGGCGGATACCGCCGGCAGTCGGATGGCGGCGGCCGGGCGGCATTTAGGAGCACGCGATGCCGGCAAATCGACGAAAGAACAACAGACGGCGATTGAGGAACTGGAAAAGATCTGGGAAGCGGTGATTCCATTTCATCCGCTGCTGGCCGCCGAATTGTCCGCACAGACTTCGATCGCGCGGACTCTATCGCCGCGTGGTGATCGTGATGAACGTGCCGGTGAAAATGCAGATCCGACTTCGGAGCCCGCCGATCCACTCGATCTTCTCAACACTTCTGATCCTGTCACCTCACCAGCCACAACTTCCGATCCAAAGTCGGTCGCAGAGAAATTTTTTATCGAGGACTTTTCGCAGCTCGAAGAGAAGCAGCTACAGGTCCTCAAGCGAGCCCGGCTGCTTGGTCCAAAGGCGGAAGCCGAATTGAGTCGTGTTGAGGAATCCACGGCCGCGGGAACAGCTGCCGGAGCCAGCACCGAAAAACCTGGGCAAGCTGGCGAACACCCCGCATCGGCCCAGGTCGATCCGGAGCAGTTGAAGGCGGGCTATCGCAAGGCAATGGAGCTTGCACCTCAGGCTGTGGAACAAATGGATGCGGCCGTCCAGTCGCTGCGTCAGAAGGATCCCGCTTCGGCCGCGCAGCAGGCGGAAACGGCCCGAAAGATCCTGGAAGAGATCCAGCAGGCGCAACCCAAGAATCCACAGCAACAAAACCCTGATGATCAGGAGCAGAAAAACAAGGACGAGGACGAACAGGAACAGAACAACAAGAACGAGCAGAAGAAGCCTGGCGAGCAGAAGAAGGATCACGATTCGGGAGGTACGGGAGCCGAGAAGAAAGAGCGGCCCGATCAGGGAACGCAGCAGGAACCCGTTTCGAACGATCGCATTGAAGATGCGTTGCGAAAAGTTCGCGAACGGCAAAAGGATAAACGGGAGCGAGATCGGAAGCTGCATGCACGATTCCTTGAACGCGCGCCTGTGGACAAGGATTGGTAATGACTGTGTTTGGTTCTGTCTTGTTTCGTCGCCACGTCATCGCGGGAATCACGCTCGCCTGGTTCTGGTGCGCCCAGTGTGGGATTTCGATTGCCGATGATCCCGAGATTCACGTCGCAGCCAGTGCCGAAGAAATCTTCAGTGGTGAAAGCGTGGAGTTTCAGGTCGAGATTCGCAACTCCAAGAATCCCACTGCTCCCGACATGTCGCCGCTGAAGAAGCAGTTCGACTTCGTGTCGCAGGGAGACGAGTCTCGCAATCAATCTTCGACGTTCATCATCAATGGACGAGTCAGTCAACAGAATGTGTTCAGTCATCTCTACCGGTACCAGTTGACGCCCAAACTTGCGGGAGACCTGTCGATTCCCTCGGTTTCAGTTGAAATTGATGGGAAGACTCTATCGAGTACCCCCCTGCCGCTACGAGTGATCGAAGCGGAAAAACAAGATCTGGTACTGGTGGAACTGGCGGCCACCCCCCCGCGTGTCTACCCCACGCAGCCGTTCACGGTGACGGCTCGAATTCTCGTGAGGCCACTGCCGAACGATGCGAATCTCGATCCGTTAAGTCCGGTCCGACGGCGTCCACCGCACCTTCAGGTCAATCTGGTCGAACCACATAGCGGTCTGGAGTCCGACGACCTGAACCAGTGGTTGCGGCCTCAGGTTGCCGATGACGGAATTGGTTTCACCTTGAACAATGTCGGATCACAATCGATTTTCGATTCCGCGCGGGCCTATGTGTTTGGGTGGCTGAAGGGGCGGGAAACGCGGAACGGATTGGACGGGACGCCGATTCGATATTTTGTGTATGAACTTTCGCGGACATTCACACCGGCGAAGACAGGTTCGTATTCATTCGGCCCGGCGGTTGTTAAAGGAACTTTCGTCGCAGGGCAAGAACGCGGTGAGTACGCAGGTCGGCGTCTGGTCGCGAGTGCGGCACCGATCTCGGTCGAGGTCCTCGAAATTCCAACCGCGGCTCGTCCATCGACCTACTGCGGTGGGATTGGCGAATACACAGCGCGGGCTTATGCGAGCCCCACAAAGCTGCGCGTCGGCGATCCATTGACGCTGACGGTGGAGTTCGAGCGCGGCGAACGAAGCGGGGCGCTGTCCTTGATCTCGGCACCTGACTTGTCGGCGGTACCGGGACTGACGGATGACTTCGAGCTCATCGACAAGAATCCGACGGGACGCGTCGAAGGTTCAACAAAACACTTCGCCTACGGTCTTCGTCCACGACATGCAGGCGTCAGCATTCCGGCATTGAAGTTTGCGACGTTCGATCCCAAGTCAGAGACATTCCTCGAAAAGGAAACCGCCCCCGTTCCTCTCGACGTCAGTCACGCATCCCAAGTCTCTGCGGAGGAACTTGTGGGCAGTCCCTCATCGGCCTCGTCGTCAAGCATCAAGACGCGCACCGAAGGGATTTTCCAGAACGTGACGGATCCCTCAGAGTTGCGAAACCAACGTGTCAATTTTGTCGGCTGGATCACGACGACTGCGGCAATTTGGGGTGTCGCGGGGTGTCTGATGGCGTTCGTGACCTACTATCGGCATAAATCATCGGACGCGGGTTGGATGCGCCGACAGCGAGCCCGTCGTCATGCCCAGCAACGGCTGGCAGCGGCGCGACAAGCGCTGGCACAACATCAGACGCGCGACGCTTTCGTGCAGGTTCGTGCGGCGCTGATTGGGTTTGTGGCGGATATGCAAAATCGAATTGCTGAAGGGCTCACCTCGACGGACGTCGACGCGGCACTTACCAACGCCTCGGTTCCTGCGGACGTGGGGCAGGCGGTTCGACAGCTTTTGGAGGCGATCGAAGCCGCTGAATATGGTGCAGGGGGATCCGTCAACGATCCGCGGGTCACGATTGAAACGGCCGAAGCAGTCATTGCCAAGCTGACGCCCTATCTTGAGCGAGGGGTTTGAGCCGTGAATCGACATTTCCTCGTGGCGATATGTGCGGTGATTGTCTGCTCGACCCGTTCGTGGGCACTTGAATCGGGTGACCGCGAACGGGCGTTCGTCAAAGCGCTCGAGCGGTTCGATACCGCCACGTCACCCGATGACTACCGAGAATCGGCTCACATCCTTGAGTCGATCCTGGCGGATGGATACGTCAACGGGGCGGTCTACTACAACCTCGGCAATGCCTATTATCGTACTGGCGAATTCGGACGAGCCATCCTGAACTATCGAAAGGCGGTGCCTTATCGCCCGCGCGATCCGTACTTGACCGCAAATCTCGAGCAGGCCCTGATTGCCGCGCCGGGCCGTCTTCATGAGCCTGAGAGAATGTGGTGGTCACACGTCCTCTTCTGGACGGATTGGATATCGTTCCCGGCGAAAGTTCGCTGGTTGTTCGGTGGATTGATTCTGGCCGCGGTGACGGCGTGCGCGGCGGTGTTGCTGCGCCGTCCTCGTCTGCAGATCATCACGGCCGTGCTTTTGTTTTGCTCCGCTGCGATCGGTGTCGACACGTGGCTTTGCTACGATCAGGTGGTGAATTCCACCAGAGCGGTCATTACCGGCGAGACCATTGCGCGGAAAGGAATGGGCCAGTCGTACGACGCCGCCTTTGATCAACCGCTACGCGACGGGGCAGAATTCCGAGTGCTCAGCGAAGTCTCGGGATGGGTCTTCGGACACTTTGAATCAATTGGCGATGGTTGGGTACAAAGTGAGTTCGTGGCGCGGTAAGACACTCCTCACAAAAATGGAAAACCGTGCCCTGGGCCGAGAGAACCGGCCGGAACAGCCGAATGCGATTCGTTGATCACCCCGCAGATCGCATCAATGTTGATTTGATTTCAGAGATAAGAGCGGGCGCTACCCCTTCAAGAAAGTCGTGAGCATGGAACTGCGTTCGCTAGGGAAAACGGGGCTCAAGTTGCCGGCCTTGAGTTTTGGTGCGTCGTCGCTTGGTGCCGAGTTTCGTCCGGTGGATATCAACGAAGCGATTGCAGCCGTGCCTGCGGCGCTCGACGTCGGAATGAACTTTATCGATACCTCGCCCTTCTACGGACGCGGCATGTCGGAAGTGCTGCTGGGAACGGCTCTGCGAGGGATTCCGCGAGATCGGTATCTGCTCGGGACAAAACTGGGACGCTACGACAAATCCCATTTTGATTTCTCGGCCCGCCGCGTGGTGGAAAGCGTCGATGTCAGTCTGCATCGGATGGGGGTTGAGTACCTCGATATTTGCCTTTGCCATGACATTGAGTTTGTCGAGATGCAACAAATCGTCGACGAAACCCTGCCAGCACTCAGAGAGGTTCAGAAGCAAGGCAAAGTTCGCTTCGTCGGGATCTCGGGCTATCCGATGAAGATTTTCAAATTCGTGCTGGATCAGACCGACTTGGATGTCGTCCTGTCATACAATCATTACACGCTTCAGAACACGATGTTCGGCGATCTCGTTCCCTATTTGAAATCCAAGAACGTGGGGATCATGAATGCCGCGCCGTTTTCCGCTCGGCTGCTGACGAACGATCCATTGCCCCCCTGGCACAAGGCAACACCCGAAGTCCGGCGCATTGCGAAGCAGGCCGCCGATCACTGCGCCAAGCACGGCAGCGATCTCGCAAAACTCGCCCTGCAGTTCTCGATTGCCAACCCTGATATGACGACCTGCGTCACAGGATCGGCCCGACCGGAACGCATCCGCGAATGGGCCAAGTGGGCCGCTGAACCACTCGATCAACAACTGTTGAAGGACGTTCAAGCGATCCTGCAGCCGATCCACAACTGGTTCTACGTGGAAGGCCGGCCGGAGAACAACGATCCCAATTCGGCGTAATAACTCGCTACAAATCACTCGGTGATCACAGCGACGGCAGTTCCATCAGATTGACGATCTTGCGGGCCAACGACTGATTCGCGTCGTCGAGTGCCGTTGCCAGTGATTGGCCAACTTCGGGTGAAAATTCGGCCTGTGACGTCATCGGGATCGCCTCGGGAGACAGCGGGATTTCTTGCTGAGCCAAAACCTGGCCGGACCTTAAATCTTCCCACTGAACTTTGACCATCAGCGAAATCTGCAGTTCGCGCCCGTCGTCGAAACGCGTTTCCCCCAGCACATCCTTGCGGAAGCTGACGATTGTTCCCGTCAGGCGGGTATCGGCCTGCGTCCCTTTCGCCAGACGATACGGTGAACGTTTGGTGATTTCCTTCTGAACGGCCTCGGTCAGTTGGAACTCAAGCCCTCGGCGATTCGTTTTGTTGTCGAAAATCGGCACCGCAACCGTCTGAATATCGCGACTGAAGTTGTTACCGACCGTGTATCCGCATCCCGTCAAAGACAGCGAAAGGACCAGTCCGCAGAAGTGGCAAAGGCGTACGGCCGCGGCGCGACGCGACGGTCGGCTGCAGTTGATTTCCGCCTGCGCAACGCGGGCCACTGAAACCTGATCGACGATTGTCGCAGACGCGAAGGAAGTGTGTGCCGTATTCATCCGGATTGCCCGTCGTTATCGGATTCGAGCTCGGCCGCTGGTCTCAGGACTAAGTTCTTTGGCGTCCGAGTCGGAATCTTCGGGTAATTTTTCTGGCGGCGAACCGAACGGCCAGCGTCGGCGTGACTTGGGGGCAGGTTCGACGCGTGTTTTCGTGGGACGCTCGTCTTCCACCATCGTTTCGTCGTCCTCGTCCGCATCACGCTCGACGACCTGAGTGGGGCGGCGAGGTGGAGTTGACGGTGTGTTCGTGGCCACGTTGGTCTTCGATTTGCGTTTCGCACCTTTTGCGGCAGGGGCGTACGGATTTTCGCGTTCGGGCCCGACCAGCGGATATCGCTTGAGATGGAAGGATGGTGGCGCTTCGAGAATCTGTTCAAGCGACCCAGGCTTTTTGTCGTCGATGGACGTCAGGAAGGCAGCACCGCTGACGTACTCGGGGCCCAACTGCAACAACATCTCCCGGGCTTCGTTCGCATACCGCGACTTGGGATATTGAGTGATGACTTCGTGACAAAAGATGGCGGCCGAGCGTTTTTTTCCCTTTTTCAAGTAGAACTTGGCATTCACCCAGGTTCGCAAGGCTTCCTCATCCTGGATCATCGCAAGTTCTTCTTTTAACCGCTCCTGATCAGGCAGGTTGGGATAGAGCTTCAGTGTGCTCTCTTTCAACAGTTGTGCTTCTTGAAGCGTCCGACCGTCATAGGCGGGGCCTTGATAGGACATCAATTTCACATGTGAACCCAGCACGAACGCATTCTGGACGTGGGGGCTACTCGGAAATGTCTCGCGCAGCATCTGGAAATAACGATCGGCTTCGACGTAGTTCCCTTTGCGGGCGTGATAACTAGCCACCAGCATCATTGCGTCGTCGGCCAACGGGCCCGTGGGGTCATTCATCCACACGGCAGAGAGTGCGGCGACGCCGTTGCCTGGAGTATCAAATAGCGGTTTCGATTTGTCGCTGAAATTTGGGACGAAGATCGGTGGCGCTTTTGGAACCTTGGGTGGTTCTTCCGAGGGAAGGGCCTTCGTGGGATCGTCGAAGTTCACACGCTGGATCTCGCCTAGATTCGCCACTTCCGGGAAGTCGAGCCACATCCGGCCGAGTTTGAACATCCGTTCGCTGACGACGTTTAAATGGCGTGTGGACGGATATTCCTTCAGCAACACGGCATAGGCATCGTGTGCCGTCGCATAGTGTTCACGTTTCCAGGCCGCTTCGGCTTCCATGAAGAGCGCATCTTCGCGGATTTCACTCTTTTTGAATTTCTTCGCGACCTTTTTGAATGCGGCCTGCGCTTCGTCGTATTTCTCGGCTTTGAAGAGCTCGGTTGCCTCGAGGTACTCAGGCGTGCCCTTGATCGGCTTAAGTGAATCTCCGTCCATCAGGCCTTCTTCGTCTTGCTTCTTTCTGAAGACGTTGGCCAACGAACGCTGGGTCGGTCCCTGGATTCGACTGATGTCCGGCGTGGAGTCCTTGAGAAGTGCCGACTTTTCCCACGGAGACGCACACCCCACCGCAAAATGCGATGCGGACAAGACCCAGATTGCGAGTCTTTTTCTGGTCGCAGATTGTTGTGTTAGCAAATTGTGCATGGTCATCCATGACCGGAACAACGTGGTCTGACGTGGGTCAGGTATCGAGATACTTCAACATTTTCGGGCGACGGCCAAGGACGTGGCTAATGGCAGATGTCGTGACGTGTTTGACTTCTTTCAACTGCTGTGGTGCAAGGTTCAGCCGCTTCCAGGCTTGCTCGCTTTCACCGGCCAGCAACCGCAATGCAGCGGCCGTACCGGCATGTATCGAAATTTGCGTGTATTCTTCTCGCTGGCAATCAGGGCAAATCAGTCCGCCTTCGGAAACCCAGAAGCCAAACGTTCGCCCTTCGGTCAGCTCTGCGCCGCAGGCGGCACAGTTCTCAAAATCAGGTAACTGTCCAATCTCTCTTAATAAGACCAGTTCAAACCGCACAACACCTAACATCGTTGATTCGGTGTTTCGAAACATTTCGAGCGCATCTTGAGCTGCAACATACAGCGCGAGATGGGGGTCGTAATCTTCTGTCAGTCCCAGCAATAATTCAGCAACGTAATAGCCTGCATACAGGCAGACCAAGTCCCGTTCCTGCGGATGGAACCGAGAAACAAGCTTGGCTTCTGTCAGCAAATCAAGGCCGGATGAACTCTTACGTAGGAACACTATCTGACATGTCGCGAGAAGGTCAAGAGCGGATTCAAACGGTCCCTTCAGCTTGCGTCCACCCTTCGCCAACCCCGAAATCTTCCCAAATTCGCGCGTGAAAAGCACGACGATCCGACTCGTTTCACTGAAGTCGGTGACACGCAGAATCAGTCCCTCGGCCTTTTCGCTCGACATGATCAGTTCTCAAGACCAGCGGACAAACTTCATCAGGAACGGACGTGATTGGGCATTCGCAATTGGACGTGCACCGAACATCATCTTCGGCTTCGAAACCAGTCAACCAGACGTCGAACGAGGCCTTTGTCCGTCGCCTTGATCGGACGTCGGTCGATAAAGCGACGCAGGTCTTCAGCCATCTCTGTGGCGGAGGTGTAGCGATCCCGCGCGTCTTTTGCCATCGCTTTCAAAATGATCCGTTCTAATTGTTCGGGGACATCGGGGCGGCGGCGGCGCGGGTTGAGTGGTTCGTGCTTCAGGATTGCGTTCACCAGTTGTGACCGCCGCGCGAGATCGAACAGAGGTGTCTGCGTGACCAATTCATAAAGGGTGACTCCCAGCGAATAGACATCGCTGCGTGGAGTTCCCGGACCATTCCAGCGTTCGGGGGCCATGTACATCAACGTACGGATCTCGCGGTCGTCTCCATCGGCAAGCTCGCTGTGATCGAGGCGGCCGATTCCAAAATCGGTCACGATGACCTGTCCATTCGCTTGCACTAAAAGGTTTGATGGCTTGATGTCATTGTGCACGACGCCCTGCTGATGCGCGTACGCCAGTGCCTTCGCGACTTCTTCGGCGAGCTTCGCAAATCCACGCCATGAATCGTGGGCCAAGTTGGCGTGGACGGGGCGCGCGAAACTGCTGACTCGTCTGGCGGTGTGCTGTTTCATTCGAGATCGCTTCAGGTCCTGAATGACTTTGTCGAGTCCCGCGCCGTCGACGAACTGCATGACATAATAGTAGTAGCCCTGGTCCTCAGAGAAAGAGTAGATCGGGACGATGTTGGGGTGTCTGAGCTGTGCGATCGTGGATGCTTCGCGCTGCAGATGGTCTTTCCACGTCGACATATCTGCGGCGAAACGCCAAGGCAGAAGCTTGATTGCAACCGTCCGCTGCGAGATGGCATGAACGGCCTCGAACACGACTCCCAATCCGCCGCGTCCCAATTCATGAATGAGCTGGTACTCGCCCAGGCGATCAAAGGAAAAATGTCGAGGAACATTTCGCCTCAAACACTCGACCTCTTTGTCATCTTTCCACCGTTCCAAGTTTTCGACGAGCGGAAAGAGGTCGCGAATTTCGTTCGCCAATTGGGGATATCGCAGGGCATAGGCTTCGATCGAAGGTGACTGTCCTTGCCGCTTTTCCTCGGTGAACTCGGACAATGCCACTTCGAGCGGATCGCGCGCATTCAGGTCGACGTCTTGCTTGGGCGGTTCAGGCACGCCGTCACCCATTCGCCTTCTTGCTGACTTTTGAATCAAATGCGTCTGGAAGGACCAGTTCGAGGATTTGTTTCAGACGGCCGAGTGCCCGGATGTAGCGTACGCTGGCCGCCTGTTCCGAAAGGTTCAGCAGTTTGGCAACTTCATTGTTGTTGAGCGCTTCGAAATGGCGAAGTGCCAGAATCTCGCGATCCACTTCGTTCATGCCGAGCAACACCGAATCGAGTTGCTTTGTCAGCTCGGCATGCGACGCATTACTGCTGGGGGAGCGAGCCGAATCCGACAAATGGAAGGCCAGGCATGACGACGTCGAAGCGGATGTCCAACCTCCATTGATGGATTGCTCACGCGTGGCAGATCGTTTTCGCGCCCCGAGATGAAACCGCTGCAAATCGATCAGCGTTTGAGTCACGATGGTACGAAACCACAGAAATGACTCGCCCGCGCCTTCGTAAAAATGATCGATTCGTTCGATGGCCCGCAACCATGCGTCCTGCAGCACGTCTTCCGCGTCGATTCGTCCTTGCAGGCTGGGGTGCAAACGAAATGTGACCAGCCGCCAAAGTCGGGGACGGTAGATTGCGAATAGCTCACCCAATGCTTCTTGATCGCCAGTGAGGATTCGCTGGACGATTTCGCTATGTTCCGCGCTGCCATCCGGCACGGAGTGGCCCGAGTGGGAATCGATCGGTGTTGGTTCGTATTTGTCTGACATGTCCAAATCGTAACGCACGAATGCCATTCACGCACAGTGCATCTGACACTGTTGTCGTCCTTTCCGTCATCTCCGCGAATCCGTTGTGAGACTCATTCCACCGGAGAACGACACGCTACCGCGATGACACGAACGTCTCGGAGTCAGCAATTGAATCAATTGCCTTTAAGACGCGCCTGGGCTTCGCGGAGTGATTGTCCCATGTCCCAGCGAATTTCACGCTGCCCCAGGGTCATGATCAGGAACTTGCGGTCAATTTGTTTGATTGTTCCCTGCAGGTCCGAAATGGCAAATGCGTCCCCTTCGTGCAGCTCGGTCTTCCGATCGGTTGACTGATCTGTCAGCAGGGCCCGTTTGTTGTCGCCGAGTGCGAAGATCCCCGTTAATCGCGTGAACTGCGCGGCGTCGTCCTGAACGTTCAGTTTCAATGTCAGTGTTGTTGCTTGAGGCGGCGAATCATTGTCGCTGATGATCATGGCAACGGGCAATTCGCCGATGGCGATTTCGTCACCCGGCGTCCATGTCAGTTCGCCTGTCTTGGCGTTAATCGCCAGTCCCGCAGGGGCTCGGTCGCCCAGTTTCCATGTATAGGTCGACGGATTGTCATCCGACTTGGTCAGCTCGGGTTGAAACTTCCACTCGCGGTTCAGGTAAACCTTTGGTGTCTGGTCTGTAACAAGCTTGGGCGGAGTCTTGGGGTCTCGCAGGCGGATGGCTTGCGTCTCTGCCATTTGGCCTTGGGGGGCTGAAGGATGACGAACTTCGAATTTGAGCTCATATCGCCCAGCTGGAATGTCATCGGCAGGCTTCCAACTGACTTTGCCAAATCGATCCAACTTCAGACCTGGTGGGGCCGTACCGACCACCGCGAATTCAGGCTTCCCTTGTGATGTGTCGTAACCCGAAACCCCAATGGTGAAGTCGAGCGATTTGCCACGGGTCAGCACTTTTTCTCCCGAAGCCATGAGCTTCATTCGGTATGCCGGCGGCGGTTTGACGAAGATGTTGCTCGCGATCAACGCGCGAAATTCTTCCAGTGTCCGTTCAGATTGCTCGGGCTTCATTCGCACCAGATCGATCGTCGTTCCTTCTGCTGCCGCACTCGGAACGGTGCGTTCCACACCTCGCTCGACCGTCCAGCGGTTGCCATTCATCTCCACGACCTTCAGAAATTCGTTCAGCACCTGGACCCGAAAGCCGGGTTCTTTCGGGAATCCGGTCGATGAGACCACTTCGAGTGTCGTGTCGCTATCAGAGATGTCGGCATCAAGAACGGTCTGAGGGAAAATCGTGCGTCGGGAAGGAGCTGCGATCAGTGCCAGGCCTTCGGCATCGAGACTGATCTTCAGTGCGGGGTCGCCCTCAAATACCTTGTTGGAGATCGTGAGTGACGTGACGCGGTGCATCAGTTCCGTCCGATAGAACAGGTCCAGAAATCGGACCAGTTGATCGTACTTTGCTTCGGCATCCAATTTGACGACGACAGCAATGTAGACATTCCCCTTTTGGGTTTGGCCGCTGGTCGTCACCTTAAGCTCTTCGAACCCACAAAGCTGTGCCAGATCGGTCAGCCATTGCATGTAAAGCCGCTGTGCATCCCGGGCGCTCGGCTTTTTCGATTTGGCGAGATCGTCGGGAGGAAGGCTGATCGCTTGCCATTCCTTGAGTAACTTTCGAGCGCGGGCCAGCGACAGCAGCTTGTCTCCCTTGTCGGCAACGGCCTGCTGCAGGCGGGTCAGTTCCTCGCGACGTGTTTCAAAGGGGCCAAAAATCGCAGACGCGACCCATCCGCTACCCTGCCAGATGAGGACAACGGCAATCAAACCACCGAGCAGATATTGTTGACGACGCTGCATCTTTCACTTCCGCAAACGGGCCAGGATTGGCCCGCCGACTATTGGCCTGGGTTCGCTGACGATGCGGGTTGATTCGAAACGGGGGGCACGATGGCGGGTTTGGCCGCGGGTTTCGGCTTCAGCTTGACTGCCACCAGATCGGCTTCGAGTTCAAAGCGACTGACATATTCCGAGTCACGACTCATTCCGGGGGCGGAGCTTGGCGACACGCTGAACTTGGGCAAGTCTGCCAGGCTTTGTCCAAGTTGCTCGGCATCGGCTCGGCTTTTCGCCATCCCGGTCGTTTTCAATCGTCCCAACACGTTGCCCAAACCGGGCGAGAACTTGTATTCACTGACCAGGACCCGCGGTGTTCCATGCATCAACTGATAGAGCTCGCCGATCTGATTCAATTGGTTGATGTTGCGTGACTGCCAGTCTTCGACGTTTTTGGCGGCCTCCAGCGTTGGCTCGCTTTCTTTCACGCGGAGGCCTAACTGGTTGTCTTCTGTTCGTAATTCCTTGATGCGCGCGTCCATCCCCACCAGTCCTTGGTGCATAATTCCCATTGCGAGCGCGGTCAGCACCAGAGCCGCTACGGCACCGACTGCCATCAATGGCTTACGGGGATCTCGCTTGCGAGGCGGCTGACGGGGATGTAGCAAATCGATTTTTGGCGTCAGCGGATGGGACTGGATCAGAGCGAGTCCTGTCGCAATCGCGAATTCCGTCGACGCGCCGTCGATCTTGGTCGACCCCAATGCCACATGTCCGTCGCGCCACGGATCGAACCGTTCGACGGAACAGTTCCAGCGCTGCTGGATCGCCGCAGGCAATTCACCCACGTCGACATCGTCACCGAGAACCCAGGCGCGCTGCAACGTCCCATTGGGCAGCCACGCCTGCACTTGGACAAGGACTCGCGAGACTTCCGCCAGCATTTTGGTGACGGGAGGAATCTCGTTTATTGAGGACCATTTCACCGCATGGGCCGCAATCAACTGCTGTTGGCAAACGACCGCCAACTCCATCCGAGCTCCCTGCCGTAGAACGACCAGACTCGCTTCCGCCGGATCAAGCGACCGCCGTGTCGCACCTCGCGCAATCAGTTCAGACAGGCACAGTGAACTGAGCGTCAGTTGAACCACGTCCAGCCCGGCTTCGCTCAATAAACTTCGAATCGGGGCGACCGTGGCCAGTGATGTTGTCGCCAGCCAGACCTCTTTTTGAGCGACGCCCGGACGTGATGGGAGCGGTAGGTAGTCGAGCAGTAGTTGATCGATCGACTGAGCGGTGCGCGCAGCGGCCTGAAAGCGGACCAGCGTGGGCAGTTCATCATCGGGAACACTGGGCAATTCCAACAATCGCAAAACGACATCTTCGCGAGGAATTGCGATGGCGACATGCCGCGCTTTAATTTCAAATCGTTGCAACGTTCCGCGTAGCCATTCGGCCGTAGGTGGCTGTTCAGGCCAGTCGACCCTGAACCCCTTCACAACGCGAGGGCCGGCAACCGACGGAACAACTTCCAGTCCGCTGAGCTGCTTTCGATCCCAACTGAGGGCCAAGATCTCGGCCATGACGGACCCTTGTGCGCTGTTTTCGGTGAGAAAATTACCAAACCCCTTCACTGTGGAAGAGTTGCGAATGCCTAAGTTGGCGGCTGTTCCACGGATCGAGATTATTCAGGCTATTCGCTCGTCCTGAGCGGTGCGACTCCGAATTGACCGTTCACGCGGAATTCAGGTTTTCTGGGCATCGTCATCCGTCGTGAACTGTCACGACATCGAAATTCATCGCGTTCGGTGACCTCCATTATCGGCCGTTTAATCAATCCACAGAGAGCGGAAGCTGTTGCGGCGAACCACGACAACCCACTTTGCATTGGGAGTCCGGCAGATTTCGATCGCCATCGGCGGCAAATTCAGCTCAATTGATTCATCCGGAGCGTTCTGCACAGCCTATAATCTGACAGAAATGTTGAAGTTCCGCCGGAACCTCTCACTTTTCCCAGTTCGCGTATGCCTCCACCACTTCTCTCGTGCCATAATGATGTTAAATTTAGGCAGAATGCGTAAATTGTCCGGAGCGGTTCTACCTGCGATCACTTGCTCAGAAGGTTTCTTCATGCCTCGACCTGCTTGCCTGTTGATGTTTGTGGCACTCACAGCATGCCTTTCCTCCATGACCGTCGAGGCGCAACAGCCTGCCGCCGCCACCCCGTCGAAGTTCGAGACGTTGACGACCGGAATGAAGAAGGTCGACGGGCTGTTTACCGTTTATTCCAAGGATCAGCAGATCCTGATCGATCTGAAGCAATCGAAGTTGAATCAGGATTTCCTGATGCTCAGTTCGATCGCCCGGGGGGCCAGTCAGGGAATGGTGCTGGGTGGGATGACCTGGGGCGATGATGTCCTTTGGTCGTTTCGAAAAGTCGGCGAAAAGATCCACGTCCTGCGGCGGAATGTGAAGTTTAAGGCGAAAGCCGGAACCCCTGAAGCGCAAGCGGTGAAACTCGCGTACAGCGATGCCGTGCTGTACGCGCTACCCATTCTGACGGATACGCCGGGTGGCCATCTGGTCGATATGACGCGCATTTTCTTGAGCGACGACGAATTGATCGGACGAATGCTGGTCGCGTCATTCGTCTACGACCGAAGTACGATTGCGAGCGTCAAAGGATTCGATAAGAACATTGAAATCGACGTCGCCGCCGTTTACTCGCGCGATCCCATGCATGAATCGGATGCGGTGCCCGATGCTCGTGGGATGCAGGTGATGGTGCACTACAGCATCAGCCAGCTTCCTCAGACTGGTTATCGCCCACGCAAAGCCGATGATCGGATTGGATACTTTCTGACGGTGACGAAGGATTTTAGCGACAATAGCGACGATCAAAACTTCGTGCGTTACATCAATCGCTGGGACCTGCAGAAACTCGATCCGAGCGCGAAAATCTCGCCGCCGAAGAATCCCATCGTCTTTCACTTGGAAAAGACGGTTCCCGTGAATTTGCGACCCATCGTTCGCGAGGGGATTGAAGAGTGGAACAAGGCGTTCGACAAACTAGGCTTTGACAATGCCATCGAAGTGCGTCAACAACGTGACGAAGACACGTGGGATCCGGAAGACGTCGAGCACAACACCTTCCGCTGGATTACCGCCGAAGCCGGTTTTGCCATGGGCCCCTCGCGCGTCAATCCGTTGACGGGCCAGATTCTCGATGCGGACATCATCTTCGACGCCAGCTTCCTGCGGTCATGGAAGACGACCTACGAAAACTTCACCCCTTCCACCGTGGGTGTGCTGCTGGGCGAAGAACCACCACAAGGGGCATCGCGACTCAGCCATCTTCCTGCTAATCACCGTCACAATGAATGCCGACTGTCCTGGGGCATGCAGCAGCAGACCAGCTTTGCCGCCGCGGTGTTTGCCGGCATGGGGCTGACCGAGAAACGCGGTGAGTTGCCTGAAGACTACTTGAAACAAGCCTTGAAAGAGGTCGTGATGCACGAAGTGGGGCACACACTTGGTCTGCGTCACAACTTCAAAGCGAGCACCTGGAAGACACTTGCCGAGATCGAAGATCCCGCCAAAGTTAATGAGCCGACCGTGGCCAGCGTTATGGACTATTCGCCAGTGAACATCGTTGCGGCCGGGGTGAAGCAGACCCCCTATTACACGACAACGCTCGGTCCCTATGACTACTGGGCGATTGAGTACGGTTACAAGCCGGTCAGCGGCGACGAAAATGCCGAACTGCTAAAAGTCGCAGTGCGCAGCGGTGAACCCGGTCTCGATTACGGGACCGATGAAGATACCGAGGCCAATGATCCCGACCCGCAATCCAATCGATTTGATTTGGGGAAAGATCCGATTGCGTATGCTCAGCGCCAGGTCGCGACCGTGAATGCGATTCTGCCGAAGCTTCTGGAGCGGACGGTTGACACTGGCGATGGTTATCAGCGGGCCCGACAGGCCTTCGCGATCCTGTTGCGTGAGCACTACCGTACCGTCCACCTTGCCGCGCGGTTAATTGGTGGTGTCCAGGTTTATCGCGATCATAAGGGCGATAACCAGGCACGAATCCCCTTCAAGCTCGTCGATCCCGCACAACAGCGTGCGGCCACCAAGCTGTTGCTCGAGCAAGGATTTGTCTCACACAAGTTCGATCCGACCGTTTTGAATTCGCTCGCCGCCACGCGTTGGTCACACTGGGGTTCACCGGAAGTTCGACGCGTCGACTTCCCGATTCACAGTTTGATTGCCGATTTCCAAACCGGTGGCGGGGGGATGCTGAACCACTGCTACGGGGCCGCCGTGTTGGCTCGATTGCAGGATGGCGAACTGAAAGCCGCGGCCACAGACGATGTCTACACGTTGGCTGAGCATCTGAAGTCGGTGACGGAAGGCCTGTTCGCGGAACTGGCCGCACCACCTGCGGGGGAATTCACCAATCGCAACCAGTACATCTCGAGCTTCCGCAGGAATGTGCAGCGCGCCGCCTTGCGACAGTTAAGCGATATCGTTCGCAAGACTCCGTCAGACAGCGCGCTCCAGTTGAAACTTCCAGAAGACGCGCGGGTTCTCGTCAGACTGCATCTCGTCGATTTGCAGTCGCGCATTGATGCCGCGGTGGCAAAAGCCGATTTGAAACTGGATGACTATTCGCGGGCACATCTGCTCGACTCGAAGCTGAGAATCAAGCAGATTCTCGATGCCGAATCTGAAGACTATGGGAAGCCACAGTCGTCACGCGGTGGCGGGTTCTTCCTGTTTAGCGAGCCCAATGGAAAAGAACGTCAGGAACCGATCGAATTGATTCCTGCGAACGAACCTTGAAGTTGTTGCCAGGACCTGATCTCTCGGACTTCACTTGTCGGACGATTTTGTTGAGGATGGGCATTCGTGGTCGAAGAATGTCACATCGAGACGTCGTGCAGGTAACCGGGACGTGAAAATCTGGCTGTCTCTCCTCATTGGTTCACTGGCGATGCTCGCCGTGCTCTGGTGCACGTCCCTCCCACTGGGAGTTCCAGGGGAGTGGACGTGGGATCGTGCCGCGACTGAACCAGATTCCCCTTGGAATCTGGCGAGCGGGCTCGTGATCAGCTCGATGTTCATTGCGTTCGTCATTCGTGGCCGACAGCGGTTTGAGGCATTTGCCGAATCATCGAGGTATCGCTTCGAATCGGTCGCCTGGCTCGCGGGACTTGTCGTGTTGGGCGTCGCCTGGTTGTGGCTGGTCCAAGAGATTGCGCCGATCAAGAACCGCGTCGGGAAATCGGCCTTTGTGCTCTACTACCCCAGCTCGTCGGGCTATTTCACGCGGGCGCGTTACGATGATCCGCGTGCCGGGGCATTGCTGGCCCGCTATGAGGAATTGATGCGTGAAGGGGATGTCCTGCACACCGGGACTCATCCGCCGGGCCTGTTTCTCGTCTTTCACGGCCTGTTCATGCTCTGCGAATCGTCCCCGGTCCTGTCTGCTTTTCTTGATGCGACACAGCCCGGATCGTTCCGTGAATCGTGCGACGTGATCGCCACGAATTCGTTGCGAGGGCATCCGCCGAGGACTCTGCTGCCGCTCGATCGACGTGTGCTCTGGCTTGCGACCCTGATCGTGATGTTCTCGGCATCGTTGACGGTGGTACCGCTCTACGGCCTGATTCGGCGATCCGTTTCGGCCGCCAACGCCTGGACCTGTGCCGCTCTTTGGCCCGCGGTTCCCGCGCTGGCCATGTTCATTCCCAAATCGGACGCGGCCTTTCCCTGCCTTGGCATGCTGCTGGTCTGGATTTGGCTGACCGCGTGGGAGCGGCGTTCATTGTGGCTGTCATGGCTCGCGGGGCTGATGACCTGGTGTTGCCTTCTCTGCAGTCTGGCCTTCTTGCCGGTCCTTCTTGCCGCATTCTGCTTGACGCTGGGGGGCAACCTCTGGCAGTTCGTGCGAGACCGGCGAGGCCGTACTGCAATCAATTCAGGGACAGCGTTCACCTCTCCACTGACCTTGCGACACGGCCTTTGTTTATTAGCCGCAGTTGTCGGTGGCGCAATTCCCACGGTGCTTCTGGGCGTTTTTGCTCACATCAATCTGCTGACGGTTTGGTGGTGGAACTACCAGAATCATGCGGGATTTTATCGGCAGTATCCCCGCACCTATTGGAAGTGGCTGCTGGTCAATCCGCTCGAACTCTCATTCGCCGCGGGCTGGCCGATCGCATTCCTGGCGCTATTGGGCTGTGTTCATGGATTGAGTTCTGGCTTTCGCGGTCGCGGAAGCGGCTGGGGGACTCAAACTCTCAAGATCGTGACTTCGTTGACGCTGGTGTGGGGCATCCTGTGGGTCACAGGAAAAAACTCCGGCGAGGCGGCAAGGCTTTGGCTGTTGTTCATGCCCTGGCTGATCTGGTTGGCAAGTTTCGAAATCGAATCGATGTTGTCGCAATCAAACGATCCCGACGTTCGTCAGCGAATTTCGCTCCGCATCCTGGCGATTCAGTTTTTGGTGTGTCTGCTGACGGTGACACGAATTAGCGGGTTTCACATGGACTCGAACTAAATCGCTGTGCATGACGTCGTGATTGTCATGCGCTGCTTCGACGATCCGATTCCGTCAGCCGATACGAGTTGCGAGGTATGATGCTGCGTTCTTCCAGTGCCGTCAAAAGTTGCTGTCCGGCATGATCGAGGTCGCGATCGTTTGCGATGATCAGATCTGACTCGCGTCGTTTCTCCATCAGGCTCCACTGGCTCGATTCGCGTCGCCGCAGTTCCTCTTCAGACCATCCGCGGTTTTCCTTCACGCGTGACAGGCGAATCTCATCCGGCGTGTCGATAAACACCACCAGGTCACAGCGAGTTCTCCAGCCCGCTTCCAGCAGAATGGCGGCATCCAAGAGAACGGCGTCTTGATTGGCCACAATCGCCGCGTCGACTCCGGCCATGATCTGGCGATGGATCTCTGGATGCACGATCTGTTCGAGATCCTGCCGAGCCTTTTGATGACTCGCGTCATTTCCGAATACCTGCTGCGCCAGCGCCGCTCGCACGATTTCTCCATCGCTCCCCAGGATGGAATCGCCGAATCGCTGACACAGCGCCTGTTTGACGGTCTCTGCCCGCAGGGCGAGATGGCCCAACGCGTCGGCATTTAAAACCGTCAATTTGGCGCGTTCGGCGACCCAATTGGCCACCGCGCTTTTTCCAGAACCGATTCCCCCGACAATCCCGACAACAGGAATTCGACGTTGAGATTCCAACGTGGCCGAAGCAGTTGATGCACTGGCCACACGGGCCTCACTTTCTCATTCGTAGTCAACACTCAATCTGTCGCACGCCGGAATCGACGGTCTATTCGTCGAGGAATCTCGCTGCACGCCTGTTGCGGGTTCAGCGGATCGAACGCAACATGGCATGAATTTTTGCTTCGTCATATTCGTCGGCGTTTAACTGCAGATCCAATTTGCATCGCCCTTTTTTGCCAGGAAACTCGCCATGGATCCACCAGGTTTTCTGCCCCCCTGTTGTCGTCGGCAGCGCCGTGTCGATTGGTTCCGTCGTTGATGCCGCCGTGGCAGGCGAGTCGGATGGAATTGCAATCGGCTGATTGGCATCCACATCCGACGAGGCCTGTTCTGAGGATTTTGATTCCATGTCCTCGACATCGTCATCCGTCGTGCGTTCCGCGGGTGCTGGTTTTGCCTCGCCGAAGACGAAGGTGAACGGATACGCCTTGCCACGTATTTCAAATTCTTGGACTGTTCTCGTGTAGTGAATGAAGCGCTCATCGATCGTATCGTCAAACGTGGTGTCCACCTCGAAGTGGATCCCATTGCCGTCCTTCGAATTGGGAATGGAAACCAGGGCCAGTTCAGACGCGTCCTCGTCATTGCAGGTGCCCGACGGGCACCAGTGGTACGAGATGATTCGAGTGCCCAGAAACGAGATGGCGTTTTTAGGCTGCAGTTCGCGAGGCAGCTCAATCTCGACGATCTCTGCGGTCAGTTCACGGACTTGCGTCGGATCAGTCATGTGAAGGTGCGCAAAGCTTCGCTGCAACCAGATGTAGCCCGCGACCCCCAGTCCCGCACAAAGTAGAAAACCGCCTCCGCATACGACCACCAGTGTGATCAGCACGGCTTTCATCGTGCTTCCACCGCGAGCGTGAGACGCCTTCAATCGATTCTCGGTCACGAAGCTGCGTTCATTCCTTGGTGGAATCCTTGGGCAACGTGCCCGCGCAAAGCGGTCATTGATTTGGCGCACGGAGTCGGTCCCCCCAGTACGAGCGGTGTCGAATAGGTCGTTCTCAATCAGACACACTGCCGTTTCGTTCAGCCTGACTGACGCGAAACGATCGCCCGGTGACAGTTCAGACTCGTTCAATCCAGACAAAGACTTTGGCTTCGCCCACGTTGACTGCGGCGCTATCAGACGCTGCCGTCCCCGCGGATGTCAATTCATCTGCCAGGGTCTCGCTGCGAATCAGATCTGCCCATTCGCGCAACATCCAAATCACTTGATCGTCGTCGGACATGTATCCGATTCGGATATGATTTTCGATTTCCAGGTCCGCGTCCTTGCGCAACTGTTGAACCTGTCGAATAAAGTCGCGCGCCATTCCTTCGCGAATCAGCTCGGAAGTCAGCTCGGTTGAAAGAGCGAGTTGGATTCCGCGATCGTCAGCGCAGACCCAACCCGTTGCCTGCTCCGTACCAACCTGCACATCTTCAGGGGCGAGCGTCACGGTGTGGCCATCGAGCGAGATCGTGACGGATTCTCCGTTTCGGACAGGGGCCAGCAAGCTCGGATCGACTGTCGGCAATTTTTCTCGCAGTAGGTTCAGCAGTTTTCCGTATTTCGGCCCTAAAGTCTTCAGGTTTGCCTTGTAAACATACTTGACGATATCCGCGAGGCTGTCGCAGAAGGTCACGCGTTTGACGTTCAATTCTTCACGAATCACGTCGTTCAATTGCTGGATCGCGTCGCGCTGCGCGGCACTGCTGGCCGAGACGCGCAGTTCCAAAAGTGGCTGACGCACGCGCTGATTTGTTTCGTCACGCAATTTGTGACCGAGTGCGACAACCAGTTGGGCGGTCGACATCCGGTCGTTCAGGTCACGATCTAAATAATCGAAGTTGGGCGTCGGATACGCGCAGAGGTGGACCGATTCAGGCACCGTGGCCCCGTCCTTGTCCTTTGCGGGCTGAACCACAAGATTTTGATACATCCGCTCGGCGAGGAACGGGATCATTGGTGCGAGCAGCTTGGTCAAAGTCACCAGGACTTCATACAGAGTCTGGTATGCGGCGAGTTTGTCGGCGTCGCCCGCGTCTTTCGACCGCCAGAATCGACGTCGATTGCGGCGGATGTACCACGAAGACAGGTTATTGATGAACTCGGCCGCCAGTCGTGCGGCGTCGGGCGAGTTGTAGTCTTCGAACGCGGTTCTCATCCCGCTGATTAATGCTTGCAGGTTGGACAGCAACCACCGATCGATCTCGGGACGGTTAGCAACAGGTACCTGCGGCGCATCGGGGTGGAATTCATCCAAGCGAGCGTAGTTCACGAAGAACGCGTAGCTGTTCCACAGTGGGATCAGGACCAGGCGCCGCGTTTCGTCAGCCGGCGTGCTGGTCACGACGTGCGTCTTCACCCCGTCGATCGTCGTGTCCGTCGGACCATGCACCGTTTCCAGTGTCACGGGCTTATCGGGATGGCGGGTACCAAAGCGTAAATCGCTGGCGGGATTTTGAGCCAGGTACATCCAGCGCATCGTATCGACGCCCAGTTGCTCGGCCGCTTCTTCAAACCAGATTGCCGTGCCATCCGACTTGTGCATCGGCTTGCCTGCTTCGTTCATGACCAGGCGATGACCGAGCAGCGTCTTGAACGGCTTTTTCTGTTCCGGATCTTCCGTACGGTCCCAGTTCATCATCGTGGCCATCGACAGCAACGAATAAAACCAGTTTCGGAACTGTCCCGGAAAACATTCCGTGACCAGATCGGCCGGATACCACTTGCGCCAGTACTCGGGGTGCGTATTGAATCCCAGTGTGCTGAACGACACGATCCCGGCATCCAGCCATGGATTGCCCACGTCAGGAATGCGTGACAAGACGGCGCCCGTTTTCTCGCTACGGATTTTGACGAGATCGATCCAGGGCTTGTGAGGTGTGTGGCCTTCGAATTGATCCCAGCCTTCGACGGCGCGCGACTTCAACTCGGACAGTGATCCCATCACTTCGAAGTCGGTGGGATCGTCGGGGTTGATCCAGATCGGTAGCGCCAGACCCCAGAATCGCTTCTTCGAGATCATCCAGTCGCGCATGTTGGTGAGCCACTCGCGCTCACGCTCGCCCCCCTGAATGCTGTCGGGCAGCCAGCGGATGCGATCGGTGACTTGCATGATTTCATCACGCCAGTCCATATCGATAAACCACTCATCGACCAGACGGAAGACCAGTTCATCACCGGTCCGCCAGCAGAACGGATAGATGTGCGGATACTTCTCGTCCGCGACGAGCAGATGTTTTTCTTTCAGTTTGGCGAACACCAGATCGACCGTGGTGGGATCGGTCGCTTCGCGGCCCGTGAAATCACCGAACCCATCGACAAAACGTCCGTCTTCGGCCAGTGGCGCGATCCCGACAACGCCGGCGGCGATTCCCAATTGATGATCCACGTCCCCGCAACCCGGTGCGATATGGACGATGCCCGTTCCTTCGCCTGCGACGACATTGGGATTGCCTTTGAAGTCGCGTCCGCCATCGATCACGCGATGGCAGGTGATCCCCGTTTTTTCGCCCAGTCGCGGATCGCGCGGAACGCCGCCGATGGAAGATTGAGCCGGTAGGTCGTCAAAGGGGCCTGTGTATTGCCAGCCGACCATTTCGGCACCTTTGATCGTTCCTTCGATCTCGTAGCCGCCTGTTTCTTTGAAGAGCTGGCCGAGCGTCTTGAGCTTGGGTGTGCCGTGAGGCCAGTTCCATTCCGGTCGTCCAAATCCTTCTTTGAACTCTTTGGCGAGCCGCTGGAATTCCAGGTTGTCTTTGGCGAAGTAATAAATCGCTCCATCGCGCTTCGTCTTCAGCTTCACATAATCCAGGTCGGGATTCACCGCCGCAGCGACGTTGCTCGTCAGCGTCCAGGGGGTCGTGGTCCAGACCAGCAGGAATTCCGGCGGCTGACCTTCAGGGGCCGGATCACGGACGACAGGAAAGCGGACGAAGCAACTGCGGTGCACGGTCAGTTTGCGGCCGTCGGCCACTTCCATCTGGCTATAGGCGCTTCCCCCGCGCCCCGACCACGGCATCACGTCGTGACCGCGGTAAACTTTGCCGCGTTCGAAGCATTTCTTCAGGAAGGTCCAGATTGTTTCATTATTCTCGGTCGAGAACGTGAAATAGCTACCGCCCCAATCCGGATTCCCCAGCCTGGAAACGATTGCTTCCGCCGTGTCGCTGATGACTTCGTTGGGAAGCTTGGGAGGCGTGAATTCGACACGGTCGTCAGTGCCAATGGCCTCGGCCAACCGGCGCAACTGTTTTGGATCGTCCCACTCCATCCAATAGCCAAGGCGGATGGATTGTTCCGTCTGAATCGCGGCGTATTTCAAGACACGCTGCTTACAGGCATGGACGAACTTGTCGATGCCATAGGCTTCGATCTGGCTCTTGGCCCCCAGTCCCAACTGCTTTTCGACTTCAACTTCGACCCACAGGCCCTGGCAGTCGAAGCCGTTTTGGTAGCGGAGATCTCGACCGTTCATTGCCCAATAGCGTTGAAAGGTGTCTTTGTAAGTGCGTCCCCAGGCGTGGTGCACACCCATGGGGTTATTGGCGGTGATAGGACCGTCCAGGAAGCTCCAGGTGGGTTTCCCGGCAATTTGTTCGCGCAGCTTGGCAAAAATCGACCGTTCGTTCCAGAACTTGAGCGCTTCATGCTCACCGCGAACAAACTCTGCATCACCGACTTTTTCAAACATCGTAAGCCGAATCCTTGTTCATTTCGTTCCCGCCGGATGGTTCCGTAGGAGTGCGATTGATCAATTCTATCTATGGCAATTCGAACAACTTCAAACGTCGTCGTCTCGACAGACGCTTTGGCTGATTATTCAGCCCTGTCGCCATCGTCGGACCAGTTAAGACACTTCGCTGCGAGCGTGGTGATTGCTCGCGTCGCCCCAGTTCGTCGATCGCGGAATTCTCGCCACCCACATGGACGAGGGCAATACCTGCGATCCCTGATGTACGCGAAAATTGGTGGGTTGCGGGGCGATATGCTGCGGGCGGAGAGATGTCACATCACCTCAAGGCCACTTCTGCGAACAGTTCGAGAAGTGCTTCCAGAGGCAATCCCACCACGTTGGTGAGGCTGCCTTCGACGCGCTCAACAAAAACGCTACCTGCTCCTTGCAGTGCGTAGCCTCCCGCCTTTCCTCGTGGTTCGCCGGTCAAAAGGTACCAATTGAGCCACGGCGAAACATCCGAGCGAAACGTCACGCGTGTTTCCACAATCCGCTCTGACGATCGGCCATCAGGCGTCACGACATATACCGCCGTCGCGGCGAGATGGGTTTTGCCTGCCAGGTGTGTCAGAAACCAATCGCGCGTGATTTCACGCCAGTCCTCTGATTCTGGTGGCTGCCCCAGGACCTGGGGGCGGCTGAGGCCTTCTGTGATAATGACCGTCGTGTCGGCGGAGATGATCAAGGTGCGAGGCCGTTCGAAGAGCCCTTCTTCTTCTGCGTTGAGCTCATTGCGCACCTGATTGGCCTTGTGCCGGGCAATCTCGAGCATCCTTTGGCGAATGGAAGCGAGGTCTTCGCAGTCGTCGAATCCCGCCTCTTCGGACGAAGCGGGTGGGCGAACGGCGATCAGGTCTGGGTGAACAATTAATTGCAAAAGTTCGAGTCGACGTGGTGATCGCGACGCGAGGAGGTAACGGCGAAATGACATAGCTTGCTTATGTTGACCAAAGTAGGTGGGCTGCCCAAATTCGCGGCAGATGATCGGCGTGTTGGCAGCAGTTCTAGTCGTTGCACGAGGTGATCAACAGCAGAACACGGCGAGACAAGTATCCGCTCGTCGGGGTGGTCTCACAAGACTGGTCTTCGGCGATTTCAGCCGCTCTGTACGATCAGGGGATGTGTGCAGGGGGTCCGAAGATCGATTCGGAATGTTTTTTGAGAGAAAAAGAAAATCGTTGACATTTACCCCCATGATCTTAACAATGCCCGGTCGAAATTGAGATTCCGCGACCATAGTCGGCGGTCTCATTGCATGGAGCAGTGCTTAAAACTCGTCTAGTATAGCGGCTTGTGGAGCTAACGAATGTCGTTTGACTTTGAAGTTGACGAAATGGAATCCGATTTGGATTACGTTGAAGGTCTCGAAGAGTCTGAACTCGAAGGCGGCGAAAGCTTCGAGGAAATTGATTTTGAATCGCTGGGCATTGATCCCGGTGCTCCGACTGTAGCCAAGCCTGGTTCTGAGGAAAAAGTGCTGATGCTCGCCGCGCGATATGCCGCGGGAGTACCTTTGTGGCATGAGAAGGATTGCTATGACCACAGCCCCGGCGCGATGGCCGCGCGCTTGGTTCAGAAGGGTTAAATACCCCGAATTGCCGAAGCCCTGGCAAACGGAAGTCGTTTGCCAGGGCTTTTTTCGTTGCATGGGCGGTCTCCTTGACAATCAGCGAAGCTCACCTGTAAAAAGATTTCCCGTCAATTTGACGATCTCTCTCATTTAGATTCGGTGAAGCGTAACGAACCCATCTTGGAGTCGCTTGGATGGCCAGTAAACCGGTGCCGAAGAAGCCCGTAAAGTCAAACACTGCACCGGCTTCCGCGAAAGCGCCAACCAATACTGCCGCGAAGGCCTCGGCCGGTTCCGCCCAGGAAATGGCACGGCTGGACAACGAAATCCTCAAGCTGCTCAATCGCCGTGCTGCCGCGACTGCGAAATTGATCGAAGCAGACCCCAACTGGTGGTCAGCAACGTACGATCCGCGTTCCGACGACGATCTGCTGAAGCGGATTGAAAGTGAAAATCAGGGGCCCCTGCCTGCGGATGCTGTACGCGGTGTGTTCCGCCAGGTTTTGAGCGCGGTTCGGAACCGTGTTCGGCCTCGTCGCGTTTCATATCTCGGCCCTGCATTTAGCTTTACGCACATGGCGGCTGTTGAGCGATTCGGCGAATCGTCTGATTTGATTCCGGTGAACACGATTGCCGCCGTCTTCGAAGAGGTGAACCGCGGTCATGCCGATTTCGGAGTGGTTCCAATCGAGAACAGCACCGATGGTCGAATCATCGACACGCTCGACATGTTCACTCGTTTGCCGCTTCGAATCTGTGGCGAAATCCAGTTGTGTATTCATCACAACTTGCTCGGAAAAGTTTCGCGGGGCGAAATTAACGAGGTTTACAGTAAGCCGCAGGCGCTGTCGCAATGCCGTGACTGGTTGAGCCGCAATATGCCGCAGGCCCGGTTAATTGAAGTGACCAGCACTTCGACCGCCGCACAGTTGGCTCGCGATAAACCCGGGGCGGGGGCGATTGCCAGTAAGCAGGCCGCCGTTGAATATGGGCTGCAGATCCTCGCGGACTCCGTCGAGGACAACAAGAACAACGTCACGCGATTCGCGATGATTGGCGATAAGCCAATCGGCCCAACGGGTCGCGATCGCACGTCGCTGTTGTTGCAGATTGGTGATAAACCGGGAGCGTTGGCCGATGCGTTGGCGTCGTTCAAGCAGAACAAGATCAACTTGACGTGGATCGAGTCGTTCCCTTTACGTGGCCCCGAGAGCGGCTACATTTTCTTCATCGACTGCGAAGGCCACTCGAAAGACGCCAAGGTCAAGCGAACGCTGGATGACCTGGCCCGCCTGGCAGTTCGAATGGAAGTCTTAGGCTCATATCCTCGCAGCGAACTGATTGGGTAGTCATTTGAAACGGTCCTTGTTTATCGTCGGCAATTGGAAAATGAACACGACCCTGCAGTCCGCGAAATCGCTGGCGGCGGATGTCGTGAAGGGCCTTGATGGGAAGCTGTCCGGTGTCGAAGTTGGGGTGTGCCCTCCTGCTCCGTTCCTGCTACCTGTTGCCGAGGCCCTGCGCGGCTCGCAAGTCGTGCTGGGGGCACAGAATGCCTCCAACGAGAAGCCCGGCGCATTCACTGGCGAAGTCGCCATCGAGATGTTGCTCGACGTTGGCTGTCAGTGGGTCATTCTGGGCCACAGCGAGCGTCGTCAGTTCTTCGGTGACACCGATGAAATCATCAACAAAAAGGTGCTGGCGGCATTGGATCGCGGCCTGAAGGTCATCTTTTGCATTGGTGAATTGCTGGACGACCGTCAGTCTGGCCGGACCGAGGCGGTGTTGGAAGTTCAGCTCGCGAAGGGGCTGTTGAATTTGACTGCCGCTCAGATGGAACGCGTCGTCATTGCCTACGAGCCGGTTTGGGCCATTGGCACCGGAGTCACGGCATCGCCCGAGCAGGCGGAAGAGACCCATGCGTACATTCGCAAGTGGTTGACGACCCGCTTCAGTTCGTCTGTCTCGGATGCAACTCGCATTCAGTACGGGGGTAGCGTGAAGGGCGACAACGCCAAGGAACTGCTGGCCAAGCCAAACATTGACGGTGCGCTGGTCGGTGGGGCGAGCCTCAAAGCAGACCAGTTCCTCGCCATCGTGCGGGCTGCCAGCGAAGTCGCTACAATCTCGTGAAGCTCGTTTTCTGAGCCTGGAAGGATGTCGGTTTCATGGTCATGTTTTCGTATGTCCTGATGACGTTGTTGATGTTCTCAGGATTGTTTTTGATCGGTCTGGTGCTGCTCCAACGCGGACGCGGCGGCGGTCTTGCCGGTGCGTTTGGCGGGATGGGCGGACAAAGCGCATTCGGCACCAAGGCCGGCGATGTCTTTACACGCATCACCATCGGCGTCGCGACCGCTTGGATCCTGTTGTGCGCTGGCAGTGTTGTTGCGCTGCACCATGCCAGCACCGGACGGACCGATTCTTCGGTGTTCAAAGACGAGAAGAGTGACGCGATCAAGCCGGGTGACGTCATCAAGGCAGACCCGAAAGAATCGACACCCGGTGACGAAGCCGAGATCGGTATTGGCAAAGATCAGCCAAAAGCTCCTGTGGTGATCCCTGAAGGTGCGAAGACAGACGGCGACAAGAAGGCGGAAGAGAAGCCGGCCGACGCGAAGCCGGCAGTCGACGCCAAGCCGGCCGAAGACGCGAAGCCCGCTGAGCAAGTCAAACCAGCAGAGGAAGCGAAGGCTGGTGAGGCGGCTAAGTCCGAAGCGGCACCCGCTGACGAGAAAAAGTCAGAGACTCCAAAGGTGGAAGAAGCAAAGCCTGCTGAGCCGACACCAGAGCCAACTCCGGCAAAGCAGCCCGAGTAGGGCTTTCGGGGCCTGCGCAAAACTCTTTTCGGGTAGATTCCGTGCTGCTCAGTATGACGGGTTATGGCGAGGGGTCTGTTCAGAATGAACAGGCCTATTGCCGTGTCGAGATCCGAACAGTCAATAACCGACATTTCAAGCTTTCGCTCCGCTGCCCCGATGGGTTGCAGCAGCAAGAAGCGGAATTCGAACGGCTATTGCGCGACTCGATCTCACGCGGGACGGTGCACCTGTCAGTGCGCATTGACCAGTCGGCCACACTCGGCGGACCGCGACTGAATGCCGAGATGCTGAAGGCTTACTGGCACCAGTTAAATCAAATTGCGCAAGAACTGTCCGTGCCAGCACCCGATCCCGTTCGCCTGTTGAATCTACCCGGGGTCCTCAACGAGAACGGGTTGAGCTCGGATGCGGTCGAGGCTGTCTGGCCACTTGTCGAGCAAGCGGTCAAAGCCGCTGCACTGCATCTGCAAGAGTTTCGCCGAAAAGAAGGGGAAGCGACGGCCGGTGAGTTGAGACAGCTTCTGAAGTCTGTGGAGGATGTACTGGGGCAGGTTGTCAAAATTGCACCACAGGTAGCTCAAGAGTATCACGAAAAGTTGGTGCAGCGGACGCGTGATTTGCTCGCGGGAACAGATGTTCGGGTTGAGCCTGCGGATGTCTTGCGTGAGGTTGCCCTCTATGCGGATCGATGCGATATCCACGAGGAAATTACTCGACTGCGCAGTCATATCAGCCAGTTTCTGACGCTGATCGATAAGGCGAACGCACCCGGCCGCAAGCTCGATTTCCTGTGCCAGGAAATGTTTCGAGAAGTGAATACAATTGGCTCCAAGGCCAATCATATTGATCTGTCCCATTCGGCGGTCGACATGAAGTCGAGCATCGAGCGAATTCGCGAGATCGTTCAGAACGTGGAGTGATGTGGCATGACCGAACGTGTCGGGCCCAATAACTTTCAGATCCTCGTTTTGTCGGGACCTAGCGGTAGCGGCAAGACAACTGTCGTCGAACGTCTGATTCGCGAATCGCCGGTGAAATTGGTGAAGGCGGTGTCGGCAACGACGCGCCCCCAGCGAAAAGGGGAAATCGAGGCCGAATCCTACTATTTCCTGACGACAGACGAATTTGTGAAACGCCGCGATCATGGGGAATTTCTGGAAACTGCGGAAGTCTTTGGTGCCGGATACTGGTACGGTACGCTAAAATCAGAGATCCAGCGCGCCAAAGATCTGCAGGGTTGGGCGTTTCTGGAAATCGACGTTCAAGGTGCATTAAAGGTTATCGAGTTCTACCCGGACGCTTTGACGATCTTTTTGCAGCCACCGTCCTTGGAAATTTGCGAACAACGTCTGCGAAACCGTGGTACCGATTCAGAAGAGACCATTCAACGGCGGCTGCGGAAGGTGCATGAAGAGCTGGCCTTGGCCGATCGATACTGCTATCAAGTCGTTAATGACGATTTGAATCAGACTGTGAACGAGATCAATGCAATAATCGCGAAGCATCGCGTTTGAAACAGAGACGGCAACTCCGAAGATCAATTTGGGCCCAATGGGGTCAGGCTTTTAACGAAGAATTGGAAGACGGTTATGCTCGACGAACTGAAGGAAGAAGAGATCGTTAAGAAGGTTGGCGGCCGTTTCAAGCTGTCCTCGTTGATTCAAAAGCGGATGGTTGCGTTGAATCGCGGAACCCGCCCTCTGGTGGAACTGCAGTCGAAGAACGCGATGGAAATCGTCGTTCAGGAAATCATTCAAGATAAGATTTTCCTCGACGCCAGCGGTGCTGTGATGACCCGCAATGACGAAAACCGCGAGCGTCACTTCTCCAGTGGCCCGTCGCTCGACGACATGTAATCTCGACGACACCGAATTATGAACGGTCGCGAAATATTGCTGGGGGTTACAGGTGGGATCGCTGCTTACAAAGTGGCTGACCTGTGTAGCAAGCTGATCCAGACGGGTGCGTCGGTCTCGGTCGTTATGACCGAGTCGGCAAGCCAGTTTATCGGTGCGACAACGTTCGAGGCCTTGACCGGGCGTCCTGTGTACTCGAGCACATTTCGCCCTGTCGAGCACTTCCGTGGTGAACATATCGGACTGGCCCAGCGTGCCGATCTGTTCGTCGTGGCTCCCGCGACGGCACATTTTCTCGCGCAGGCCGCGGGTGGGTTTGCGGGTGATCTGCTCACGACGCTCGTGCTGACGTCTACCTGCCCCATGCTCGTGGCACCGGCCATGAACTGCGAGATGTGGGCCAAAAAATCCGTCCAGCGAAACGTAAAACTGTTGCGTGAGGATGGCGTTCATTTTGTGGACCCCGGTTCTGGATGGTTGAGTTGCGGGCAGGTCGGCGCAGGACGCATGGCGGAACCAGCCGAGATTCTGGCCGCGATGACAAAACTGTTGGCTTCTTCGTCGCAACCATTTACCTAGATCCCACGGCAGCGCTATGCGAATTCTGATCACAGCCGGACCTACGCGCGAGTATCTGGATGATGTTCGCTATCTGTCGAACGCCAGCAGTGGACGCATGGGCTATGCGATCGCGGAAGCTGTGCTGGCCGCAGGCCATGAAGCGGTTCTGGTCAGTGGGCCGGTCTCGTTGACGCCGTCGCTCGGATGCGAAGTGCATCAGGTTGAGACCACCGAAGAATTGCATACCGTCTGTAATCGACTGTTTGTCGGGTGTCAGGGCGTAATCGCCACGGCGGCGGTCTGCGACTATCGACCACGTGAACGCTTTCAAGGAAAACTCGCGAAAACAGGCGTGTCACTGGAGTTGGAGCTGGTCGAGACGGCTGACGTTCTGGCGGATCTGGGGCAACAAAAAGGACCTCGGTGGATCGTGGGGTTCGCGCTCGAATCCGACGAATTTGCACACATTAATGCCCTGCGTAAGCTGAAGCAGAAGAATTGCGACGCGATTGTGTTGAACCGCCCGACTGCCATTGGTTCGACCGACAACCAGATCGAAATCATCAATCAATCCGGCCAGAGCGTCGTCAAATACTCGGGAACAAAGTCCGATGTCGCCCGCGAGCTTTGGCAATGGATTGAAAACCACTTAGTGGAACCGTTGGCCTAAACTTCTGTTGAAGTAACGGGGACTGGCTCCGGCTAGCGTAAAAAACGCCATAACATCGTCAACGCCAAGGTGCCTGTCCCCCCTTACGTCAACAGACTGCTAAGGTGGCGTCGCGATGAACTCGCGGCGAGCAGATCGGCTTGCCTGCGGACGACGATCACGAACCTGTCGGGGCAGTGCGGCGAAGCTTTGGCCTTCCCTTTTGGCACAACCGGTGGTTTCGGTTTAATTGGCGTGACCCGATCAGGTGTGGCGAAAACGCGTCGCAACCTGTGGCTTTTTTTCATCGTCTCGCGAAATCGGTGCTAGGTTTTCTCAAGAGAGTTTTCTCAGGTGGCGAGCGGTGTTCGCTCACATTGAGGAAACTCGGTCCTGGTATGCCGTTGGACCCTGGATTTCGACGGCAGAGCCAACAGGCATCAGCTCGCGACCGCATTGTGACGGGGTGGGTTGGCCTGGTGAGCTCGACAGGCGAAGGGACTCATGCTGGCGAGGGAATCATGATCGACTACGGGCGGCTCAGGACCGATCTGCTGGCGCTCGCCGTGCTGGCGATGGCCGTCTTTGTCGGATTGAGCCTCGTCAGTTATCACCCTGCAGATCCGCCTGCCCATGTGATCTATCCTCCCCACGCACATCCGACCAATTTGTGCGGATTCGTCGGGGCACGCGTGGCTCATGATCTGATCGTTTCGTTTGGAGCCGGGGCGTACTTCGTCCTGATCGCACTGATTGTCCTCGATATTCGCCTGCTCGCCCGCGACGTTTATCGTGATCCCGTCGTTCGGTTCTGTGGTGCGTGCCTGATCGTGACCGCCGTTTCGGTCACGGCGCAATGGTACATGCCGCTCTCTGTGTCCGGTTCGATGACGGGTAGTGGTGGCTATCTGGGGGCTTGGGGCGCGATCTTGCTCGACCAGCACTTCTCTCGTGTTGGCAGCCTGATTTTGTTGGCCACGATGACTTTGGCTGGCCTCTTGCTGACGGGTGAACAGCACTTGGCGAAAACCGCAGTCTGTTTTTCTTTGCTCCCGATCACAATGTGGAGTCGCCTGGCATTCGGACGTCGTCCGTCTGATCCGCCGCGCGTCAAGCCCGCGGTACCCGTTGATCCTCGTCCCCCGGTTCAGGCCGTGCCCAATGAGGCAGAGATCCAGACCATCCCCATGTGTGAGTCGGCGTTTGAACCGGTGGTCGAGCCGGAATTGGTTGCGTCACCGATTCGGATCAACGCGCCCCCGGTCTTAGTCCCCGCTCAGACAACGCAAATCATTGTGCAAGATGGTGCGTTGTCGCCGGAAGCGGCAGCGGCCATCGCGACGATCTTGACGCCGTGCGAAGAACCTCTGGAATCGATTCCAGAGGCGGTCGTGGATTCAATTCCACTGGCGGAAGAGATTCCGGTCGAAACCGTTGCGCTTCACGACGAAATCGTCGAGGAACTCGAACCTCTGCCGATTCCCGCTGACGAACCCCACGTGACCGAGTTCTCGCTGTCACCCGATCGTTCACCGATTCGTGTCAATCCGCCTGTGGGGATGACGCCCGTCGATGTTGCCTCATTGCCAGAACCCGCGTTCGAACGGGTTCCGCATCGTCTGCCCGAGACGGCGATTCTCGAAGACGCCGAGGCGTTTCCGTATGATATCCTGGCTGCAAAAGCGCAGTCCGCCGCGGCGAAGCTGGAAAAGACATTCCAGGAGTTCGGGCTGAACGTCAAAGTGGTCGAAATTGACACTGGGCCCGTGATCACTCAGTTCGAACTGGAGCTTGAAAAAGGGCTGCGGCTGTCCAAGGTGACGTCGCTGGCCGACGATTTGGCAATTGCCTTGCGCGTCCCGTCTGTGCGCGTGATCGCGCCGATTCCGGGCAAGAACACGGTTGGGGTGGAAGTTCCCAACGATGTGCGGGTGATGGTACGTTTGAAGGAGTTGATCGATTCGTGTCGCGCCGACATTGAATCGAAGGCGATTCCCATGTTTCTGGGCAAAGACGCGAGTGGAAAGCCGCTCGTCGTCGATATGTGCAAGATGCCGCACCTGTTGATTGCCGGCCGCACGGGGACAGGAAAAAGCGTCTGCTTGAATACGCTGATCGTGTCGATGCTGATGACGCGGACACCCGAGCAGGTCAAGATGCTGATGATCGACCCAAAGATGGTCGAATTGAGCCCGTATAGCCGCATCCCGCACCTCATGCATCCGGTGATTACCGACATGAAGAAGGCGGAAGCCGTGCTGGGGTGGGCCGTCGAGAAGATGGAAGAACGCTACCAGTTGCTGTCGGCCGTCGGTGTTCGCCACATCGACAGTTTCAACAAGCTGGGCCGTGAGAAAGTCCTGAAAAAGCTGGGGTTGGAAGCCGATTCCGAAGAAGCCGCGTTGATTCCGGAATCGATTCCGTACATTGTCATCGTCGCCGACGAGATGGCAGATATGATGATGACTTCCGGTAAGGACGTCGAAGGCCATATCATACGGCTTGCGCAGAAATCGCGTGCCGTCGGGATCCATCTGGTTCTCGCGACACAAAAGCCAACGGTGGATGTGATCACGGGACTGATCAAATCCAATCTGCCGGCCCGAATTTCCTTCCAGGTGGCCAGCCGCATGGACAGCCGCGTGGTTTTGGATGAGATGGGGGCCGACAAACTGTTGGGCAAAGGAGATATGCTGTACATGGCCCCAGAAACGAGCGCGCTTCAGCGTGCTCAGGGGACGTACGTCAGCGACGACGAAGTCAACAAAGTGATCGAGTTCTTCGCAGATCAGGAACCCGAATACGATGAAGAACTCGTTCAACTGAAAGCCGCTCCGGCGTCGGGCAAAGGTGGAAAAGGCGGCGGATCGAGCGAGCCGCGTGAGCGGGACGATTTGTATGACGATGCCGTGGAAACCGTGATTCGCGAAGGACGCGGAAGTGTCTCGCTGTTACAACGAGCACTTGGCGTCGGATACGGACGTGGAGCCAGAATGATCGACTGGATGGCCGAAGACGGCATCGTCGGCGGTTATAATGGCAGCCAGGCTCGGGAAGTCGTCATGTCCCTGGCGGAATGGGAAGAGGTCAAAGAATCACGCGAGATGGCTGGCGGTCGCAGGTGACCGTTACCGGTCATCGCGTCGTGGGTGTTTCGAGTGGAAAGACCGTGAATGCGAATCATTGCCGGACAGTTTCGTCGACGAACATTGCTGACCAATCCTGGTCAAACGACTCGTCCGATTATCGATCGCGCCAAGGTGATGTTGTTTGATCACATCCGTCATCGGATGCCGGGCAGCAAGGTGCTCGACATCTATTCCGGAACAGGCTCGCTTGGCTTTGAAGCCCTGAGCCGTGGTGCGAAAAGTGTCGTATTCTGCGAGCAGGACCATCGCGCCCACGAATTACTCGTGAAGAACGTTGCGAGCTTAAAGGTCGAGGATCGAACGCTGTGCTGGCGCGTTGACTGTCTGCGGTGCTCGTTCAAGGCCCAGGGCGGCGAATGGTATCCGTACGACATTGTCTTTTTCGATCCCCCGTACGTGATGATCGAAAAGGAACTGCATCCCGGCACCCTGCTGTATCGATCGGTGGATCGTTTGACGCGTCCGGAATTGACCAGTGATGACGCCCTGCTGGTCGTGCGCACGCCCAAAGAGGCCAAATTCATCATGCCGCTTGCCTGGGAAACGACGCAAGTACTGACCATCGCCAGCATGGACATCCATCTAATGCGAAAGCGACTCGACCTGATCTCGACACCCGTGGCTGAAGAGCCCGCGGACGAGTAAGCCGTCCGAGAAGGATCGAGACGAGCCACCACGTTGTTCCGGTCGTGGTGGCAACAAATGGGACAGGCACCTTGCGGAGCCAGTCCCATTTATTGTTCTCCTCGTTACCTGAATTCCGCTTGGTGACGCCTCATGCGATCTTGTTTTCTGTCGAGCAGCAGCGTGACCTGGGAACCTCGCACTCACTTCCGATGAGGAGGACGCGTTGCCGAACGGGAACTTGGTGACGAGCAGTTTGAAGAGAAACTCCTCGCGGTCCGCGACCCTCCGAAATCAAAGCGGACTCGGACTAGTTCCCGGCGGTCTTTTCTCGTGTGAGTGTACAGCTTCGAAGAATCGTCTTTGACTTCGTGAACATCGGCGTGATCCATCCCACACTGTCCATGCTGACCGCCACACCAACGGTGATCGTGGTTGTGGTGTCGGTGATCGTTGACGGCGTCACCGTAATGCTGCTGCGGCCGATGAAATTGGCGTCCAGGATCGTTTGCGCGGCGGACGTTGCGGCCGTTGCCGAACCACCGGGAATAATTCCCTGGCGACAGCCGGTATACGCCGAAAACGCGGCCGCATTTGCGATCTGGTTGGCCCGGGCGAATTCGATGGCCCCCACAAATACCGCCAGCACGATCGGGGCGACGATCGCAAATTCGACCGTCGCGGCGCCTTGCCGACGTGACGGGGGTGATGGCTGTCGTCGAATCACGTTCATGGTGGATACTTCGCCGTCAAATCGTCGACGTGGCAATGCACGTCGAGCCGTAAACTTACTTGGTCAGGACGACAGGCAACGAATACGCCAGCTTCTGAAATGCGGCCGTTAAGCTCGCGGCGTCACTGGCATAGTAGAACTGGCCACCCGTCATCGATGCGATCCGTTGAGTCGTCGTTTGATCCGAGTTCTTCAGAAAGCAGATGCAATGAATTGTGATGTTTTTCGCCAGCGCATCCGATGCAGCGACCACCGGGTCGCGTCCCGAGTTCCATTGCCCATCGGTCATCAGAATCATCACTTTTTTGGCGTACGGCCGAACATTGCTGGCGGTCAGGATCGCCGTCCCTTGATCCATGCCGGCAGACATGTTGGTCGCGCCCAGCATCACGTTTGTCGAACGGGCGCGGACCGCGGCACTGACGGCTGACATCGTGGACGTCAGCCCCAGATCAACTGTCACTGCGGGGGACGTCTGTCCGGTCAGAGAATATTCCGTTGTGTTCGTGCCGATCGTATCCGCCCAGGTGACGACGGCTACACGGGGTGGTGCATTGGCGGCACTAAGAATTTCACAGAACGAACTCACCGCCGCTTGCAGTGCCAGCCAACGGCTGCCGGTCACAGGTGGTGTTTTGATTCCCTGATTGATATTCGTGTAAATCGGCGGCGGATAACTGAATTGGGTTCCAGTCTGGTCAAAGCACATGGAGTGCGATCGATCCATGACCAGGCAAACTTCGCAGGCAAATGCCGACGCAACGGACGTGTTTGACGTCGAATACGTTTTCGTGCCCAGGATCGGGCCGAATAGCAGCGGGACGCTGCCGTTTGTACTGGCGTTCGACAGGATTGATGTGACCTGCACGGCCTGCGAGGGCTTCAATCCCGCGACGAAGGCCCAGGTTCGATCGGCCTGCTGAATCGACTGTCCCAGCACGATGTCCGAGGCAGAGATGGAGAGCGGTTTTCCGGCAACTTTGTTCAGCGATGCCATGGCGATGGCCGCAGCGGTGGCCTCCGCGTCCGCTTTCCCCTGCACCAGTGCGGATGTTCCCGCCTTGGCGGCGGCATCCGTCGCCGCTTTCAATTGCGTTCGGACGAGTTGAATGTAGGCCACGTCGATTGACAGCGCGGCCATCGCGATCAGCACCACGACAAAGACGGCAACCAGCGGAATGACGGCGCCGCGTCGTTCAGATTGTGAGTTCGCCCCCATTCCAGGGCGATGCTCAATTCCACCGAGCATTTTTTTCCGACTCCAAAATTCAATCCAGTTCATAAGCGAGGGACCGTGTAGTTTGCTGTAAAAGTACGTCCGCTTAGACACCAACTCGTCACAGAATTGCTGCTGAGCTTCGCCGAACAGGTAATGACGATTGTGGTGCCAACCGGGGTGTTGGCATCGACATTGGGGTTGACCGCAATCGTCGCGGATTTAATTCCCAGTCCCGTCAGAACGGTGTTGGCACGCGCGATACCCGATGCCGATGTACCCCCGATTGCGGAAACGACATTCCCCGCTTCATAGGCCGAGGCGGTCAATGCCTGCTGTAGAAAGACAGCGTTGGAAGTCTCAATGACTCCGAACACGAGCGCCGCGATCATGGGCAGGCACACCGCAAATTCGACCGACGCCGCGCCGGAACGCCGATCTGTTCGCGGACGTCTGGCCGACCGACGGGCCATTTGAACGTTGAGGGACATCAATTCAACTCCGAGTATGACGACGACAACCGCCGCCCCCGGAACCTTACGTCAAATTTAGAATGTGGCAAATGAAACGAGGCGAATGCACGGTGATCTGTGAATTCGCCAGCTGTGAGCCTCAATGTCACCCAAGTTTCTGAAACAGGCGACTAAGGGCGTCTGGCGACAAACCACGTCTGTCGAATGGAACGTCCGGTAGCGACGCGGACGTCCTGAAAGCCCACGTTCTGCAGCATCGTGTGGACTGCCGAGGCCGGGTGATAATGCCGCATGAATTGCGGGCTGGTTGGCCAGCCGCGCCATTGCTTCACCCCGATCCCATAGAGGACGGTTCTGAGTGCCAGGCTGGCACGCGTCACCAGCGAGAATGGCTCCATATTCATTTGAAAGACATACTCGCCATGCGGACGCAGCAACCGATACGCGTCCTCGGAATAGCGTGTCAGCGTTTTCCAGTTCAGATAGTGGAAAACTTCGTTGGCAAATATCGTGTCGTAGGTTCCGTCCTGTCCCGGCTCGATGGTGGTGAGCGACATTGGGCGGAAGGTCACATTGGTCGAGGAATTGTGTGATTGCGCTTCGACGAGCATGGGCTCTGCAATATCAACGCCGACCACTTCGCCGAAATGCTCAGCGAGGCAGTACGACAGTCGGCCGATCCCGCACCCGATATCGAGCAGGCGCAACGATCGCCCGGTCTTCATTTTTGCCGCACTGAGAGCGAGTGCGACTTCTTCGCGGCCCGATTGCAGAATCTCGTCCCAATTCGCGTTGGCACTCAGCGTGCGATCGATGGTTTTCACCCCGACGCTGGCGAGCGACTGTCCCCAGTATGGATCATCTTTTGCAGGTTGAGAAACAGGTGCATTCATCGCGTGACTCTGAGACATTTGCCAACTCGTCAACCAGGGCGTCTGGATCTGTTTCGACACAACAGCTGCTCATTCAGCGAACAAGAGACGTTGCGCAATCAGGGCTCTGAGAATCGAGTTCTCGTGGAGCGTCAAATCGGAACTGATACGTGGATGAACTCGCTGTAAGCCAGCCAGTTTGCGGGCGAGGCTCACGAACCTGTCTGGACCGTGGGGCGATGCCATTAGTGACTATATCACGCCTTTCGCAAGCGGGCGGACATCCTGATCGCCCTTCCGTCAAATGCGGCGGGCCCGCCGTTACGACCTGCACGACTGGACTGATCCCGTCAGGTTGATCAACCGATGTGATCCATCAGACGGCGATGAACGGCCGGTGATCGCATCAGTTCTCAGGTGCGAATTGCTCGTAGCCCAGTTCACGTAACCTGCGTGAGAGGAGTTGCAGCCGTTCTGATTCCTTCAACCCGTTCAACACCCCGAACAGGACGCACCCCATGACGATGCTGGTCACATCGACGACGCACATCGGGAGGTGGAATGGTTTCAGGTCCGCGAAGATCTCATCGGCACTACAGTACTCGCCAAATTTCTGGCCATTGTACAGCATCTCGACGCCACAAAAATCCGGAGCCCATTCGTAGTCGAACGGGCCGTATATGCGCCGGCGATGCTTCACCCAGAAACGGGTGCCGTCCATTTCGATACCATGGCTGCCAGACACGATGGAGCCTTCACAAATGGCCACAAACTCTCACAGAGATTGATTTGATGATAGAGATCGCGTCGTTTTCATCAAGATGGGATGGTTCCCTCTGTTGAGCGGCACAAGCCCCTGTCGATACGATCCCCAACGAATTGTGTATCGAATTTGCAATGCGGCAATTATTGCCGATTTCTTCGCCCAGGTGCGCTTTCCGAGGTTGTCGATGAAAACCGCCGCCTTGACCAAATTTCGCCGCAAGCTGGCCGAGGATCAACCGGTCTTCGGCATGTGGATCACGTTGGAATCGCCCAGCGTCACCGAGATTGCGGTGGGCCTGGGGCTCGATTGGGTCGTGATTGACGCGGAACACGGGCACCTCGACTGGAAAGAAATTGTCGAGCATCTGCGGGCGACGGTTCGAAGCGACACCGTCGCGCTGGTCCGCATTGCCGAAAACAACGTGGGATTGATCAAGCGAGCCCTGGATATTGGCGCTGACGGCGTTGTCGTCCCATGGATTGAAACCGCCGAACAGCTTCGACAGGCCGTGGCGTACTCGCACTATCCCACGGACGGGGTTCGAGGAATCGGTGGCGAACGTGCGACCTGCTGGGGGCAATGTCTGGTCGAACACACTGCCGAAGCCAACGAAAATGTGCTCGTGGTTCCGATCGTGGAAACCGTTCGCGGCATTCGCGACGTGCCGTTGATGTGTCAGGTCGACGGCGTCGAGGTGATGTTCTTCGGTCCAGCCGACCTTTCCTCGAGCGCCGGGCATCGCGGCCAGTGGGAAGGGCCTGGTGTCGCGGAACAGATTCTCCAGGCCAAAGACGCGATTCGCCGCTCGGGGCGACACTGCGGATTACTCGCAACCAGTCAGGAAAACCTGCGCGAACGTCAATCGCATGGGTTTCGAATGATCGGTCTGGGGATGGACACCGGGCTACTGGTCCGATCGATCCGTTCGTCTCTGGTGGCAGTTGGACGCGATCGCGCGATCCAGGCGTCGTTTGTCCCAACGGCGTCCACGGTGCCTGCAGCCCCGCTCACCCGTCCCCCCGAATCGATGCGTCCCGACCGCGACGAACTGATGAATCCGGTGGGCAGCGGGCCACGTGTCGAAATTGCGCGCGGAGTGAATTTTGAGTGTCTGGTCGGACGCCATAACAGCGCGCGCAATTTGACGACGGGCATCGTCACGTTGACGCCTGGCGCCGTCTTGCCCTATCACACGCACACCTTCACCGAGTCGATCACACTGCTGAGCGGATCGGTCACGATTGACGTGGAAGGCCGTTCCTACGCAATGAAGAAGCTGGACAACGCCGTCATTCCGCCGGGCGTGGCACACGCCGCTCGAAATAGCTCGATGACCGAAGCGGCCGTGCTTCATATCGCGATGGCTACGGACACCCCCGCGCGAACCCTCGTGGATCGGTTTTTCACGCGCCGGTCGATGCCCGATGATGCGACCGGGATTCCCGGTGCGGAACGCGTCAATCGGTTCGCAACGGCCAAACGAGGCGTTGCGGGGCCGAATACGGAATTCATCGACTGCTTCAACGAAGATCTGATGCCGGGCATCGAAATGAGCGGCGGATACGGACTGTTTCAACCGGGCGGACGCCTTCCCGCGCACGTTCATGATTTCGATGAATCGATCTGCATCATCTCGGGTACGGCGATGTGCATCGTGGAAGGTCGGCGATATGCGATGAGCGATTGTTCGACAGCCCTGCAGCCACGCGGACGCGTCCACTACTTCATCAACGAGTCAAAAGGCCCTATGGAAATGCTCTGGGTCTACGCCGGCCCTCGTCCAGAGCGGATCATCGTCGACGAACGTTGCGCGACGGTTGAAGGAAATCCATGGAAATGAATGACTGAGCGACCGATGTAATCGTGTGGTCGTTTCGTCGATTGATTCAGGTGAGCCGGTTGCGCCAGGCGTGTTGAAATCCTAAGGACGGGCTCCGCTCAGACTCAAAAAAACAAGACAACATGAACGTCCGGCTGCTTGCCTCTGTAAGTTCAACACGCCGGTCAGATCTCGACGTTTCGATTCTCAGACAAATCGAACTTCCCTGTCGAAATTGATCTGAACTATGATCCGCGCAGGACGTCATTGAAGTGTCTGTGGAGCGCGTGCGGATGGATGCTGTTATCGGGGGCGAATCATTGAATCACGGTGAGCGATCCCGACTGAAGCCGGGCTGGCTGGTGCCGGGTCTGCTGCTGGTGGCAAGTGCCTGTTCGTTGCTCATTGATGTGCCGCTTGCGACTGTGTTTGCCGCAAAGCAGTTGCCGGAAGGAATCGACCGTCCGTTGCGCGAGATGCTGGAGATCTGCGAGGCATTCGGGCACGGATTTGGTGCTTCGCTTATTCTGATTACGGTTGTCGTATTGGACCCGCGTCAGAAGCGATGTCTCGGTTGGATGATTGCCGGCTCGCTGGGGGCCGGACTGATGGCGAACTGTGTCAAACTGCTCGTTCGCAGGACCAGGCCACGCGATTTCAACTGGTCTGCGACATCGGTCTGGGACACGTTCGTCCGTGATTACAACGAGAGTGGGGCGATGCAGAGCTTTCCCTCGTCCCATACCGCACTGGCCGTGGGGTTGGCCGTGGTTCTGACATCGGCCTACCCGCGTGGTCGCTGGTTGTTCGTCGCGATGGCAATCCTGGTTGGAATGCAGCGGATTGTTTCGTCCGCACATTTTCCCAGTGATGTTTTTGCCGGTGCAGCAGTTGGATGGATCGTCGGTAAAGCCAGTGTCTCGATGATGCGGCCTCGCTCGGAGTAAATTCGAGCCAAGCTCCTCGTGCGGCGTCACGAACCGAAACTCGAGTTGTGAGCGATGGCAGCGGCGCAGTCGGTGAAGCGGTGGCTTCTCGACTGCTCGTGTTTCGCGGACTGCTCGACGACGGGGGGGCGAGCAACGGCATCCGATCCCTCATTCGTGATCCCGCCCCCGCCCCATGCAACTTGTCAGTATGTGCATGGTTCTGGCTTATCCGGCCTCGTGTCCCGAGTGAACGTCCTCTGGGATGGGGTGGCCTGAAATCGCGCTGCGTGATTTCAGAATTCGATCCGACGCACGCTGGCGTGATGCCACGTTGTACTGCGGCATCAGGCCGCCGATGAAGATCAACGCCATCAGCGTGAAGACGGCGAATCGTTCACGTCGACAAATCCCCAGTGAAACCATCGAGTGATGCTGCGTTCCGGTGAAGAGGCGGAAGTAGGCATGTACAACGGCGATGCCACTGAGTGTTGATGCAATGACGACGGCAACCCCCACGAAGGGAAAGGCTTCAACAGCGCCATCGACCAACATTTCCGTTCCCACAAAACCGAATGTTCCGGGAAAGCCGACGCTCGCCAATCCCGTGATCAGGAACAGGGCCGCAAGGGCGGGGGTGTGGTTGTAAAGCCCTTGAAAATTGACGAGCGACAATCGGCCACGGCGGGCCTCGAGCGCGCGAAGTGTCAGGCCGAATCCCCCCAGCGAGACGCTGACAGCCATCCACATGCAAAGAGCCCCCGTCAGGCTGATTGGCGTGACCGCTTCCAGTCCAACCATCACGATTGCGGAATAGCTCAGGAACAAATAGCAAAAAAAACGGCGGGCATCGGTCTGCACCAAAGCGATTCCCGCCGCATAGACCGTCGTCATCAGAGACAACAGGCCGATGGTCCGCATGACCCAGTCCGGGGCGATCGGAAGCACCAGGCGAATCGTGGCATAGGCTCCGACAAGTGGCATGGCAACCAGTAACGCGGTTCCGAACGTGGCGCGCTCAAACAGGTCACTCATCCAGCAGTGGAAGGGAGCGATCCCGCTACGGATGAAGACGGCGATCAGCAGCGGAATAATGGCAACAAGCGAATGGACGCGCTTCTGGCTTTCCATTTCCACGAATGTCCAACCGATGACCAGTAGGATGACGAAGAGCAACATATGCTTGACGTAAACGCCGGTATTTTGACCACGAGCCCGCAACTCGACATACGGCGGGATCGTTCCCGCGGCAAGCAGGGCAATGATCAACCACGGGTCTTCACAGCTGAATGTTGCCAGGACGATCGCTTCTGAGACCAGCGTCCAACCGAACGAGAACCGTCGGATCTTCGTCCGCAGGGTTGTTAGTGTCACCAGAAAATAGAGGAGCGCAACCAGAGATAGCAGCGGTGCACTTAGCGGGTCGATCACGAAGATGGGACGCCCCACCAGATCTGTCAGCGGATTCCACAGATCCTGAGCATCGCCTTGCGGGAGCAGGAATTCGTAGTCAATCCACGCACCGACCGATGTAAACAGTGCCAAGCTGTTGAAGACCAGCGAACGCCGACTGGCGACGAACGGATCACGAACAAAGGCGACCCAGATGGCGCCGAACAAGCAGATGAAGACCGATGCTTCGAGCCAGGGAAAATTCAGTTCACTCATAGTAATTCCTCCAGCGTGGCGGGCGTCTCTGAAGGAATTGGTTCCACCGTCTTTGTTCCGGACAACTTCTGTGTCCAGCGGCGTTCGAGTGCATCACAGTGCCGCAAGACATCGAGGAATGGCCGTACGAGCTTCACTTTGAGAAACGCGTCGAGGTACCCGCGCTCCAGGGCCAGACGATAAAACCAGGTGCGCTGCTGTTCGCTGATGCGACTGAGCCAGGCACCGGAAAACTGCGGCAATCGTTCGCCGATCGCGTCTTCCATGATGCGGTAGTCGTGCAGAATGGTCGGGGCACGCAGGAACTGCAGTGTTCGTAGACAACCGTGACCGAGGATGTGAATCAACGCCAGGTACTGAAATCCCAAACCAATTTCGACGAAGATCAATCCGACTTGCGTCATCGAGGCGAACGTGAGTGCGCTTTTGATATCCGTCTGAACTTCCCCTGCGAACTTGGCGAAGATCGCGGTCGTCAAGCCCACCAGAACGACAATGACCTGCAGTGGAACAGACTGGTGCAGAATGGGGCTGAAACGCAGCAAGAGAAAGGCGCCCAAGTGAACGGACAGGGCGCCATAGAACACGGCACTGGATGGCGTGGGGCCTTCCATGGCGCGGGGTAGCCAGCCTGAGAAAGGGACCATCGCCGATTTTCCCATCGCGGCGACCAGCAACAGCAGACCAACGAAAAACGCCTGACCCGACGTCAGTACGGTAGTGCCAAAAGGCCATTCGCCAATCAAGAATTGATCGAAATCCCCTTCCCCCTTCATGTGGTGCAGCGCGACGGATGCTAAGAGCAACGCCGCATCCGAAATGCGATACACAATCCAGACGTGCAGTCCGTTCGAAGCCGGGGCCGGACGTTCGTGAAAGTACGCGACCAGCAATGCAGACGACAATCCAATCAGTTCCCAACCGCTGAAGAGCGTTTCGATCGTTCCGGCCAGCGACGTGGTGACCATCCCGACGACGAAGAGCGACAGCAGCACGAAAAAGCGATTAAAACCGGGTTCGCGGTGCAGGTACCGATTGGCGAATGCGCCGACCGTGCCACAGAGCACAAACGTGAGAATCACAAAGGGAACGGACAGACGATCGAATTCAAATTTGAAGACGAAGTGATAGTGCGCGTGCACATGATCACTGACGTGGACCCAGCTGCCAAACGCAATCGGCACCTGCGTGTCGTCGTAAACGAGCATCATAGTTAGCATCGCGACGGCCGCAACGAGCCCTGTCAGAATGCCCGATTGCACGCAGCGTGCAATCGTCCGCTCGGACAGTGGGCGTTCTCGCAGCAACGATGCCAACCCAAGTATCGCGAACATCGCAACGGGGGCACCCACGACAAGCAACCCGAGTGCTTTGAAAGCAAGCTCGCGATCAAACATGGACATGGTTTTGGATTCTTCTCCGATTATTTCATCCGTGGCCGGCCTCGATCAGGCCTCGATCTGTGCAAATCCCAGATGTTCGCGCCAGCCACGATACCAGTCGAGTGACGAATTTGCTTTGGGTAAATCGGTCACGCTGGGGTCGAAGACATGAAATTCATCATCGCGGTAGACAAGAATCTTACTCGAATTGGCGTCAATCAGGGCAAGTTGCACCCAACCATTGTGAATGATATTGCGCACGGTCTCGCTACGGGCCATGATTTGGCGAATGCCGTTGGGAGTCGTTTCTATCACCATTAGCAACCGGACTGGTTCGTGGATTTCCACGCCTTGCCAAGGCAGCCCGGGGCGCAAGTCGCTTTGTGCACCGTCCATCACACCCATCAGCGACGTCACGTTGTGGGGCAGCTTGGTCCCGCAGCCCCAGCCGGGTGAATCGATGTACGAGAAAAAATACTGAAGGTTAATGCCCGAACAGACCGGAACGACGGCACCGAGAATCCGCCCCAGGATCGTGCACTGCTCGTCATCAGCGGCGGGGTCATACGAGTGCATGAAGCAGCGTCGGTCGAGGTACAGACCGCGCGTGCGGCCGCGTCGGCCGACGAAACAGATTGCATTCGAAGCGTTTCCGAACTCGGGCCGCGTTTGCGCCAAGTCCTCGGATCGTCCTTCGACATGCCGACGTGCGCCCGCGAACGACAAATCCAGGGGGGCCGATTGAAACCGCCGACAACGTTCGTGCGCATTTCGTTCGCAGGTGTTTTCCAATTGCACTTTCGCGAATTCGAAATCGGCCTTGTGTGATTCGGGCAGGCGATCAATGTCGTAGAACGTCAATGAATCATTGCAGGTATTGTGCAATCCCCCGAGAAAATGAGTCTCGTCGGGGATCACCAATCCATGGCTTTTGACGATCTCACGCACGCGTGGATCATTCAAGATCGCCGCCAAGGCCCGCGCATTCGGCGCGCCGGCACTGCCCGAACAGGCACCGCAGTCGTAGCAGGACTTGTGCGGATTGTTCAAGCAAAACGAGCCATGTCCAAAGAAGAAAACCAACCTCGCAAAATTGCTGGTCAGGCCGATGTCTTGCAGCAATCGCTCGCCCATCGTCGCCATTTCGTCGACGGTGAAGCCGATTCCGTCACCCGTGGGACCGGGGTTTGGTGATTTTCGTTCCAGTCTCAATCGTGTGATTTGGGGCGGCTGCACAAAGGCACTGGCGCGTCGCCGGATTCTTGATGTCAGACGCGGGAAGAGCACTCGGGCAACCAACGGAATCGAGGCAAGGACACCAAAACTCGTCGTCAACAATGCCCCTGCGGCAATGCTGCGGCTGCGGACATGGACGCTGTGAGACGCGGCACCAAGGACGCGCCGCGTCTTGGCACGGCGAAGGTGCAAGGCTTCTAAAGTCGCGTCGACTTCTTCCGTAATCCAGTGTTGAGGCATGATGACGATGGGGCAGAGTGCGGCATAGTGTGCATCGGCCACGCCCTTGTAATACATCGGCACGCTAAAAAATCCCGCAGCGCCGAATGTTTCCGCCTGGGGGCAGACCTCTTCCAGGTGGCGTCGGAATGATTCCTCGCGCGAGTCGATGCAATAGACCGACTGAAATCTCGGCGATTCAATTCGCTGCGACGGTGACTGACAGTGTACTGATAGTGCGTCGAGTGTTTGCGCCCGCAGGTGTCGCTCGAACGCCTGATGGAAGATCCGGCGGCGCTCCATGCAAGTGAAAGATTCAATCTCGTGAATCAAATCCGTCCAGTCGTGGGCCTGCAACCTGCTTAATGTCGCTGGCGACCAGCCCAGGACCTGCGCCAACTGGAAAATTTGGAATGCTCGCTGCTCGACGCTGGTGTGTGTGACGGTCGGCAAGAACGAGGTTGCAACTTGCCGCAACTCAGCCAAAGGACCGTCGAATTTCAGTAGCTGGCTGGCCGAATACTTCAGGGCCATTCGTTCCAGGATCAGGCGGATGGCCAGAAATTCGATCAGGCTGCCGGGATTGGCTGACAGGGCCTGCCGATCAGGACGAACTTCCAACTGCCAGATCAGACCAGCCCAACCTCGCAAGGCAAGCAGGCTGGCGGTGATGAAATCATTCCACTCATGGTGCGAAACCCCCAGCAGATCGAGCGACTCCATGACCGATTCGATCGGTGTCATGTTGGCATTTTGAATGCGTGTGAGTTCTCCAGGCAGCTGCGCCATCCACTCGTCGGGAGGGCCGCTGGGCTGGGAATACAGCGTCAGGAACGATTTGAAAATTCCTCCGTCTCGATTGGGCAGCGACCAGTTCGCAAATCCTTGATCGGCGAACGAGGCACAGAATCGAATCAGCACGGGGTGGACCAGGCTGTCCGTGTCGAATTCGGTGGCGCGTATGATCAGGTCACGATGTCGCGCGGGCATGAGTACCTGTTCGGCCGAGGGGGCCACGCCGAAGATTCCGTTCCGGCAGATTCGCCAGAGCGCTTGCAGCGAGAAGGCTTCCCACGTGGCGGGTGTCCATCGTTCGATCGACGACTTGCCGAACCGATCGATCAATTCGATGATCGACAACGGATGTTCGCTGGGGGACTGTGGCTGTCGCGGTGCATGATTCAGCTTGGTGCGTAGATCTCGCATCACCCAGTGTTTGGTGTCGATGAGAAAATGATCTCGAACCGACGACGGTGTGTCGGGCCGCAGTTTGGTGAGTGCGTCGGTTTCGGCGACGAACCACTGAAGTTCCTCGGTGGGGCCGGTTCGCAGGGGGTGTTTGAGCATTGCCAGACGCAACTGGTGACGTGTCACGACCGTGCTCACGACGACATCGGCCTGCTCTTTCAAATCGCGGCGAAGCGCCAACGCCAGATCGTCCAGGTGGATTCGATCTTGTGCCAGCTTATCGCGATAGTTGTCTTCGGTCAGATAGGGCTGGCAGCCGAACAGTCTCGCCCCTTTTTGGACGCCTTCATCGAAGGGCAGATCCTCCATCGCCTGCAGCGTGTTCAAGAACACGAATGCCGTGATGGGGCCTTGCGAGGGAAGTAACGCTCCCGCATGTTCGATCAGGCGTTTGAGTTCGGCCGTGAAGTCTGAGTGGGCAGTGCCGGGTGATAGTGGGTCTGTCTGGGGGATGGAATCTTGCACGTGAACTGCTTTACCCTTCGTCCCATTTCTAAAGAATGCGTCATAATTAATATATGAGGGCAAGAAATCGGCGAGAAGGATGGATACACTTACATCCCCGACAGGTGTCACTCTCACTGTATTCGACAGTCAACAATTCTGCTCAGATTCGTCTTAGAGATGGAATAGGCCCCTTGCGCAAATGCGTGCATACAGGAGTGTCAAGAAATGCGAGTTTTGGTCATCGAAGACGACCCGGCAATCGGGAAAGCGCTTGTCAAAGGTTTCACCGAAGCTGGTTATCAATGTGACTGGATGCAAGACGGTGAATCGGGCGCCGCGGCGGCGCAATCGCAACAAGCCGACGCGATTGTGCTCGATCAGATGTTGCCCAAAAAGAGCGGTCTGGAGCTATTGCGAGAGATTCGAAATGGGGGGGTCATGACCCCCGTTGTCTTGCTCACGGCGATGGGGTCTGTTCAGGACAGGGTGACGGGGTTAAATTCCGGCGCGGATGACTATATCCCCAAGCCGTTCGAGTTTGCGGAACTGCTGGCCCGATTGAATGCGGTTGTCCGAAGGACAAGCGTTCGGCCGACTCCTGTCCTGGCCGTCACCGACCTGACACTGGACCTTTCGACGCGGCGTGTATCTCGCGACGGGAAAGACGTCGACCTGACACCCATTGAATTCAGTTTGCTCGAGCTGCTGATGCGATTCGCGGGGCAAGTTGTCACGCGAAAAATGCTGTGTGAACATGTTTGGGGGTTCAACTGGGACGGAACGACGAATGTCATTGAGGTTCACGTCAATCGCTTGCGAGGAAAGCTCGACCAGGGACGTTCGGAATCGATCATCAAGACGATTCGCGGTCGCGGGTATTCGATTGCCGCGGAAGATGTCGTGCCGGTCGAGAAGGTTTCCAGTTGAACCGCCTCAGGCTTAATCGAACTGCCAGGTGCAGCGAAGGTCGCTCATTCGCTGCACCGCCGACGATTCGTTATCCTCTCCTCGATTCGGTGTTGAAAACAACGGGATCGGGTGAGAGTTCTCATGAAGGAAACTAGTCCAATCGCGCGGTCCAGGTTCGCCAGCGGATTTGATTCCGCGGCTTTGTCCTGGCGGCGTTTTGTTGATTTCAGCCGGTCACTGCGATTTCGCCTAACCGTGTGGAATACGCTTGTCGTACTCCTCACGGTGATCATCGCCCTGATCGTCGTTCGTGAAGGTCTCAGGCACTATCTTCTGATTGAGATCGACACGGTCTTGGATGATGAGGTCCAGGAAATTCTCTTGACGGTCGAAAAGCTGTACCCCGATCGCGATCAGGTCGAGGCATTTCTCAGACGCAAGGACCAAGCGCATCTCGTACATGGATGGCACATCCGCTGGCTCGACGAAGATGGCGTCACCACGCTGTGGAAGAGCGAGCTTGCTCCCGATCAACCCCTCTCGAAGCTGGCGAAGAAAACCAACGGTCGCAATGTTCTAGTTTCAGAGACGCATCGCTCGGTCGAGCGTGAAATTGATAGCCCCGGTATTCCCAACTATCGCATCCGAGTGGGAACCCTGGTGGCATTTGTCGATGAAGATGTCGGTCGACTGACGCGCGTTCTCGCGCCGGTCGGGCTGGCGATTCTGTTGCTGGCGCCTGTCGGCGGACTGCTGCTGGCCGAACGCGCCGTCGAGCCACTTCAGCGGTTGATTCAAACGACCGAACGACTACGTCCCAGCCATCTCGAAGAGCGCCTTGAGCTGCGCGGAGTTGGTGATGAACTCGATCAGCTCGCCTCCAAGATCAACGAGTTTCTGGACGAGATTGCCGATCATCTGCAGAAAAATCGTGACTTTGTGGCCAATGCGGCGCACGACCTGCGATCGCCACTCGCTGCGATTCAGAGCCTGGTGGAGGTCACCGTCGAAAAGCCACGTTCCGTCGAAGAGTACGAAGATTTGCTGTTCCAGATTAACGACGAAGTGCATTATCTGGGACAGTTGGTGAACCAGTTGCTGCAACTGGCCGAGACCGAGTCGACCGCGTCGGACATGCCGATGGAACCGGTGAGGCTGTCGGAAGTCGTCGCACGTACGGTGGAGATGTTTGAGCCCGTCGCCGAAGAACGCGGGGTCGATCTGAAGTTTGATCTGCTCGAAGATCTCGTCGTGACAGGCGTTCCGAGACAGTTACGTCAGGTGCTCACGAACCTCGTAGATAATGCCGTTAAGTTTTCTGTTAAAGGGGGCGTTGTGACAGTGACACTTGGGCGTGACAATAAGCCCGGGTTTGGCCTGTTAACCGTCTGTGATACAGGGTTGGGGATCCCTGCCGAATCCGTCAGTCGGGTATTTGATCGCTTCTACCAGGTCGAAAAGGCCCGCCAGCGTTTCGGGGAAAAACGCGGCAATGGATTGGGGTTGAGTATCTGCCAGTCCATCGTGCATGCTCATAGTGGATCGATCAGCGTGGTGAGCGAACTTGGCAAGGGTTCGACGTTCTCCATGTCGCTTCCTCTGTCCTCAGGCACGTAACTCTTTGAAAACAAGCCTATCGACTATGTCTGCTTCGTCGACAGCCCCGCCATTGCCCGAAATTGTCGAATCGGCAGGGCTTCTCATCGGTCACCGCGAACTTCCTTCGCGCTACTTTCTGGCTCCATTGGCGGGGTACACCCACCTTGCGTTTCGTCGAGCGCTGCGTGAAGTCGGTGGATTGGGGCTGGCGACGACGGATCTGGTTCATGCCACGCAGCTTTGTGGAGAACATCGCCATTCGCTGGAGCTTGTCGCAACTCATCTCGATGATAACCCCTTGACTGTCCAGATCTTCGGTGGAGGGGTTGAACAATTAGTGGGGGCGGCCCGCTGGTTGGAATCGCACCGCTATGCGGGAATCGATATCAACATGGGGTGTCCCATGGCGAAGGTCAACGGGCAGGGCGGCGGTGCGCGACTGCTGTGCGATGCGGACAATGCCTGCCGAATGGTCGAACAGGTCGTTGCCGCCGTATCGTTGCCTGTCACGGTGAAAATGAGGCTTGGGTGGGATCGCGATTCGATCTCCTCTCCGTATCTCGCGAAACGATTCGAAGAGGTCGGTGTCCAGGCGATCACAATTCATGGACGGACCCGGCAGCAGGGGTTCCAAGGCGTCGTTGACCTTGAGGGGATTGCAGCGACGGTTGCAGCAGTCAAATCGATTCCCGTCATCGGAAACGGAGACGTTCGACCCCCCGCCGATGCACTCCAGATGCGCCGCGTGACCGGTTGTGCGGCCGTGGCGATCGGCCGCGGTGCGATGCTCGACCCCTGGATTTTTCGTAAACTGGCGGATCACCACCGAGGTCAGCCGATGCGCGAGCCCACGCGCGATGAGCAAGTCGACTTTCTCGCTCGCCATTTTCAACTGATGACAGAACAGCACGCGGAACGAAGTTGCATCTTGTTTCGCAAGTTTGCGGCGTGGTACGGAGCCAAGCTGGGGATACCGGAAGATCTGGAACACCGGCTTCGGCTTTTCAATGACTTCACGGAATTCGAACAGATCGTCAGCGAAATACGCGAGCGACACGGCGAACGGCGAAACACCATTGCAACGGCATTGATCAAGGTCCCGAATGGACCGGTCGAGCGATGGTAGCGTGTCGACTTTGTGAGGGCTGTGCTTGGGGTTGCTACGTCTCCTGCGCGCACGCCTTGGGCGGCGTGTGACGGGTTTCGACAGAGTGTCCGCCTAAGGTTTGGTGCATAATCTGTACGCAAGAACACTTTCGGCTTGAGTGTGCGTCTCGCTTGAATAAATCACGACTTGTTGTGTGAAACTAAAGTTCCGAGCGTGTCAATAATTCAGGGAAAGTGTGATTGACAAGCACAACAAATCCCGAAATAATATTGCACCCACTAAATGGGTGGTATATTCCGCTGTGGCCGAGGGCCACGCGATTGACTCTGTGCTGCTCACTGGACGACTAGAGGCGTGCACGCATGACGAGGAGCTTGCGTATGTCGATCCTTCGCTGTTGTCGTTGACCCCCCAACTGGGACGTGCGGTCATCGCTCTGGCCGTACGAGCAGAAACATTGATCTGAATAATTCCATGCGCCCTTCTGTAAAGGGTGGTGGCGCGTGGTTGTGTGCCTGTCGCCCCAACGCTGTTGGTTCATCTCGGACCGGCAGTTGATGTTGTCGGGGCTTTCTGAATTGCCATTTCCGGGGACGCTTCGCGAGGGCGTTTTCGTGAGCAAATCTGTCGCGTCGCGCTGATTGTGCGCGCCGGCATCGTGTATTTCGAATTTTGAATGGAATTTTGAGGAGATGAACATGTATTTCAGTCGGGTCACGGAACGGCGTCGTTACTCACGCCCACGTGCATTTACGCTGATCGAGTTGCTGGTCGTAATTGCGATCATTGCTGTCCTAATCGCCTTGCTGTTGCCGGCAGTTCAACAGGCGCGTGAAGCCGCTCGTCGTACCCAGTGCCGTAACAATCAGAAGCAGATTGGTCTGGCACTGCACAACTACCACGACATCTACAACACGCTACCGCCAGGGGTCGTTCATAAAGTTGGCAATCAGAACGTGGCCGCACTCGGCTCGTATGGATGGGGGACGTTCCTGCTGCCACAGCTTGAGCAGGCAAACCTGTTCAACGCCATGCAAACCAACGGTGTTGATCTCGATCAACTGCTTCGCAATACCGCAAATCCTGATGCGCAGAGCCTCACAAAGAAGACCATGCCGTTTTATCGCTGCCCGTCTGATACCGCTCCGGATTTGAATTCGAAGCGGGAATGGGATACGCCCTACAGTGCCTTTTTCGGGAATCAGCCGGTCTATCTGGCAACGGCCAACTATGTGGGCGTTTCCGGATCTCGCTGGTCAACACCTGAAAATTGGATTGTCAGCAGCCAGGATCCATTCGGCACGTTCTGGGGCGATAGCGCGGTCAAGTTTCGTGACATCACCGACGGTCTGTCGAACACCTTCATCGTGGGTGAACGCGATTGGCAGCTTGGTTGGGCCGCGAACTGGGTGGGACAGCGAAACTATACAGGCACCGGAATCTGGGGTTCGCGTCAGAATCTGGCGATCCTGAATGTGAAGATCAACGATCCAGTCCTGCAGCCAAATGGAAATCCTGCCGTCAGTCGTGGGTTCAGCAGCCGACATTCGGGGGGGGCCAACTTCCTGTTTGCCGATGGCCGCGTGCAGTTCATCAGCGAAAACATCGATTTCAATGATGTCGATACCACGATCGCGAATGCCTCCAGTTCGCTTGGTTTGTTCCAACGTTTGGGCCGCCGCAACGACGGGCTGACCTTGGGCGAATACTAGTGAAACCTCAAGCCTGATCTGACAGGTTGGAGTGCTCGTCACGAACGCACCAACCTGTCCGGACTGTGTGACTGTGCCACTCGGCGGCTGCAGTCACCACGAGTCGCCCGGTTCCTGGACTGCCACCACAACCACCAGGGATCGGGCGACCATCTCCTGATACTTCACTTTGCCTGTCATGAACACAGGTGAAGCGACCCGCCTCAATTCTCGAACGGTGATTCCAATGAACTTTCGATCTCTCACATGTCTATTCCTCGCGGCCATTAGCCTGACGATGGCCGCGGGTTGTGAGCGCGGGCCGCACCTGGGCACGGTGAAAGGCCAGGTGACAATGAATGGCACTCCCGTCCCCTTCGCCTACGTCAAGTTTCAACCGATTGCTCCGCGCGGGACATATGGATCGGCCTATACCGATGCGAAGGGAGTCTACTCCCTTCAGTTCTCGCAGACTCGCCAAGGAGCGTTGGTTGGCAAGCACAACGTCTCTGTTCGCACGTCCAAGCGCGATGAGATGGAAGTGGAGGATAAGAGCACTGGGTTGCTGGTCGTGACTCAATTGCCCAGCGGCTACAAGGAAAACATGCAAGTGCAGTACGAACGAGACGTCAAGTCGGGCCACAACGTCTTGGATTTCGAACTGAGTCAAAAGTGATTCTATGGTTCGCACACTGAGGTGCTTCGGTTTTCTTCCATCTCGATTCCAGGGCGAACCAATCGTTCGCATTCTGATCGCCACATCGAACTGAAGGGTAGACATGCCGGTATCAATGACGGTTGGCCGCAATCTGGCCGCGGCCTTGCTTTTCTCCATGACGGCTGTCGTGGGCTGGGCCGCTGATGCGTCCTCCAAACCGAACATCGTGTTGATCGTGGCCGATGATCTGGGCTACGGCGATCTCGGCTTTCAAGGTGGTCGTGATATTCCCACTCCACGAATCGACGGGCTTGCCCGTTCGGGGGTAACCTGTTCGTCAGGATACGTCTCGGGACCTTACTGCAGTCCAACGCGCGCCGGGTTGCTTACAGGACGCTATCAACAGCGGTTCGGGCACGAGTTCAACCCGGGCAACGCCGCCCGCGTCACGGAAACGTTTGGCCTGAGTCTGGAAGAACGGACTTTGCCGCAGCGTTTGAAACAGGCGGGCTACGCGACGGGCATTGTGGGCAAATGGCATCTTGGGTTTGCTCCGCAGTTCCAACCGCTCGAGCGTGGTTTCGACGAATTCTTCGGGTTCCTTGGGGGGGCTCATCCGTACTTCCCAGATGCCAATAGCAATGATCCGATCCGCCGCGGACGCGAGGCCGTCGTCGAATCCGAGTACCTGACCGACGCGTTCGCGCGTGAGTCGGTGGCCTACATTGATCGGAACAAAAATCGACCGTTCTTTTTGTATCTGGCCTTCAACGCCGTTCACAATCCACAACACGCCAAGCCCGAACACCTCGAACGGTTCAAATCGATCGCCGATGAGCGTCGACGGACTTATGCCGGGATGTTGACTGCCATGGACGACGCGGTTGGGCAAGTGCTCGACAAATTGGCCGCCGAAAAGCTCGAACAGAAAACGCTGGTTGTCTTCATCAGCGACAACGGTGGTCCTCCTGCTAATGGTTCGACGAATACGCCGCTAAACGGTCAAAAGGCGACCACGTGGGAAGGCGGTGTTCGAGTGCCGTTCGTGGTGTCGTGGCCGGGCCAATTGGCTGCGGGCAAAAAGTATGAAGAACCGGTGATTCAGTTGGACCTATTGCCGACCATTCTGACCGCCGCGGGTGTTGTCGCAGACGATGCGGCGAAGCTCGACGGTGTCGACCTGGCTCCGTTCCTGAAAGGTGAAAAGGCGGGGGCTCCCCATTCCGCGTTGTACTGGCGGTTTGGTGAGCAGATTGCCTTGCGACAAGGTGACTGGAAGTTGCTCAAAGTTCGTGGCGACACCAAGCCACGCCTTTACAACCTGAAAGAGGACATTGGCGAGCAGCAGGACCTCGCCGCGACAAAACCAGAATTGGTCGCACGTCTTCAATCGGAATGGGATACCTGGAACTCAACGCTGGTTCCCCCGTCTTGGATTCCTGCTCCGCAGCAGCAGGCCCGTAATCGCCAGAACGACAAGTGATCGATTCGAATTGGAATTCCGCGGCCACGTGTCGCGATTAACTCATACCACCAGAAAGTCGGTTCATGTTCCCACGAGTGAAAGCATTCGCAACGATTGCGATGGCGTTGTCAGCCGGTTCGCTTGCTGCCAACGACGCGGTTTCTCCAGCCGCACCTTCCCCAGCGGCTTTGGAGTTCTTCGAAAAGAAGGTACGTCCGCTACTTGTCGAGAATTGCTACAACTGCCATTCGGCCGACAACAAGGCCGCGGGGGGATTACGGGTCGACGACCGGAACGGTTTACTGCAAGGTGGTGGTCGCGGGGCGGCGGTTGTTCCCGGTCATCCTGAAGACAGCGTGCTGCTGAAAGCGATCAGTCACACTGATCCCAAATTGAAGATGCCACCCGAGTTCAAGTTGGCGGATGAGCAGATCGAAGTGCTCACCAAATGGATTCAGGATGGCGCCGCGTGGCCCAAAATCGACGTCCCCTCGGATCTTACGGTCGAGCGAGCGGACTATGACCAACTTCGGCGCGAGCACTGGTCCTGGCAGCCAATTCGGACGGTCACTCCTCCGGTAGTGAAGGAAGCGAGCTGGCCGCGCGATGACGTTGACAGATTCCTTTTGGAAAAGCTTGAGCTCTCCGGGCTGAAGCCGGTGGAGGACGCCGACCGCGCTGCGTGGCTTCGCCGCATTACCTATGACTTGACCGGCCTGCCTCCATCCGCCAATGAAATCACGTCGTTCCTTCAGGATCATGATCCGAAGGCGAACGAGCGTGCCGTTGATCGTTTGCTCCAATCACCCGCATTCGGCGAACGATGGGGCCGACACTGGCTGGATGTGGCTCGTTACGGTGAATCAACCGGTTCCGCACGCAATTTGCCTTATCCCTTTGCTTGGCGATACCGCGACTACGTCATCGACGCGTTCAACAACGACAAGCCATATGATCAGTTCGTACGCGAGCAGATTGCGGGCGATCAGTTGCCGTTCAACTCGGAAGAGCAGCGACAAGAGCAATTGATTGCCACCGGGTTCCTGGCGATCGGTGTCAAAGATGTGAATCAGCGGTTCAAAGTCCGATTCACCATGGACAACATTGATGAGCAGATCGATACGTTCTCGCAGGCGATTCTGGGGCTCACCATCAGTTGCGCGCGGTGCCACGATCATAAATTCGACCCGATCTCGGCGAAGGAGTATTACGGCCTGGCGGGGATCTTCCACAGCACCGACTTGTGCGGTGGTTTGAAAAACAAGATGGGTGGCGGCGGCCTCGATTACTACGATCCGCAAATGCTGCTGATCTTGTCGCAATCGACCGAAGTCGATCCCAACTACGATGTGAAAATCGCCGAGGCAAGGAAGGCTGCTGACGAAGCCAAGGCACGGTTTGAAGAACTGCGCGATAGCGAAGAAGGTGCGAAACTGGCACCGAACGGCAGACCGATGCGACAAGTCGCTCGCCAGAAATGGAATCGGCTTCAAGCCGAATTTGTCGCGATCAGCGACCCGGCGGCTCGTGGCAAAGTGGCGTTGGGGCTGCGTGATTCAAAGACCGTCAGCGATACGGAAATTCGTTTGCGAGGTGAAGCCGAGAAGCTGGGGCCGGTGGCGCCCCGTGGGTTTCCGAAAGTTGTGGAATATGAAGGCCAGCCACAAATTCCGGCCGATCGAAGTGGTCGACTTGAGTTGGCTCAATGGCTGACCAGCCCACAGAACCCGTTGACCTCACGAGTGATCGTGAATCGCGTTTGGCATCATCTGTTCGGTCAGGGATTGGTGTCGAGCGTTGATAACTTTGGTGTCAACGGCGCCAAACCAACACATCCCGAATTGTTGGATCATCTGGCTCAGCAGTTCGTGGCGGACGGCTGGTCGATCAAGAGGCTCATTCGAACCCTCGTCCTGACGCGAACGTATGGGCTGGCCTCGTCAGCCACGGAAAATCATCTCGCCGTTGATCCCAGCAATCAGTTGCACTGGCGTCACAGCCCTCGGCGACTGTCGGCTGAAGAGCTGCGTGACTCGATCCTTACTTCGGCGGGAACCTTGGATCGGGCACGGCCTGAAGGATCTCCGGCCCAGGAATTGAAGGTCATCGAACTGCGGAACAACGGCCCCGAATCTCAGCGGATCATGGAGCTGGTTCGAACCAGTCGCTATCGCAGCGTCTATCTGCCCTTGTTGCGAACGCTGGTTCCACCTTCACTCGAAGTGTTCGACTTTGCAGATCAAGGTCTGGTCACTGGCCAGCGCGAAATTACCACGGTCGCGACGCAGGCCCTGTACCTGCTGAACGATCCATTTGTTCGCGGCAATTCGCAAGTGTTTGCCGAGAATTTGCTGGCACGATCTGATCTCGACGATTCGCAGCGAATCGACCAGTCGTACCTGGTCCTGATCGGGCGTTTTCCAACGAGCACGGAACGGGATCGCGTCCGATACTACCTGGCCGACTATGCGTCCGTCGCGGCCGCTTCATTGCAAGAAGAATTTGCAGCGGTTGCGGAACGGGAACGTCAGACCGCGATCGCCGCGGCACAGCCCGCCGATGCCTCAACGCCCAGCAACTTGGCTGCCGGGGCCGCGAACCAATCGTTGGCGGCGGCTCAGCAGCGCACGGCACAGGCGCTGAATCCTGATGATGTTGAGCAAACCGAATCGACTGCTCAGGAAGAAAAGGTTCTGTCACGCGACGCGCAATCCGCCGCTTGGACCAGCCTGATCCAAGCTCTGATTGGATCGGCTGAGTTCCGTTACACGCGATAGATGCTCCTGGTTGGAACCCTATCGCGATTCAGCAACCCAAACGTTCAATAATTAACAGATCAAAACCAAAACTCGGAGAATCTCGTCATGTCTGACGATCAACGATTGAAGACTCAGGTGGCATCCGTCACTCGCCGACAAGTCCTGCAATCTGCAGGGACTGGATTTGGCTATGTCGCGCTGGCTGGGTTACTCGGCTTACAACAGCGAAAAGCGGCCGCTGCCAACGTTCCTGCCGAACTGGCCAACAAGCCACTGTGGCCAAAACCCCAACACCGGCCCGCCAAGGCGAAGCGAATTATTTTCCTCTTCATGGAAGGTGCGATGTCGGGCGTTGACACGTTCGACTACAAGCCAAAGCTGCAAGAGAACGACGGTAAGGCTGGGACGGGCGGCGGTAAGCTGGTCGCCTCGAAATTCCAGTTCAAGCAACACGGTCAATCCGGTGCTTGGGTTTCTGAGTTGTATCCACATGTTGCACAGCGGGTGGATCAACTGTGCTTCATTCGCGGTTTGCATACCGACACGCCGGCGCATCCTCAGGCCGTGATTCAATTGCACACCGGTGCACGTGTTGTTTCGCAGTCTCGCCCATCAATGGGCGCTTGGCTGCTGTACGGTTTGGGGACCGAAAATCAGGATTTGCCGGGCTACATCACGATCAATCCGTCACCGAATTTCGGTGGCGCGGTCAACTATGGAAGTGCCTTCCTGCCAGCCCATTTTCAGGGGACGCGGATCAACGACACTGGCTATCTGCCGAACCTGAAGGCACAGACGGCTAGCCCACTGCAACGACGTCAAATCGATCTGGTGCAAGAGCTGAATCGGAACCAGCAGGCCGATCTTGGTGCGCCGGAAGGATTGGATGGGATTATTCAATCGTACGAACTGGCATTCCGGATGCAGGGCAAGGTTCCTGAACTGCTGGACCTGTCGAAAGAACCTCAATCCGTTCTTGATGCCTATGGAGTCAAGCCGGGCCCCGCGGGCAGCTTTGCGCGTCAGTGCTTGATGGCACGTCGGCTGAGTGAGGCGGGTGTCCGGTTTGTTCAGATTCGACAACCCGGTTGGGATCATCACAACAACTTGCATAAGGGGCTGATCGCCAACGCGTCTGCCACCGACCAACCCACCGCCGCGTTGCTGGATGACCTGGGACAACGCGGACTGCTCGACGACACGCTGGTTCTCTTCGGCAGCGAGTTTGGACGACTGCCCACGGCGCAGGGGCCTGATGGTCGCGATCACAACATTACCGGGTATGGCATGTGGCTCGCAGGAGCGGGCGTCAAACCAGGCTTCTCGTTCGGCAGTACCGATGAGTATGGCACACATGCCGTCGAAGGCCGAATGCACACCATGGATCTGCATGCGACGCTGCTCGCACTAATGGGGCTTGATCATGAAGCGCTGACATACCGGTACGCGGGTCGTGACTTTCGGCTGACCGATGTGGCCGGCGAAGTCGCCAATGAGATCTTTCTCTGAAATATCACCCTTTTAATGACACGGAATTTGGTTTGATCGCTGACCTCACTCAATGGAGTTGCCATGAATAGTTCACCACGCCTGGAAAGTGCACCAACACAAGCCCCGTCCGATTCCGATTCCTCAAACCCAGGCTTTGGCCAGGAGCTGCGTCGGCTGCTTCGCGGTTTGGAGCATGGAGAACTGACAATCAAAGTCCATGAAGGCAAAATCGTTTCGATTGAACGACTCAGCAAATCGAGGCCGAAACCGTTTCGGCGAATCTGAACAAGCGATGCGTGAGCTTGGGCGCGCAGGCGAAGGATGTGATCACCACGATCAGATCCTTCGTTTGCGCTGTTTGAAGCCGCTCGTTTTTACTGGTGAAGATTGTTTTGTGGGGGGCCGCGGCTTGGTCAGCAACGTTCGCTGCATCGTCGTTTCAGGGCCAACAATTCATTGGGATAATTCCTCGCGATAGGCTGTTGCCAGTCGCAGAAATGCGCGCGATGTCAGCGAGATCTGCCGACGGATCTCTTCGTCAGAGTCGCGGTTTTCGATCATGTGTTCCAAGACTTCCAGGCGATCGCGAAAAACCCGTGCTTTCATGCGATGGTAGTCGCTCAGATGCCAGTGACGCAGATAGGCTCCGACTTGCAGCCGACGATTCCAGCTCTCGCATACCGGAATCCAGTGCAGTGCATGTTCCCGGTGACCAGTGAGCGCCGCACCAAGTGCTTCCGTCTTCGCGAGACTCAGTTCATCGAGAGTTTCGTGTGGTGTCGGATAGTAGGCGTAACATCCGACAATGCTGAACGCGATGATTGTGGCCAGTCCGATCCCCGCAAGTATCGGGCCTGGAATCGTGACGTCCCACGTTCGTCGCGCGGGATTGGCCGTGGGCTCTGTCGGACGATTTAACCACGTCTCGATCACCCAGTACCGATCCAAACAGGCCAGGAACTCGCCCAGCGTGACCATCAGAAATAGTATCACCGCGCCTGCGGCCTCGTGTGGCTGTGTTTCCAGTCGGACACGGCGCCAGATCTCGGAGGGATAGCCGCCAGCGGGGGGGGATGCAGAACTGAGGAACGGCTGGCAATAGGTGTCGAACGCATGCGTGTGATCTGCGGCTTCCAACTCGTTGGGATACAGGGGGCGTTCGATTCCGTAAGACAGCCCCAGGACGATCGCGAGCATCAGGCCCATCCACACCAGCGATTTTTTAATTCCATAGTTGAGAACGATCCAGGTGAGCAGACCCAGATTCAATCCGGCTCCGAACACAAGCAGGATAAATGCCGCGCCAATCGAATTTCCGTGCTGAAACATCGAACCGAGTTGCCCCATGGCCGTCATCGGAGTCGCATACGCCGGGATCGCGATTGCCGTCATCACCAGCGGTGACCAGGGATTGTCGTGCGCCATCGTTCGCTGCAGGCTTCCCGGTGGCAGCAGCACACTGAGCAGTCCCACCCCGGCGAGTCCGATGGCGATGAGTCCGGCCGTTCCGCTGACCGATTCGCGGGCCATGACGACCAGGATCGCGAGCAAACGTTTGATTCCATGTGGCGTTGCTGGCGGCTCGGAAAGTTCCGGCTCAATCGCGGGAAACATTCGATCAAACAGACTTCCAGAGATCGTGACAACGACCAGCGAGCACAACGCGAAGGCGACGATCGTAAATGGTTTCGAGAGCGTCAGTCCGTACAAGATGGAGAGCGGATCGAACAACGGCGACGAGAGTGCAAAGGCGAGAATGGTTCCGGCTGCGATCCCGCTACGACGCAACTGTTTCACGATCGGAATCGCGCCCAGTGAGCAGCCAGGCAACAGCAGTCCGATGACCCAGGCTTGCAGCAGCGATGCCACAGAATTCGAACCAAACAACCATCGCGTATGTTGTTGGCCCATCAACCGGTGCAGCAGGCCCATGATGCAAAGCCCTGTGAAAATAAACGGGGCTGCCTGCAGCGATGCTTGTGCGATTCGTAGACAGGTTCCCCAGACAATGGCTTCCCACATGTGTCCCTCACTTTGACAAAAGAGCCACGAAACAGCTCGCGGAACAGAGTGAATCGAGTTCGTGACGGGCGATTCGCGCGAGCTCGATCCATTGAGTGAACGATGGATTCAATTCGTCGGCTTGATTGCGCTTGGACTATTGGCTGACGATGCCGATGGCGATTTGTCGTCGGTTCCCACGTGGGCTTCCGCGGCAGCAGGCATCAGCAATTCCAGACTGCGAATGACCGCATCGACCTGAGTCATGGTGTTCTGCCAATCGGCCTCTTGCGTCCCGGCATTCGCGACGTGAAAGGCCCGCAGCAAGTCCTCGGATCTCGCCTTGGCCCGTTCCCAGTCTTGCTGATTCAGTGGACTCTCCGCCGCGAGTACGGGCAGCCAGCCTGTAATCTCGATCAGCTCCTTGATCTCACGCTGTCGTTCGATTGCTGAGTTGTTCGGGGGCGCTTCTGCGATCCTCATTAGTCGAGGACGCAATTGACGGACGCCATCGCCGAAGGTATTTGGCCGATGCGCTGGGACGTGATGCTCAAGCCGCTCGTCATGCTCGGTTGCAGAGGACGTGCAGCCGCAGACCTGTGCGGCAATCCAAAGAAGCAATGGGATGGTGTGGATTGGCTTGGTGGCGGACATAATGCCTCGTGTCTTCGTGTAACTCGTACGGGAATTCGGTTCGTGAACCATTCAGCGGCCTGCGGGAACAGGAACTTGTTCGAGCAGCTCATCGATCAGGGCGTGTGGATCGTCCCGTTCAATGCCCAATCGCACGGACAGCACCGGCCACGCCACTTCCTGAATGTCGCGAGGTGTCACGAATGTGCGGTCGTTCAAATAGGCCCACGCTTGAGCGACACGCTGCCATGTCAAAAGTCCGCGCGGACTGAGTCCAAGACTAATCTCGCGATGACTTCGCGTAAGCTCCGCCAGTCGCACCAGGTACTCCTGTACCGAAGCGATTACCGCCACTCGGGCCACGGATCGTTGGATCTGGTTCAAATGAGCTAAATCCCATGTCGACTCGACGTCCGTCTCTGTGATGTCTGTCACGGGAATCGCGTCTGCCAGCATCGTTAGTTCATGTTCGCGCTCGGGATAGCCGATGCTCAGTTTCATCGCGAAGCGGTCCAGTTGCGCTTCGGGTAACGGGTACGTTCCATGTTGTTCATGCGGGTTCTGAGTGGCGATCACAAAGAATTCATCACGCAGCGGATGCCGGACGGTATCGATGGTGACCTGCCGTTCGGCCATGGCTTCCAGCAATGCACTTTGTGTCCGCGGCGTCGCACGATTGATCTCGTCGGCCAGCAGGATTTCTGAAAAAACGGGACCTGCACGAAATTCGAATTCGTGCGTTCGCTGATTGAAAAGCTGAAATCCCGTAATGTCGCTGGGCAAGAGATCGGGCGTACATTGCACCCGCGCAAAACGTCCTCCGAGACAATCAGCGAGCGCTTTCGCCAGCGTCGTTTTCCCCAAGCCCGGACGATCTTCGAGCAACAGATGCCCGCGTGCCAATAGGCATGCAATGACATATTCAATCACGTCTGACTTGCCTCGCAGGGCCCGATTCAGACGCGACCGAACGAGGTCAATGTCGTCCTGATCTGCCGTTGAAGGACGGCTTGAATGCCGATCCAAGATCGAGTTCATGCTGTTGTCATCTCCCGTGTACGAGCAAGTGGATTCGGATGTGTGATCGTCTCTGGCCATCGACGGTCGGGTCGCTTCGTGGAGCGAAGTTGCAATTGCGTCGTGGGCAATCGCCACCAGATTTGAACCGTGTGGCGGCAGACGGCTTCAGCATCGGGTTCCGCGAGCGATGTTAGTTCGGGCGAGAACTGAGCCCAGTCGGCGAGCCGTCCGAAGTAGATCAGCGTTTGTCGCTCGATTCCTCTCTGCGGGACCGACAAGGACATCAACCACATCGAGCCCGAAATCGATTGAGGGCACGCTGCTCCCCACCGACGAGCGCGACGTTCCATCAGTCGGAGTGTGGCCAGAATCCGCGCACGCACATTTCGGGTTGAACGCCATGACCAAACCAGCACTTCGACTCGATCGACCAACGTTCGCCGCATCAGGAACAGGACGACCGCCGTGCCCGAACTGACGAGAACCAGGACGGCATGAGAAACCAACCAACGCCAGAATGTGTCGACGATGTCACTGAGAATTTCCCAGACGGTTGGCAAGGGGCGAAGTAATTCGTACCCAGGTGTCGGTTCGATGGGAATCCATGTTCCTCCGATGGTTGAGACCTCCGCCCACACATGGATGTCGTCGCTGTGTACTGGCGTGTGCTGGGCGCGGTGGTCATAGCGGCTTGGGTTGGCATAGAAGCCTGCAACCAGTCGAGCGGGATAGCCCAACGAACGCAGCAACAGAACCGCGGCCGTGGCGAACTGATAGTCGGGGCCACGTTTCGCCGTGAATAAAAAGTCGATTGTCGTGTGGGTGCAGTCTGCCGCAGGACGTTCGTCATGATCATGGACATAGTCGCGACGCAAATGCTGGATCACCTGCTGAATTTGCGGCCAGCCCGTCGGTACCGATTCGGTCCAGAGGCGTCCCAGTTGTTCAATTCGGTCTGAGGATGCACCCTTCTCTGTCTTCCGATAACGCCCGCTGTCACCGTGCGCCTGAAGTGCAAGTTGTTCAAGTTTCCCTACATCGGCGATCCGCGATTGAAGGTGGATCACCGTCAACGAGGGCAGGCGTTCCCGGTCCATCTGCAGAATGTCGGGCTGAGCCCAGCGATAGAAATCCGTTCGATCGAGTTTATCGATATGAACGCCGAGCAACTGAGTTGGCGAAGGGATTCGGTTGGAGTTGAGGCGAATGATTTTAAGGGCATGAGTTTCCGGCCGAGCAAAGACCGCTCCATCCACAGGTCGCGAAATTTGCAGCCACGGACGCTCGTTCAGCCGTTCCATTTGCAGCGACGGACCGGAGCCAAGGAATTCGTCGACCGTCCAATCGTGGCCGTCAAATCGATCGAATGCCTCCAGTCTCAAGTGGAGCGGGACGCGCCCCTTGACGAACAACAGGGCGTTGTGCGTGCGATTGCCAATCTGGCCACTGTTCGGTTGACCTGACTTTCTGACTGTGGAAAATTCCTTCCCGACCGACTGAGACTCGGCGAGGTCACGTTCGGACGGCTGAGCGGAACGCGGATTCGAGATCGATATCGCTCGTTCCTGTTGTTCGACCTTGACCGGTTCGTTGTACGAATCGTCGAACATGTCGTAGAGACTTGGTTCATGCGAATTGAGAAAAGGCGCGTCGTCGATCGCGGCGAAACTCTGGATATTCTCGATTCCGGCGACAAGCGAATCGCCATCACCGACCCCTCCTTGAGCCGTTTCGAAATACCAATCCTTTCCACCAGAACTCGGCATGAATCCGGGCAACGCGCGCGTCGAGAGTCCCGCGACCGGCAGTGCCAACAGGAAACCCAACGGAAGCAACAGGACCGCTCTCCACCGCGACGGTGTCTGGTGGGATGTCGATCGGATGATCGACCGGCCTCGCAGTGTCTCGCGGTGAAGATCCGACAGCCAGAAGACTCCGATGACGGCAAACAACACGAATGAACCGATCAGCCAATTGTGAGCCGACAGGGTGGATGTGAAAATCGTGAGAAAGAGGCTGAGCGAACAGGCGGCGCGCTGACAGTCTTGCCGATTTGCAAAGAGCAAGAGTGCCAGGATGGCATTGCGGATCAGGATGAGCAGCAACTGCTCAAGCGGCAGCATGCTGTTCGAAACGGCTCGAACAAGAAGTTCGACCGCGAAGACCGCGATTGTCAGACAGGCGATTGCAGTGAGTCGTGATTCATGGGACGTCTCGGGTCGAGCGAATCGTCGAACAAGTTTGCCCGACAACGCCACGGCAAGCACCTCGGCCGTCACGAGCGATAGAATCTGTGCGTAAGTTCGTTCGCCGTCCCCCGCCGAATTTTCGAAAGTCAGAATGGCGAGCAGCGCCAGGGACCAGGTCAGGCGCGGTGTCGTCCTGAGGGCCATCCCGGCGGAAGGCGGTGCGTTCGCAGCATCCTCGCGAAGGCGTCGCACGGCGCGATGGGAAAGTCGTTCAACCCACATGGCAGGCCAGTCTCCACTTGCGACGAAATTCGGCAGCGATGTCGTCCGAACGATCAAGGATGATGGAGTGTCGTTGTGGCGTGTTGTGCGAATCGCCACAGATCTCGCACGATTTCTCGCTGGATCGTGTTCTCAGTACCACCCGTTTTTGCTCACCATGCACATGCCGATGCTCGACTCGATGGCCGACTCCACGATCTGTCGTAATCGTGAGCTGAAATACACCACAATTTCGATGATGAATTCGATGACAGGCCGCCTGTCGATGATCATGCTGGCACGCTCGGGCGTGATGTGAGTGGCAGGGTTTCCATTTGGCCAACGAATCGAGGAATCGAGCCAGTCCCAATGTTCCGCCACGCAACTCGATCGACTCATGGCCGAAACAGCACTCGACGAGCGCGTTCTCGCGGTGATAGGCGGCGCAGACACTCGCAGCAATGCGAATCGACCATTCGAGTGTTCCATCTGGATCAGATCCATCGTGAAGCTGGGGATCAGAATCGAAGACAACTCGGATGGCGGGTTGCGTGGCCATCTGCCGTTCGCTCACGATCATCTTGCCAGTGCGCGCGGTCTGGACCCAGTGAACGCGTCGCAACGAATCGCCATCGCGGAACGGACGCGTTCCAATAACGTCGCCACGATCGCCTGTACGCACATCGCTGAATGCATCGGCCGTTGGTCGAGTCTCGGCGGCATCGAGCAGTGTTTCCAGAGAAATCAGGCTCGGCCAGACGATGAGCTTGTCGAACCGCCTGATGGGACGTCGCGTGGTTCGCAGTCCGAACGGAAAATCTGTCGCCATGTCGGGAGCCCGCAATGGATACTCGCCGCGACTCGGTGGAATCACCTCCCAGGTCACTTCCTGATTCGACCAGCCATGGATGAGGTGAATCACCACCGATGAAGAACGCGACTCGGCGTCCATCGCGAAGCCAGGGTCAATCACCAGCCCCCAGACGGGCCATGGGCAGCGGTTCGAAATCTGTACGACAATCCGAACCCGCTCCCCTTCTGTAACCCGACGTTCAGAAAAACGGACAGTGCACGACACACCGCAGGTCGAGATGACGGGCCAGAACCAGCCGAGACACACGATTGCCGTGAGAACAACAAACGCCAACAAGGCGATCGATTTCACAAACAACCCACAGGCCAGCGCCGCAATGGCGGCGAATGCCAGGTTGGACACGGGATGCCTAAGACCCGCCAGCCAGCGATTGGCCCATGGGCAAAAGTCGTAGTGCAGAATCGCGGTCAAGCCTTGCCAGATTGATTGATCACGACGCATTCACACTTCCTCTGACATCACGCAGCGCGAATTTCCGGACGACAAAGACACCTCGCGATTGTTTCGATGGACGTCTCGTCACGCCGATTTCTTCTCGCCCCGTTTTTTTCGTGATCGCTCTTTCAACCGCTCACGGTCTTCGGCGGTGGCTGTTTGACCTTCACTGAGTTTGAAGCTCTCCACTTGTGCCTGTTTCCAGTCTCCTGAGCGTGCACGATCGATCACGGAGATGAGCGCTTTCAATTCTCGATCGGGAATGGCACTTCGATTGTGTGTGGCAAGGATTTGATCTTCACACGCGTCGAGCCATGCGGTGTTCTTTGCGGAAACCGCCGTTTGCAGACGCTGCAAAAGTTCGCGACTGTCGGAACCAAGCTGGGGTGTTCGCTGGCAGCCACTCAACAGCAACAGGCCGCAGAGAACGTAGCATTGGGGGCAGAGCATTCCATGAGGTGATATTGAAAACTTGTCCACAGTTCGACAATTCCTGGTATTGGACATGATGGGGTTCTTGATCACGGAATGGTGAACGCTTACGACAGCGAGCGTGATGCGACATTCGAGTCAGGCTCCAGAGAAGTACCGACTGGCGACAATGAGGTTCTGTCACCAGTCACCCACGACTTCACCACTGGCGCGGGTTGCCAAACGAGACCATGTCACCCCGTCCATAAACTTGGATGCAAAACGCACGCTGCCGTCACCCAACAGGACGTTGCCACCAGAATCATGTTGTGAATACATTTCGTCGACATACCCAAAATTGCTGTTGGGGGGATGAATGATCGGAGGAAATTCGTTGATGCCGGGTCCCGAGTGCACATTCACCTGCGGAGCAGCTCCGTCGCATCCGGCATAGGCAAACAATGGCGACGGACACGTTACGGAATTCGGTACAACACCCACCCAGGTGGAGTCACTGTGATAGGGAGTCTGCTCGCCAAAAAAGACCGTGTTGGTCAGGCCATCCGAAATATCGCGGATCCTGGTTGCACTGTTTCGATAGAGCGGCCCGTCGGCCTCTGAGGAGAGGTCGGCGTCGGTCAGATCCCAGACGTCGATGCGCCCAGCGTTAGCCACGTAGTTGCTGCGTGCGAACTTCGCCAGCACCGTTCCGCCTTCGTCGACGACGTTGTAGACGTTGTTCCCGTTCGTGGCCGAAGGGCAAAGGTACGAGGGGATCGTGCGCTGCACGAACGACGCATTCGATGCGGACCAGCACGGAGCATTGAAATCGAGCGCGTGATACAGGTTGGCCTGCTCAAGTTGAGGCAGTAGTAGCGCCAGGCCCGCCCATCCCGGTCCCGCGTCACCGGCGTCAGACGGCGGCCCCAGCGTGGCATTTCCCCCGGGCTGAATCAGATACGAAGGCGGAAAGATGTTGTGAACATCGTGATAGTTATGCAGCGCCAGGCCAATCTGCTTCATGTTGTTCTTGCATTGTGTCCGCCGCGCGGCTTCTCGAGCTTGCTGAACCGCGGGTAATAGCAACGCAATCAGAACCGCGATGATGGCGATCACAACGAGAAGTTCAATCAACGTGAATCCGCGTTTGCGAACGATGTCCGATAAGAAACGCATCAAAATCTCCCGGAAAAACAGCAATGCAAACCACGCCCGCCTCGTCTAACGTCGCAATTGTAGTGTTGATGCATACGATATGCAAATATGTTTTGGATGCAGATCGTCGAGGTGTGCGAAATGTAAGCCGGAGCGAACTGCTGGTAGATTGCCGTGAGGCGACCACGCCCTGATTTTCCTCGTTACCAAGCTCCCGCTTGGTAACGCCTCCGCGTTCTCGATTTCAGCCGAGCAGAAAAGTGTCCTGGGGCCATCGCACACGCTTCCTCGTTATCGGAAACGCACAGGATGGGCCGCGTCAGGTCGTTGGGCGCTGGGAAAATTCGTGCGAAGAAGCATGACCAAGCGGGAGCTTGGTAACGACGGGAAGCGAGGGGGAGTCGTAAACCAGTGTCGCGCAACGAGAGCGGTCACTTGGTGACGAGTGTTACCAAGTGACCATACCCTCATTTGTCCTCGTTACCATACTCCCGCTTGGTAACGCCTCCTGCGTTCTCGATTTCAGCCGAGCAAGAAAGAGTCCTGGGGCCAATAGCGCACGCTTCCTCGTTATCGGAAACGCACAGGATGGGCCTCGCCAGGTCCTTGGACGACGGGAAAATTCATGCGAAGAAGCGTTACCAAGCGGGAGCTTGGTAACGAGGGGGGCGAGGCAGGCGAGGGGAAGCGAGGGGAAGCGAGGAGAGTCGTAAACCTGTGTCGCGGAATGAGAGCGGTCAGTTGGTAACGAGTGTTACCAGCTGACCACGCCCTTTTTCAGGATCAGGTTCGCGTACACCGCGGTCTCGCCTGTCGCGACGATCGCATAGGCGGACTTGGCAAAGTCGTAGAATCGAAATCGCTCGATCGGTCGCAATTCGACATCATGTCCTTCATGCCGCGTCAAAATTCGCTGATACTCGGCCCAGATGGGGGGATCCGTTGCGACTTCGTCGACTGGTTGCATTACGCTCGCGGGATGGTCGACAAACGAATCGAGCGGAAAGAAGGTCATGATCGCGTCGAGCAATTCCACCCCACCGTGACCGTCGGCGCGGACGATGCGCTGTGCGCAGCTTTCGGCGGGGAAATTGCCGTCCGCGATCACAAGTTCGTCACCGTGGCCCATCCGCATCAAAATCGACATCAGTTCAGGGGAAATGATGGGGGGAATCAGTTTCAACATGGTGCGATTTCATGACAAGAAGGTACGATGCTTGAACGCGAGCAACTGGCCATTCTAAGTCGCAGGACAAAAGATTCCAGCGACCCCGATTGAGGGTGGGCGAGGGTCTGAGGTGAAGTGGTGGCGGGCGAGTGTGATTCGAGATGACGAGTTGATGTTTTACGATCACACCCTGCATTTACGGTCGACGTGTTTGTCTTCAGTTCCCTGCAAGGGTGGTTTCGGCGACGGCCAATTGAACAGGAGTCATCGTATCGATGAGTACCCCAATGGAGCTTCAAGTCCGAAGTGACACGTCGAACTCGCGGCAGACGGACTCACATGCCTCCGGGCGGTGGTCGCTGACCTGTCAGGACCGAGTGGCGGCGACATTCGAACTCTCGCGGCGACAGATTCTGTCGTCGGCCGCCGGGGGATTTGGTGCAGTTGCCCTGGCGGATCTGTTGGGACGCTCGTCGGCCCTCGCCGATGAACCCCGTCCGGAACTAAACGGTGGTTTGCATCATCGCGCCAAAGTGCGCCGCGTCATTCAGTTGTTTATGAATGGTGGCGCGAGCCAGATGGACTTGTTCGACTATAAGCCCGCTTTGTTTCAGCAGGCGGGCCAGAAATTCGATCCCGGCCAGAACGTGCATGTCGAGGCTCCCACGAGTGCTCCGGGCAATGTCCTGAAGCCGCCCTTTGAATTCCACCAGCATGGTGAGACCGGACGCTGGATCTCGGACCAGTTGCCGCATCTGGCCAGGCATGTCGATCGGCTTGGCTTCTTCATGGCCATGCAGTCGCGGACCAACGTTCATGGCCCTGGCAGCTACTTGATGAATACAGGATTTCTGACCCCTGGTGCCCCTTGCCTCGGCGCTTGGACAAGCTACGCGCTGGGCAGTCTGACAGAGAACTTGCCCACGTTCGTCGTGCTGCCAGATGCGCGCGGGTTGCCGTACAATCAAAAGGGAAATTTCCAGAATGGGTTCCTGTCGGCATCCCATCAGGGAACCATTCTGAACACCGCATCGTCCGAGCCAATTGCCGACCTGCACGCCCCCGCTTCGGCGCGGTTTATCACTCCTGCAGCCGACAGCGATGGGCGGGCGCTGTTACAAAAAATGAATCGTGAGCATCTGGCCGCCAACCCGGGCGACTCACGCTTGGAAGCCCGGATTCGGGCTTACGAACTGGCTGCGAAAATGCAGTTGAGCGCCCCCGAGGCCTTTGATCTCAGTCGCGAGTCGGAAGCGACTCAGAAAGCGTACGGGCTGCAGGAGAAGCCTTCGGAAGACTTCGGCAAGCGATGTCTTCTGGCCCGACGGCTTGTCGAGCGGGGCGTCCGTTTTGTGCAGGTCTGGAGTGGTGCCGGTGGTCCCACAAACAACTGGGACAATCACACGAGTATTCTCAAAGAACTTCCACCGATGTGTCAGGCCGTCGATCAACCAATCGCGGCACTCTTAAACGATCTGCAAGAGCGCGGGTTGCTGGAGGATACCTTGTTGCTGTGGAGTACCGAGTTCGGTCGCATGCCATTCTCTCAAGGAAGCGAGGGCCGCGATCACAACGGAGGGACCTTCGTCGGTTGGATGGCGGGTGCGGGGGTGCGCGAAGGGGCGACCTACGGTGAGAGCGACCCTTGGTCCTGGCGTGCGGTGAACGACGTCACGACGACATACGACTTCCACGCGACCGTGTTGCACCTGCTTGGCATTGATCACGAGCGATTGACGATTCGACACAATGGAGCCAACCGTCGGCTGACCGATGTGCACGGTCACGTCATTCATGCCCTGCTGTCTTGAAGAGACCGCTTCGATTCGGGAGCACGGTTCACGGTTCGGAACGGACGCGATTTTCATCGCAGAGAATCCGTGGCCCGTAAACGGATCTTGACAGTATTTGAACGATCAGCGATGTCATTGTCGGCCGCTGCGGGCCGCGATGCGTCACGAAGTGCATGCATCGCGACCCGACGAACAGCGTCGTCTGATTGGCTACGAGCTGGCAGCCGTACCCTGCGCAAATGGAATCGCCATGGAACACCGCCTTCCTTCCCAGCCGCGTGTGCGAACGTTTCGTCGAGTCCGCTGGATCGCGTTCTCACTCAGTCTGCTATTCCTCGCCGTGGGACTCGCATCCTGGCTGATCGCCGGGGCTTTGGTGGCGTCCGCGAATCAGGTGGTCGGTGAGGCACCTCCTGACTTCCCCTTTGTCGCGGCAAAAATCCCGAGCGATTCGGGGTCGCAAATTGCAACCTGGTATACGAACTCACCCGACTCCGTGGCGACGGTTGTGCTTGTCCACGGAATTCACGGCAACCGCAAGAAGTTGCTGAAGCGCGCCAAGCTGCTGATCAACGAGGGGTACGCCGTGGTCTTGATCGATCTTCAGGCGCACGGAGAAAGTCCTGGCCGTCTCATTACTTTGGGGCATTTGGAGCGTCACGACGTTCAGGCGGCCGTTGAATTTGCGCGACAGAAGAACCCAAAGCACCGTGTGGGCGTCATTGGGATCTCGCTGGGCGGGGCGTCGGCCGTGCTGGGATCACCGCTCAAGGTCGATGCGATGGTACTTGAATCGGTGTTCCCCACGATTGAAGAAGCCGTGGGCGACCGAGTTCAAGCGAAACTTGGACCACTAAGCTGCCTGATCTCGCCACTTCTGCTCTGTCAGATTCAACCCCGACTTGGCGTCTCGGCTGATCGCTTGCGACCGATCGAGCACATTGGCGAAGTGGCCTGTCCGTTGCTGATCGCCAGTGGTGATCGGGATCCGCACACGACAATCGCCGAAACACGGCGATTGTTTGCGGCCGCGTCCGAGCCAAAGCAACTGGTCGTGTTCCAAGGGGCGCGACATCAAGATCTGCTGGAACAGAATCCGCCGCTTTATGAAAACGAGGTGCTGACGTTTCTTGATCAGTACTTATTGGCCCAGCCGGACCCTGTGTCGTCGGCTCGAAGCGAGTAAGGCGTCGAGCGTCAGGGTGCGCATCAGTCCTGGGGGACTCGCAGGACTTCATTGCCAATCGTCACGACGTCTCCAGGCGACAATTTCTTGCCACGTCGAGTTTCGACGACGCCGTTCAGCAGGACTTCCCCTTCCTGAATCAGAATTTTGGCTTGGCCACCCGACCCGACGATTCCAGATTGCTTCAGGAATTGGTCGAGCGTAATCGGACGGGCGGATGATGGCGGTATCATGGTGGAGCTCAATGATTTGGTCACGTTTGGGATTAACACAGCCCACAATTGGACTGAATCTTGGAATGCGAGCGTGCACTCCGTGGCATTTTGTGATGCGGCAGGCCTTCTCGGCAACGCCGTGAACGATTTCTGGTCGCGGAATGAGCCCCATCTGGTCACACCGTGGCATTTTCTTGCGGGCTGAAGACCCAACCAAGCCACCAGATCCAAGGAGGCCGTCGGATGCCAGAGGCTCCCTTTCACGCGGGCACGTGGAATGGCCGCATCTGCGGCAATCAAGAGAATACCCGACAATGCCTGTATTTGATCGGCGGGGACGTCCTTGTGATTGTTCCAGAACGCTTCGCAGGAACGGACCTGGTGAATTCGCGGGGATCGTTGGATTTCGCAATCCTGCTTTGCGGGATATCGTGTTTTCTTCTCCCGCTCAATTCTTCTGGTTAGGAATGCCCCCTGATGTCAGGCTCCGATCGCAAGCCCGTGATCTCGTACTTCATCTTTGATATCGAGACGATTGCGGACGGTGACTTGGTCGCCAAGATCCGGTATCCGAACGAAACGTTGACGGCGGACGAGGCGATCGCGAAGTATCGCGCACAGCTTCTTGCGGACACAGGTAAGGACGTTCTACCCGTTACGTTTATGTTGCCCATCTCTGTCGCCGTGGCAAAGGTCGATGCCGAATACAAGCTGCACGACGTGGCAGTGCTGGATTCGCCCAAATTTCGACCGCATGTCATCACCCGCCATTTCTGGCAGGGATGGAATGCCTACGGCCGCCCGACACTCGTCACGTTCAATGGCCGCGGCTATGACGTCCCGGTGATGGAGTTGGCGGCGTATCGCTATGGATACTCCGTCCCGGCATGGTTTAACGTGGAGGCCCGCACGTATGAACAGGCACGCAATCGGTACAACGCAAACGCGCATCTCGACCTGCTGGATCTGCTGTCAAATTTCGGGGCCTCGCGGATCAGCGGGGGGCTGAATCTGCTGGCGAACCTGATCGGCAAGCCCGGTAAGACGGGCGTCGATGGATCGCAGGTGCAAGGGATGTACGACGCGGGCGAGGTCGGGGCGATCAATGACTACTGCCGCTGTGACGTGCTCGATACCTATTTCGTCTTTCTTCGCACGCGCGTTTTACTGGGAAAATTGACCGTCGAGGATGAACATCGACTGGTGAGTGAAGCGAAAGTGTGGCTTGAGGCCGAAAGCGAAAATATTCCTGTGTACAAAACCTATTTGTCGCACTGGGGAGACTGGAAACCGCCCACAGACGCCTGATCCGCGGTCGCGCCCCGGCGAAGTTCCGGCCGGAACTGGCGAAACGGAATGGTTTCGCCCCTTTTTCACGGTGCCACGAGCCATTATTATGCGACGCGACTGAAAACTGACGGATTCCCTCTTTTCACCAGTTTGGGATGAAGAGATTGAGTGCTCGATCCGTCTGCCACGGTTTGCCGCTGGCGATGTCCTGACTCATACCATCACTTGTAAGGAAGAACGATGTTGAAGATTTCCCCCACTGGCGCACTGGATTTCCTTTCGTTGGGGGCCTTGGTCAACCGCCTCGATCCCGGAATTATTCCCTTTCGCAAGGCGACCGAATGTCGGATTCATGTCAGCGGAGGTGAATTCAACGTCGCCGCGAACTTGTCGGATTGTTTCCGGCTGAATACCGGTGTCGCATCGGCAATGGTGAACTATCCGATCGGTGATCTGATCGCCGAACGCGTTCGCGCGATGGGTGTCAAACCGTTCTACAAGTACTTCGAACACGACGGCGTCACGGGCCCGAACATGGCGACCGTGTACAGCGACCAGGGACTGGGCGTTCGCGCCCCTGTCGTCTTCTACAATCGCTCGAACGAAGCCGCCGCCAAACTGAAGGTCGGTGATTTCGACTGGAAGACAATCATGGCTGGCGGCGTACGCTGGTTCCATAGCGGAGGAATCTTCTCCGCGCTGTCATCGACAACCCCTGATCTGATCATCGAAGGGATGAAAGCCGCGAAAGCGGCGGGCGCCATTGTTTCATTCGACCTGAATTTCCGCGCCAAGTTGTGGCAGATCTCGGGCGGGTTGGCGACCGCGCAGCAGACGCTGCGTCGAATCGTCGAGAATGTCGATGTTCTGGTCGGTAACGAAGAAGATTTGCAGAAGGGGCTGGGATTGAAGGGACCTGACGTCGAGTCCAAGTCGAAGATCGACCCGTCCGCATTCCTGGCAATGATGGACGACGTGGCCAAGCAACTGCCGAACATCAAGGTTGTCGCGACGACGCTGCGCGAAGTGCATACGACCAATCACCATGACTGGAGTGCGGTGTGCTGGATCGAAGGCAAGACTTACAACGCGCCGACATGCCAGTTGGATGTCTGTGACCGTGTGGGTGGTGGCGATGGCTTTGCCGCGGGCTTCATTTATGGATTGCTCAGCGGGAAGTCAGCGGACGAAGCGTTGCGACTGGGTTGGGCACACGGTGCGTTGCTGACCACCTTCCCCGGCGACACCACCATGGCGACGCTCGAGCAGGTCGAATCGTTCGCGAAGGGCGGCTCGGCACGGATTCAGCGATAATCGTTCAGCGCAATCGTCGACTGACAGTTGGGCAATCAATGACAGGAGCGAGGAGGCCCGTGACTTCCTCGCTCCTGTTTTTTGTGCGCCTGGCGCGTTGTGTCTGGCCTCTCGTTCCCCCTCGTATCCTCGTTCCCAAGCTCCCGCTTGGGAACGCCTCTTCCGATCTCAGTGACATCGAGGGGAAGTAACTCAATACGAGAAGGCTTAGAAATCGCCGCCACCGCTATCACCGCCGGAGTCGCCGCCACCGGAGTCTCCTCCGCCGAAATCGCCACCTCCGCCCGAGTCACCGTTGTCATACCAGCCGCCGCCGGACGAGCTACCGTCATCGGTCCAGCCGCTATTGCCTGGTGGCTGGTCGCCGCCGCCGAGCGTGCGGCTGCCACGCAGTGGATCAGACCCATCGGCCATCGGTCCCTGGGCGTGAGCCGATTGTCCCCCAAAGGCGTTGTACAGCCAGTTCCCCGCGACCGCTCCGAAAAGACCTCCTGCGGCACTCCGCATGAATCCACCGCCACCGCCTCCATAGCCGGGCTGGCCGTATCCTCCACCGGGTGGGTAACCCCCGGGTGGATATCCACCCATCCCAGGTTGTCCAGGACCGCCTGGGTATCCGCTGCCGCGACTGCCGAACAGTCCCGAAAGCATTCGAATTGCGAAAATTGCAGCGATGACGATCCCGACCACATAAATCCAACCCATGGAATTCACCTGCTTAATGGGAGCTGCGTGATGGATGGGCCCGGCCTCACGGGCCGGAGTCGATGACGTCGTTGGGGGCAGCGGCTCTCGGTGCCCGGCGTCGCTGCGTAATCGCGAAGCGGGCGACAGCTTCGCGTAAACTTCACCGAGCTTGGAAACGGTGTCATTCAGTGCGGCATCAAAGTCTTTCGACTTCATGCCACTGACCGCTGCGTCAATCACTCGTTGGCGGTCGGCTTTGGTCATGCCGCTGTTCGCCAATCGGCCGCTGAACCACGTTTCAATGCGGGCGGGGTCTTTGCAGATCAGGACCAGCGAACCCGTTTCTTTGACGGCTTTCGCTCGTTCATGGACCCAGCGGTCCATGAACACCTGCCGTTCGGTGTGGTCCATCTTCGCCACCGCATCGATCTGGTCCTTCGGAACCGTGGCGTGTGTTTCAATGCGAATGTCGTGACCCGACTTCTTTTCAATTTCCCGGATGGATGTATTGGCTTTCTCGATTGCGGCTGCACTGAAGAAGCCGGCTTCATCCGAGATATCTGCAGCGCACACGACCATTGGTGCGATCAGCATCGCACACCCGACGAATGCGGCTTTCCACATCGATCCCAAACGTTGTCCCAACATGGTTGCGGACTCCCACAAAAGTTTCCCTGGCGCAGTCAACAAACTGCTCCTCAAGTCCCTAACGTGGTCCGCAGAATGTCGGATCACGCCAGAAGTTCAGATACCACATGTGCAGGCTCGACCCCTGTCAGTTTCTGGTCGAGTCCCTGGAATCGGAATGTGAACCGCTCATGATCAAAACCGAGCAAGTGCAATACCGTGGCGTGAAAATCGCGAATGTGGATCGGGTCCTTAACGATGTTGTAACTAAACTCGTCCGTTTCGCCGTAGATTTTGCCGCCTTTCGATCCTCCGCCCGCCATCCACATGGTGAAGCAACGCGGGTGATGATCGCGGCCATAGTTTTCTTTCGACAATCCGCCCTGGGAATAAATCGTGCGACCGAATTCGCCGCCCCAGACGATGAGTGTGTCGTCAAAAAGTCCACGTTGCTTCAAATCCTGGACGAGTGCGTAGCAGGCCTGGTCGACGTCGCGACACTGGTCTGGCAGTCGACCCGCCACATTGGCATGCGTATCCCAGTTGTTGTGATAAATCTGGACAAATCTGACACCGCGTTCGACGAGACGTCGCGCCTGCAACACAGTATTGGTGAATGTGCCGGGCTTCTTCGCGGCGTCACCATACAGCTTGAACGTTGATTCGGATTCGCTGGCCAGATCCGTTAGCTCTGGGACGCTCGCCTGCATCCGAAACGCCAGTTCATATTGCTCGATCCGCGTCCGCGTTTCGGGATCGCCAAGTTGAGCGAACGTTTGTTCGTTGAGTTGCTTCAGTCCGTCCAGTGTGCGTCGCCGGATTTCGGGCGGCACACCCGGTGGATTGTTGATGTACAGGATGGGATCGCCCGAACTACGGAACGAGACCCCTGCATGTTCACCCGGCAAATAACCGGCTTGCCACAATCTCGCCGAAATGGCCTGCATCTGCTCGGTGTTTGTCGGGCGCGCCACCATGACGACGAACGTGGGCAAATCCTCGTTCAGCGAACCAAGCCCGTAGGAGGCCCATGCGCCAAGACAGGGCCGGCCCGTGATCTGGTTTCCTGTTTGCATGAAGCTGATGGCGGGTTCGTGGTTGATCGCTTCGGTATTCATGGAACGGATGAAGCACATGTCGTCGACCATTTTCTTGGTCCACGGCAACAGTTCGGTGACCCACATGCCGCATTCACCGACCTGCTCAAATGCGTATTTCGACGGTGCGATTGGAAACCGGGCCTGTCCTGACGTCATTGTGGTCAGGCGTTGCCCGTTTCGGATCGATTCAGGCAGGTCCTTGTCGTACCAGTCATTCATGACCGGCTTATAGTCGTACATGTCCATCTGCGGCGGGCCGCCGACCATATGCAGATAGATGACATGTTTGGCCTTGGGAGCGTGATGGGTCATCAGAGATTGCAGGTGCGGCGCCGGCTCAGCGGCGTTGATCACACCATGGGTGGCAGATCGACCAAGCAGTGAGGACAACGCCGCCCATCCCACGGCATTCGACCCCTGTCGAAAGAAGTGACGTCGCGTGACATTCGTGGCGTATTCTCGAAACAAATCCATCGTCTTGACCTCGTGGCGGTATCTGATCAGTCGCTTGGCGACGTCTGTTCACGGCTGGTTTTGATTGTGTCGCGGTTTTGCGAGTCGTCGCGGATTTCTGTGTGAGACTCCCATTTTTCACGCAGGGGCTCACACACCAAGTATAGCAAAAGTTCGATGTGAGGAATGGATTTTCGATCCATTGAATCCGCGCCAGACTTCGCAAACGGCGATTCTAAAGAATCGCATCAATGACTCGGCCCTGGCTGATGGCGTGAGGTCGAGACAATGCGTCGACGATTTCCGTGCCCGGGTCGAGTCCCAGCCGATGAAACAGGGTCGCGTGAACATCGATCGGATCAACCTTGTTGGCCTTCGGATAGGCGGCCAGTGCATCCGATTCACCGAAGACGGCGCCGCCGCGAATCCCGCCGCCGCACAACCAGGTCGATGAGCAGTGCCCCCAATGATCGCGGCCAGCGTCTTTGTTGATCTTCGGCGTGCGCCCGAATTCACCGTAGCACGCGACGAGGACGTCGTCGAACAGGCCTCGTTCCGTCAAATCGTCCATGAGTCCCGACAGGCCTTGATCGACGATCGGCAGCAGCTCCTGTTCGCAGCCTTCGAAATTCTTGCCGTGCGTGTCCCACCCATCGCAACGTGTCATGTGATTGAAGTAGATGCTGACAAATGGAACTCCAGCCTCGACGAATCGTCGGGCCAGTAACAGACTCTGGCCAAAACGATGTCGGCCGTAGCGGTCTCGGACACGGTCCGGTTCGCGGTCGACGGAATACAGACGTTCGTCCGTGGGCGATCCCGTCAGTCGAACCGCGGTGCTTTGAAGCAAATCGAACGGACTCGATCTGCTGCCGGCCGGATGACGGGAATTGATGGTCGAAAGGAGTGCCAGTCGTCGGTCGAATCGCAATCGATCGACGTCCTCTGGCAACACGACTTCGGGTAGTGATTTGGCCATTCGCGGATCGCCGTTCAGGATGAACGGGTCATAGGCCTGTCCCAGGAATCCCCCTCGTCCACCTCGCAGAGGATCGGCCGCTCGAATGTTGTCCTCATTCGAGCGAATTCCGAGCTCGGGCACCGCCAGACAACCTGGCAGGCCGCTGGGTGCGGGCTTCCGCTTCGCGATGATCGATCCGATGTTCGGGAAGTCCGTTCGCCGCGGTGGGCTGATGTCGTTGTCGATTTCTGGCTGATCGACATGTCGTCCCGTCAGTGTGTAGTAGATCATCGGTGTGTGATGAGCGTTGGGATGGCTTACCGCACGCAATAATGCGAATCGGTGAGCGCGCGCTGCAAGCTTCGGCAGGTGCTCGCAGATCTGCAAATCGGGCACACTGGTCGAAATGGGCGAAAACGGTCCGCGGACTTCCACCGGCGCTTCCGGTTTCAGGTCAAACATGTCCAAATGAGGCGGACCACCCAGCAAATAGACCAGAATGCAGGCTCTCGCAGGACGTCGCACATTCGCCTCCGCCGCCAGTCCCGCCGCAGGCCATGTTGACGTGCCCGCCAGCAACCCACCCCATTTCAGGCAATGGCGACGCGACAGGGCGGTTGAGGCGAGTAAGGAAGGCGTGTTCATCAACCGCACCTCATGAGTTCAGTCGTGATTCGTTCAGTCGTGTTTTGGGACAATCGGTCTTTGAACGCAAATGCGGTGCTGGTCCCGCCACCTGGTGAGAGGTCTTTCGGATGGAATTTCTTTTCCTGCAAGATCTTATCGCCCGTTTTTCTCGGCGAGTATCGAAATCACTGTTTCCCGCCGATACTTCTATTTACCGACGAAGGTTTGTGACGCCACCGAACCTGTTCGACGATCGAGCCTCATTCATCTGCAGGGATTGCAGCCATTGAAGACTGTCGCGACGTGCGACGCCCGTTTTCGTGAAGAAATGGGGCGACGTGGCGTCCCACAGAAACTCGAGTGGCCAGTTCGCTGCGTTTGCTTTAACTTGTTTTGCAATAGTCGATTACGCCAGATTCAAAAAGAAGGCTCGAATCTGAGAATCGCAATGGATAGACTTGTGAGTCGTTTGTGGCAGCGAGCGTCTGCCAGTTCTTTGCCCCAGTACATCACCGGGGCTTACCGTTCGATTGAGGGATTCTGATCGTGTCGACCATCACCAGCCAGCCCGTTTCTACCACCACGCGAACGCTGACCGGGGCCGACGTATTCGTAGAATGCCTCATTCGTCATGGAACGAATGTCATTTTCGCTTACCCCGGCGGTTGCAGCATGCCGTTGCACCAGTCGCTAACTCATCGCAGTGCGGATATTCGCACGATCCTGCCACGACATGAACAAGGTGGCGCCTTTGCCGCTCAAGGAGTCTCGAGAACGACCGATTTGGTCGGTGTGTGCATGGGGACCAGCGGTCCTGGTGCGACGAATCTCGTGACGGCCATTGCCGATGCCAAGATGGACAGCATTCCGATGGTGGCGATCTCGGCTCAGGTGCCCACGCATCTGATCGGCAGCGATGCGTTCCAGGAAACGCCGATGGTGGAAATCTGTCGCGCGATCACCAAGCACCATTATCTGGTGACCAAGACCGAAGATATTCCCCGTATTATCAAAGAAGCGTTTTATATCGCTCGTACCGGTCGTCCTGGTCCCGTGTTGATTGACGTTCCAAAGGACGTTCAGTTGAACGAAGTGACTTGGGAAGTCGACTACGATCCCGAGATGAATCTTCCCGGCTATCACCCGGAAGTGCGCCGTCCGCATCCGAACCAGATTCGCGCAATCCTGAAAATGATTCGCGAATCGAAGAAGCCGATTTTCTATGCCGGCGGCGGAATCATCCAAGCGAACGCTTCGGAAGAGTTCACCAAGTTCGCACGTAAGACAGGGATTCCCGTCGCGACAACCGTGATGGGCATTGGCTGCTTCCCCGGCGATGACGATCAATCGTTGCACATGTTGGGGATGCACGGGACGGTCTATTCGAACTACGCGATCAATGACGCTGATTTGCTGTTGGCGTTCGGCGTTCGCTTCGACGATCGCGTCACCGGCAAGCTCAGCGAGTTCGCCAAGCACGGCAAGATTGTGCACGTTGATATCGATCCGTCCGAACTCCATAAGAACAAACGCGCCGATATCGCGGTTGTCGCGAATATCAAAGAAGTGCTGCAAGGTTTGAACGCCATGATCGCGGACGACGATGTGCCGCAGATCGACGCCTGGTGGGAGACCCTGCGAGGCTGGAAGAAGCAGTATCCGCTGCAGGTCAAAGACAGCGGCGATTTCATCATTCCGCAGTACGCGATCGAAGAGCTTTGGCGACAAACCAAGCAACGTGATACCTACATCACCGTCGGTGTGGGCCAGCATCAGATGTGGGCCGCACAATTTTACAAGTTTGATCGACCACGTCGCTGGCTCAGTAGTTCCGGATTGGGAACGATGGGCTTCGGACTGCCCGCGGCGATGGGTGTGCAAGCCGCGCATCCGGAATCACTGGTGGTTGATATCGACGGCGACGGTTGCATGCTGATGAATGTGCAGGAACTTGCCACATTGAAGTGCGAGAATCTGCCCGTGAAGACGCTGCTGCTGAACAATCAGCACCTCGGGATGGTGATGCAGTGGGAAGATCGGTTCCTCGAAGGAAGCCGCGCTCATACCTACCTCGGTCCCGTCGATCATCCAGAAGCGGTCGGTGCGGGGGCTGGCGGTCACTATGAAGAGACCTATCCCAACTTCGTCCAGATTGCCAAGGGGTTCGGGCTTGAGGCGGCTCAGGTTCGCAGCAAGCGAGAGTTCCCTGCTGCTCTCAAGAAAATGCTGGAACATGACGGCCCGTATCTGCTCGACGTGATCTGTCCTTACCAGGAACACGTTCTGCCGATGATTCCCGGTGGTAAGACGGTGAAAGATATCATCATCGAATAGTCTGTCTGCATCGGCCTGAAATCCAAATCCCCTCGATCATCCTTCCGCAGGAAGCTGGTCGAGGGGGTTTTTGTTTTGAACGGCAGGCGATCGTTGATCATCGCCGCAGATTCCGTTTGACGATCTTGCTCGCTATTAGGCCTCGTGGGTGACCCGCTCAGACCGACTGATGACCCGTGGTGAGTTCTTCAACGTTTGGTAGACAACGCAGTAACGCTCTGCAAGTTCGATCAGCTTTTCCACCTTTTCTGGCGCGGCGTCCGTATCGAGTTGAAACGCCAGGCGAATCTCTTGGAAGCCGACAGGGACGTCTCGACTGATCCCCAGAGTGCCGCGAAAATCGACGTCACCTTCTGCGACAACTTGGCCGCCTCGTATCGGGATCTCCATGGCCGTTGCCACGGCACCCAGCGTGACCGCCGCACATCCGACAAGCGCATGCAGCAGCATTTCGGCAGAGCAAGCCTTGGTTCCATCGCCTCCGGCGCAGGGATGCAGTCCCGCTGTCTGCGGAGGGACCGAGAAGATCAACTCGCAGGTCACATCCGGCCCCAAGGTGCCGACGGCACGCAATGTCTGCAGGGCGGACGCAGGATTGTCTTTGAATTGGTTCTTCAAGGGGGCTTGAAGTTCGCGAAGCTGAACGCTGTTCATGGTCGTTATCCTGGATGAAAACTTGTCGGTCTTTCGATCGTATCCGTTCCCTGTATTGCATCAAGTGCGCCTGCCCCGGCGAAGGCTGATGACGACATTTTCCCGCGTTCGAGTGTATACTCCCGCCGACCGAGGTCGCTCAGTGTAAGGAGATGCGGGTGGCAAAGATCTTCTACAGCATGGCCGGCGAGGGGCGTGGGCATGCCGTCCGTGTCCTGGCACTTGTCGAGCAACTGCGTCATCAGCACGAATTGGTGCTGTTCGCTCCTGGTGATGCGTACGATTTTCTCGTTCGCCAGTATGGTGACGGGCGATTTGCGAACGTGAAGCTGATTCGCGTGCTGGGGCTCAATTTTCACTACACCGGTGGAAGGCTCGATCTGTTCAAATCGACCGCCGGCGCATTGACGTTCGCCATGCGTGAACTGCCAACACTCGTCCAGGCGATGTGTCGCCAAATCGAATTGGAGCGGCCCGATCTGGCGATCGCCGACTTCGAGCCGATCTTGCCGCGCGCGGCGAAGCTGACCGGACTGCCTTGGATGAGCCTCGATCATCAGCATGTGTTGCTGGCCTACGATCTTGGAAAGCTTCCACTCGTTCTCCGCCGCTATGCATGGTGGATGAGCTGGGCGGTGAGATGGTTTTACGGCTGGGACAATGCGGTACCGGTCGTGTCGTCATTTTACTCGCCTCCGCTCAAACGTGGCTTTGAGCATGTCCGACAAGTCGGTCCGATGCTGCGGAGTGAGATTGTTTCGGCGATATCTACGACGGGCGACTATCTCTTGTCCTATCTGCGCCCCAATACCCCGCCGAGCGTGATTGATGCTCTGGCACGTTGCGGTTGGCCGATTCGCATTTATGGGCTTGGTTCATTGCCGCCGCGCGGTGGACTGACATATCACGCCATTGACGAGCAAAAGTTCGTCCATGACCTGACCCACTGTCACGCCATCGTCAGCGCCGCTGGAAATCAATTGCTGGGTGAAGCACTGCACTTAGGGAAGCCGTTCTTCGCGCTGCCTGAGGGAATGCACCACGAACAGCAGATCAACGCCTGTTTCTTGAAACAGATGGGGGCAGGTGACTGGACGGTCATTGAGTCCTTCCGGTCAGAACGGCTGACGCAGTTTTTGAGTCAACTGGATGACTACCGCCGCAATCTGACACCGCTCATCGGACAGCTGAACGGCACACCCGACGCACTTTCCGCGATTGAAAATTGTCTATCGAAACGTCGAACTCTCGATCTGGCTGTCTCGGCGTGATTTCGCGGAAGTAAATCGGATCGGACGAAGAGGTCACCCGATCCGAATGAACGGCACTCATTTCAGTTTCTTCGCCAGCGATGACACGAGATCGTACAGCAATTCGAGCGAGTGGTTGGCCTCGGCAGTCGTAATCGTCAGCGGCGGGCTGACGCGTAAGACTTTGCCGGCGAGCGCTCCCAGCAAGTGAATTCCAACGTTGTCCCGGCCGATGTAACACGCTTCAACGATCTTTGCAGCGACTTCCGCCGGGGTCAACGAACCGAATGGTGCGCATTCGAATCCGAAGACCAGGCCTTCACCGCGGACGTGATTGACCAGGCCGGTCGACTTCAGACGCTCAAGCCCCTTAAGGAAAATCGGGGTCAATTCACGCGTATGTTTTAAGACTTCGGTCGATTCAAACTCGTCGAGCGTCGCAAGCACCGCGGCACAGGAAAGTGGGTTTGCGCTCCAGGTGTCCGAGGCTTCGCCGTATTTCATCACGCCAAAGACATCGCCTCGCGTGGCGACTGCCGCGACGGGCACGCCATTCCCCAGTCCTTTCCCCAGGACGACCATGTCGGGTTCAACCCCGTACGCTTCGAAGGCGTACATCGCACCGGTGCGTCCGAAGTTGGCCTGCACTTCGTCGAAGATGAACAGCATGTCGTGCTCTCGACAGAACTGCTGCAGCATCTGGTGATAACCCGCAGGAGGGTGGAAGCTGCCGCCCCCGCCAAGATAAGGCTCGGTGATCAAGCAGGTCAGCTTTCGACCAAACTGCCGCCACAACTCGTCGAGTTCATTGCGGTATCGATCGAGATTGACGGAATCGGTGCGATAACCCGCGTCCAGAATCTCTTCCATCGGAAAGCTGATGAATTTCACGCGCGGGTCACGTTCGGCATCCTTCTCTGAGCCGGTGACGGCGTTCGCCAGCCCCTTCTTTCCATGAAAGCCAAATCGCGTTGCCACGATCATGTCGCGGGTCCGATCGCGGGCCAATGAGGCCCACAGCGCCTTCTGGATCGCTTCTGAGCCCGAGGCGGCCCAGACGATCGTGTTCAATCGATTGCTGCCGGGGCTTCGATGCAGATTGGCGAGCAACCGCTGCACGGCCTGGGTCTCGACTTCCGTGATTCCGTTATAGGCCGTCATCGTCAGTGCCGGGACGTAGTCATCCGCTTGCGCCGGCTTGCCGCTGAACAGGTCCGCCGACCATCCCATATATTTTCCAAAGGACTGCATCCACCGTTTGGGATTGTGGCCCAGATTGGCGACCAGCACACCGGAGGAATAGTCGTACAGCGTTCGACCTTCTGGAGTCCAATGAAAGACACCTGCGGATTTGGCGAAGACGGCTTGCGATGGCGTGAAGGTTCGTAACGCGACCGGCTCGGTCTCAGCGATAACTCGGCGAACGGCGTTGGACTGCGTTTCACCCGCGAATTCAATCAAGTGCGTCACGTCTATCAATTCCTCGATACCAGAAAGTCGTTGTCGTCCTGCCACGGCGTCTGGGTAAGCCCTGTCGCCGGAATCTCGCTCATCTTCCTTAGGTCAGGTGTGCTGGCTTGCGCCGACAAAGTCCTGTTGCTTGCCCGACACTCCTGAATGTTCAGACTGAATTGTCTCCCGCCACTTGAGAGTATTCCAAATCTTGCTTGGCGGATAAAGGCAACTCTTGATTCCCTTGCCGTTTTTGACGCGGATTGTTCAACACTTGTTTGGGCAAATTCCGGATTCATGACATCGTCGCGGAAGCCTCCGTCGGCTGAACGCGTTCCGTTGTTCCGTTGCGACGAGTCGCCGTGCGGCGATTCTCGAACTTCAGATCGTGTGGACGGACGGTTCAAGTTCCGCCGGTAGAGTCGCACTATTCGGAATCGTCGTTCGGCTGAACGGTCGTGCGCGAGGGCATTCGGCCGAACTGGCGATAAGTGATGTCATTTCCAATCAATTCGATGACATGCGCCGTGGTCGCTACGTGTCGTGCTCCATTTCCTGTGCAACGCTTGAGCGATGCCTGCATGAAGGCTGTCAGCAAGAATTGCCTGTTTCTCAGGTCATTGCTGGGCAAGTCGGCTCAGGAGCGGATCGCGATGGCGTGCTGATCACGGCCGCTTCCGAACCCAACAAATCGTATTTCAATTTATTGGCACGCTGCATGCGATTACCTGTCTGCCGTGCGATCGGGATGATGAACAGTTTCCAAGAAAGGGACAGAATCATGTTACGCAAAACAGTTCTCGGGATGGTGGCAGTTGCTTCGATGTTGGTCCTGTCCGCCGGAGTGGCATCGGCGAACTACGGTCATGGGCATGGCCATGGTCATGGGTATGGAAATCATGGCTACGGATATCGTGGTGGGTACGGCGGTGGATACGGTTACCGCCCACCCGTCGTAGTCGCTCCTGCTCCGATCTATGGGTATCCTGCCGTTGGCGGGTATGGCTATGGCGGCTGTGGTCCGCAAGCGGGGTATGGTTATGGCGGTTACGGATATGGTCGACCAGGCGTTGGTGTGGGTGTGACCACTCCTGGGTTCGGTTTCTATGTCCGGTAACGCACGCCATTCCTGATTGCCCGTTGATTGCGTGAGAAAACGGGAGGGCACGAAGAGGGCTAACGGCTCTCATCGCCCTCCCACCAAGTTTGATCTGTCTCGTAACAGGCCCCGTCAGGATCGTCTTGATGGGGCCTGTTCGTTGATGTCAGCCGCTTTGAGGAAGGTTCATGATCTGGCTGAAGCGTTCGAGCACGCAAATCTTCAGGGGCGCGTACTCGGGTTCGTCGAACTCGCCGGTTTCGACAAGATTGAAGGCCGCCGTTCGCGCTTCCAGCAGCAGTTCGCGATCGCGGATCAAATCCGCAACTCGCAGCGGCAATGATCCGCTTTGCCGAACGCCCAGCACATCGCCCGGACCGCGAAGTTCGAAATCGACCTCGGCGATCCGAAAACCGTCGGATGTGGATTCCATGGCGGCCAATCGTTTCGTCGCCTCGGGAGTGTCGGTGTCCGAAAATAGGAAGCAGTATCCCTGGAACTTACCGCGACCAATCCGCCCCCGTAGCTGGTGCAGTTGCGACAGGCCGAATCGTTCGGCCTGATTGATGACCATCACTGTTGCATTGGGGACATCGACACCCACTTCGATGACGGTCGTGGCGATCAGCAGGCCCAGCTCTCCTTCACGAAACGCATCCATCGTGCGTGATCGGGCGTCACGATCCTGTTGGCCGTGAACGAGTCCGACTCGGAACTCTTTGAACTCGCCCTGTGACAACTCTCGATAGACGGCTTCGGCGCTCCCGCTCGCATCAACGCCCATCGGCAATGTGGCATTCTCTTCCACGCGAGGGCACACGACGTAAGCCTGACGGCCTTCACCCAGTTTCTTCTTGATGAACTCCCATGCTTTCTGGACCGAACCTCGTCCGAAGACACGACTGGTGACAACTTTTTGACGACCGGGTGGCAAGTCCGAGATCGAAGTCAGGTCGAGATCTCCAAATTGAGTCAAACACAAGCTGCGTGGAATCGGTGTTGCCGTCATGACGAGAACATGGGGCGAAACGTCGCCGCTATTGAACTTGGCTCGCTGCATCACCCCAAACTTATGCTGTTCGTCGATGACTGCGAGCCCCAGTTTGTGAAAGCGAACGGCGTCCTGGATGACCGCCTGAGTACCGACCACAAGCTGAGCGGTCCCGGTGGCGATTTCGTCGAGCGTGGTTCGGCGCTGTGCGGCGGTCAGCGATCCTGTCAGATAGCGTCGGGTGACACGACTTTCGGCCAGTAACTGGTCGATCGTTTGCCAATGCTGTGATGCCAGGACTTCGGTCGGGGCCATGATGACCGCCTGAGTTCCGGCAGCAATTGCCACAAGCATTGAGTACACAGCGACAGCAGTCTTCCCTGCTCCAACGTCCGCTTGAAGCAGGCGATGCATCGCCTGTTCTTTCGCGAGATCTTGACTGATCTCATTGACGGCGTGGTTCTGTCCTGCCGTGAAGTGGAACCGGAACAAACGTCGGATGCGGGCATCCACTTTCGCGGTCGTCGGCAGGGGAATCGCGGGACGATCCTTTTTCCAGAACCGACGGCGCATCGCCAGCCCCAATTGGAACTCGAGCAGATCGTCAAACAGAATGCGGCGCATTCCAGAGCGGTGTTCGTCGACCGTATTCGGAAGGTGGGCTTGCTGCAGCGCATTTGCCAGCCCGATCACGCGCGCCCGTTCTCGAAACGATTCCGGCAGTGGGTCGGGGATCAGGTGAGCGTATTCTTCGACAACCCCCTTCATCAACCGCCGCATCTCATGCTGTGCGAGCCCCTCGGTCAGCGAGTAGACCGGCAGGATTCCGCCACCATCACCCGGATCGTCTTCGCCCAGCCATTGGATGCGTGGGTGAGAAAACTCCCACCGTCGCGAACTGAACTTGGGCTTGCCCGATACCAGCAGCCGTTGGCCCAGCTCGAACCGCTTAAACATGTAAGGCTGGTTGAAATAGACTCCACGGATGAATCCACCATCGGCCTGCAGCAGGACCGCAACCATCGTCTTGCCAGTCGAGGTCTCTTTGGCATCGCGATCGACGACGACCCCGAAGACGGTCTGCAATTCGCCTTCCTTCAATTCAAAGACAGGCGTGACGTGTGAAAGATCAAGGATGTCGCGCGGCAGGTTGAACAGCATGTCCGTGACGGTGATCAACTGCATGCGCGCCAGTAATTCGGCTCGCGCTGGACCCACTCCGCGAACAAACTGAGCGGGGGTCTGCAATGGATCGCTGGAAGGATTCACGGACATGGCGGCGTAGCGCGGGCTAAGGGTGTCAGAGAGGCGTAACCATCGGAGGCAGGCAAAAAAAAGGGGGGGCTGGAAATCCAACCCCCTCTTGCTTGTTGTAGTACGGGTGTCACGTGAGTGACACAGCGAGGCGTGCGGTCAAGCCGCGGCCTTTGCAGCGAAGCACCTGAAAATCAGGCCTTCTTCGCAGCCTTCTTGACTGGAGCCTTCTTGGCGGCAGCCTTCTTCGCTGGAGCCTTCTTAGCCGGAGCCTTCTTAGCTGCTGCTTTCTTCTTAACCATTTTAACAAGCCCTCTATTCCAAGAGACCATGAGTGACTTGTCTCAACCGCTGACGCACCGGGCTAAGCAGTTCGGTAAAGACTTATCGCTCACATCGATTCCTTTCGACCTGTCAACCATGACAGATCGCGACTCAGCCTCGTCATGATCACCGTCGTTATCGACTTCGTCGTTAACTTGTCGACTCCATCAGGTCGCGGCAGCGACTTTCTGTTGTCGACTTGACAGTGACGTTATCACGAGAACTGACATCGAACTGGGCGTCATCCTACGTATTTCGTTTTTTTGTTCAAGCCATTTCTGCTCATTGCGACGCAGAAAATCGACGTTTTTTCAAACTTGATCATCGCGCGAAGGCCATTGATCGCTGCAGATACCGGCATCGTACCCTCGGATGTTTCGTCAAATTACGACGTGTGTAGTAGAATGACGTCGCTGTTCATGTGGCCGTGTTCCGCAGCAGATCGCATGCGCCGAGTGCCGTAAAACGTAGTGTTTTCGACGTGATTGTTGCACGCGACGCTGAATCGCTCATCGCTGATCATTCCTGATGATAACGCGACGTTGCTCGTCTTCCGACGTGTGATCCGATGATCGATCGAAGCGTCGTCGCACGCCGCGCGCTCTCTTCTCACATTTTTTAAAAAATGAGAGTCGTGATTGAACGTGATCCTCGTTGCGCGCGCTGAATGACGCGCGTTGATCGTCGTGTGATGACGTCTCGCATCGTGATCGTCGTGTGTGATTATGATCGTCGCATGAGTCACATGTTGGTGGGACGTCGATCGCGATGCGCGTGTCCAAGCTGATCGTGGCCTACACAACGAGACCTTCAAATGACTATCGTCGATGACCACGATCACGAACCCTCCACACCGAATCCGTTTGTTCCTTGAGGTCGCTCGACATGCTTCGCTTTGCCATTCTTTCGCACGATTACCCCTCGCTGCATTGGGATTTTCTGCTGGAAAACGGCGATAAATGCCGAACATGGCGGTTGTTGAATGCCCCCGATGCGACCTCGGGTGAGATGTCTGCAGAAGAGATTGCCGACCATCGACTGTTCTATCTCGACTACGAAGGTCCGGTCAGCGGTCAGCGTGGAAGCGTCACACGATGGGATGCAGGCACGTTCGAGTGGCTGAGGAATGAAGCGGATCATTGTCTCGTTCTTCTTGATGGACATCGCTGGCACGGACGCGTTCATCTTCGGCGTGAGCAAGGAGCCATGTGGGTTTGTCGACGCGACGCGTAAACAACTTCATTCGCGCGAGTCATCGAGTGCTCGCGCTACTAGTAGCGAATGCCGACGCGGATCATGCTGGTATTGCTCAGATCGAACGACGGTGTCGATCCTGCGAACTTGATCTGTCGATCGAACACGTATCCTCCTTCCGTAAAGAAGGTGTAACGACCCGAGTCCCAGCGCAAGCCGAGGCTGACGCGTTCATCCGTCATCTGCATGCGGTCGCTGTAGCCCGGATCACCCACGATCGCCTGCCAGGCCTCGGCGGTGTACTCGGCCTGTCCATACAACCAGAAGTCGGCGTTCCAGCGATGGCCCAGGAAGTAGCTGATTCGTGATCGCGGGAACAAGATTCGGAATTCCCATCGGTCATCGGGAGTCCAAATGACTCCCGTGTGAGGGACGATAAGCGTGTTGACGCGATCCCAGATCGCCACCCCGCCAACCAGGCTAAGTTGAGGCGATGCCTTGTAGGTCACGACGACGCGCCCGTCGAAATTGAAGGCGTTGCGATCGAGTCTCGCTTCATAGGTTTCGACAATCTGGGGATGGAAGGCAATCTGACCACTCCACGGCCCGTCGTTGAAGAAACCGAGTTCCAGGTCCGTCGAAATCTGATCGACTTGGGCAGGCAGGTCGACTCCGCCTGGTCCATCCCACCAACGCGCATTAAACCAACCCGTTCCGCTGAAGATCACCCCCGGGTTGATCACCTGCGAATACTTGACGTACGAATTCCATTCGACAATCTTCATGTCGCCGGTCGTCCCTTGCGCCGATGCGGCGGGAAGGACGGTGATGTCGTTGTAGCTTAGCCAGCCCAGCCGATAACCCTGTGGCCCACATGAACCTGTCCCCATCTGAAACCCGAAGGGATCGTAGTAGCAGGGAAGGGTCGTCACGTCTTCAGGGGCGAAAGGGTTCATCGACCTGATGAATCCGCTGACGAACTCGCTTTCCCAAAAATCGTCACAGCAATAGCCTGCCACCGGGGGCGGCATCCCGTCTGAAACGGTTTGCCCACGCACTGTCAGTGGTCGTGAATGTGCGGGGTCATCTTGTGCGAAGTACGAAGTTCTCGCGGATTTCTGGTCTGCGTCTGTTGGTACCGCGATCTCACTCGCCGCCCAAGGCACGGCGTCACCGATAAAAACTTGACCTGGGTCGGTCCCCCAAATCGAGACGGCGAGCATTAATGTAGTCAACATGACGCGCGTGTTTTAATCAGTTTTCGGAGATCGGGCGAGCCGAGTTTTGTGTGACGCCATCAGGATTTAAGAGTACGGATTGATCGCTGTGATCCGTGCCCGTCGCTCAACGCCACCTATCTCGTCGACATCGAACGCGAAATATCACGCCATCAGATGACACTTTCGTCAGCCATTGCAAACACCAAATGAATTCACGACTCGACTTGACTGACCGTCAGGGTCGCGACAGTCGGCATCCATAATGCAGTCAGCCTTCGGCAATCTCTGCTGAAGGCTGACTGTTCAAACTTATGTCGATTTCAACGAATCGTCGTGCGGCCGATGCTGCCTTACTTCTTCGGGACAGGTGTCGGGAAGATTAGCAGTGCATTCTCGGCGAATGAGAGTTCTCCCGCTTTGTCGTCGACCTTGTACTGGATCTTCAGCTTCTTCGCCGCCCCTGGTGCCGGGTCGCCACCGAAGCTGTCGTTGTAGTTCTCTGATGGCAGAGTCAACAATGGCGATTCACCAACCTGCTTCTGCAATATCTCGGTGACATCTTTCAGCGACGTTCCGGCCCCATACTCGGCCTTCACGATTTCGAGCTTCGTCTTTTGCAGTTCAACACTGTTCAATTGTTCCCGCACTTCGGCCGCGTTGCCGCCCAGCTTCTGGGCGATGACCAGTGTTGCCTGATAAGCATCGTCCTTGACTTCCGGCAATTGAATGGCCTTGATCGACATCCGCAACGTTTCTGGGTGTGGGTACCGCTTGAAGACGTCGAGCACCAGCTTTTGTTCTGCAGGACGGCGGCATGCTTCGAATGCCTTTTCGCAGATGACCATGCGGTCCTTTTCCTCCATCGCAAACTGACGTGCGATCTTGATGTATCCGCGCATGGCTCGGATCTGGAACTTTTCGGCGGGAGCCGTCTTGGCCAGGTCGAGCAGGACAGGCGCTGCGTCGATCGTCATCCACTCGCCCAGCAACTCACTGGCGACGTCTTGAAGCTGCGGATCATTGTTCTTTGCGGCGGCGGCGATGGTCTGCAGTGCTTTGGTTCCCGAGACTTCGCCCAGGATCTTCAGCAGCACAATCTTCGTCGGAACCGAAGTGCGTTCTGTGGCGGTTGCGAGTTCGGTCGCACAGGCTTCGCGATCTGGCATCCGAATGCTGGCTGTCTTGAGTGCCGCTTGTGCCACGGGGGCGTCTTCGGCATGTTTCGGTGTCAGGACCTGCTTGATCAGAATAGAAAGCTTGTCAGGAGTTACGGTCGCTCCCAACGATGTCAGAGCGGCGCTCCGCACGGCTCGGTCGGAATTTTCCAGCGCCTTGGTCAGGATCGGCAACGCCGCAATGCGTCGCTGGCCGATCAAGTCGAGCAGCAGCGAATAGACCTTTGGTTCTGGCTTTGCCAAACGGGCCACGATCTCTTGATCAACACTCTCACCGGGCAGTTCAATCAGTGACTTCTTTGCCGTTGATGCGACGTCGGCATCGGAGTCCAGGGCCGATTCCAGCAGAGATGGCAGGCAGGTTGGATTGCCGACTCGGCCCAATGCCGAGATCGCGGCGATGCGAACGATCGGCTTCGAGCCACGTCCAGCGGCCTTCATGATTGCGGCCAGGACGACGGTTTGTGGACGATCGGCCATGGCGCTGATGATGAGTGCCGCATGTTCGGGAGAAGCCTTCGCCATTTCCGTCGCCAGAGCTTCGTCCACTTGGCGTCCTGGGAACTCGCGTGCGGTCGTCAATGCGATGGCAAACAGTTCCTTGTCAGGTGACTGGAACTGTTCGATCAGTAGTGGGATTCCTTTTTCACGGCGAGCAAGGATCGAGCCTCGGGTTGCTTCGAGGATTCGCTGCTTGGGAAGTTCAGCCTTGCGGATATCGTCGTAGATCGCGACTGCTTCCACATCGTGTCCTTCTGCCAAGGACCGTTCCGCAGCCAGCACGCATCCTTCGGCAACGGCGGACCGCACGGTGGCAGGAGCTGATGCCAGCAATGGCGTCAGTACTTTAACGGCCGCACTGTTGCCAATTTTTCCCAGAGCGACAGCCGCGGCCGAAGCGACGTCGGCATCGGGCCCTTCCAATCGCTTCGACAACAATTCGACGGCACTCGAGTCACGGCGAACACCAATCGAATTGATGGTGCCGATCAGGAGGTTTCCTTGAAGCGATTCCGTCGCGGTTCTCAGGGCTTCATCCGCTTCGGACCCGGGGATCACTTCCAGCGGAATCCGCGCCCAGGACGCGAGTTGTTCATTGGTCAGCAGCTTGGCCAGTTCTGGAACGGCCTTGTTCGTGCCGTGAACGGCCAAATGTTTACAGGCCAGCGCCTTCTCTGCGGGAGGAGCCTCGGACTGCAGCAGTGCAATCAGCTCGGCTTCTTTTTCGGGCGATGGGTCGTTCGCGGCATGGGTCGTGGTGATCGTCGAGACGACGATGACAACGAAGAGCGATGCAAGGGAAAGGAATCTTCGAGGCAACAGCATAGGTGCGTTCCGATCATCTGGTGGCTGGCAATTCAGCGCAAGAAATATCAATTCACCGACGTACATGGACGTGCGGCGGATTACAGAAGAAGGACGGTTTCGATGCCGGACGGCCCGCAGTGTGGTGCGGGCCGTCGACGCGGCATCAAGTTTCCGTCGCGAACTGTCCCGTCAGGGTCAGATTCGCCAAGGTTCGCGCAGTGCTTCTGAACGCAACCGATTCGCCTGCTCGTCGCCAATGAACTCGTTCGTCTTCGGATCGAGCTTCACCTGGCGGTTGAGGAACAGCGCGATGTTCGCCGCGTGGCAGGCGATGTGAGCGTTGCAAGCCGCTTCGGCATTCCCCTTGGGCTGACTGCGTGTCTTCACGCAATCGAGGAAGTCGCGCACATGGAACGTGGCGGGATAGCCATCGATCTCGGCCACCGTCCGACCAGCCAGCAGGCTTGGTGAGCTGAGCACCATTTTGCCGCTGTCTCCCGTTTCCACCCAACCGGTTTCGCCTTCGAAGCGGACAGGGCATGACCCGAGCGGGATCCAGCCTTTTTCACGGAAGATCAGTTCCACGCCGCTTTCGTAACGTGCGACCAGTTCACCGTCTTTTGGTGCGTCGTATTCAACGGGAGCGGGAACGTCGCCGACGGCCCATTGGCACAGGTCGACGCAGTGAGAACCCCATTCCAGCACGCCACCGCCGACCAGTCCGCCACCTTTTTCAAAGTTGAAACCATCCAGCAGCTTCGCGTTGAACGGCCGCCAGGCTGCGGGGCCCAGATACATGTTCCAGTCGACGACTTCTTGTTCAGGTTCGGTTTCGGGAACGAGCCAGCCACTGGTCATCGCCTGCATCCCGGCTGGGTGCGCGTAGACCTTTTTCATTTTGCCAAGCTTGCCGGTACGAGCGAGCTCGCAGGCGAACGCGAAGTGTGGCAGGTTTCGGCGTTGAGTCCCCGCCTGGAAGACGCGGCCCGTTCGCTTGATCGTGTCTTTCAGAATCAGGCTTTGAGCGATGTTCTTCGTACAAGGCTTTTCACAGTACATATCCTTGCCGGCTTTGGCGGCGTACATCGCGGCGGTACAGTGCCAGTTGGGACCGGTCGCAATCAGGACGGCATCGATGTCTTTGCGATCGAGCACCTCGCGGAAGTCGCGATACATTTCGCAGTTCGTGTTGCCGTACTTTTCGTCGGCGATCTTCTTCACAGCGGTCCGGCGCTTTTCTTTCACGTCGCAGACCGCGGCAAACTGAACGTCTTTCTGCTCCAGGAAGCAACCCAGGTCGTATGTCCCGCGGTTACCAATCCCGATCCCGGCGATGATCACGCGTTCGCTCGGCGGCACGTTGCCATCCAGGCCCAAGGCGGAGCTCGGGATAATCATCGGTGCAGCAAATGCTGCAGCCCCTGCCGAGACTGACGCTTGCAAAAACTGGCGCCGATGAAGCTTCGAGACGTTTTTCGACATAACAGCTCTCCGGGTGAATCGGGATAGAAGGCGGCAAGGGCTCAATCTGTTGCGAATCATGCGTTCACACGGATTCACATTCGACGTTGCTTGGAGTTGCAACGTTTCCGCGTTGAGGAATTCGAGCCCTCGACATTCACGGGTTCCACGTAAATGTCCTCGATTTTCACGCTTGTTTTCTGAAAATCCGGAACGTTTGCGCTACCAGCGTATCCAGAAACTGCAATGAGAACAAGATGCAGCCGGGTTGATGCGTTCGCCCTCGACGCCGGTTGTACTGACATTGCACTGACAGAACCTGAACCGCATCGGGCGGCGTTCATCTGGCTTTTTTCGCAAGATGTCAAATTTGTTGAAGCCCACCCCCTAAGAAATCGGGAATACCTTGAGCATCTTGATCGACCTGTTGCGATTTCCTCTGTGCCACAAGGATTTACGTGTGCTCGTGGACTGAGATGCCGTTGAGCACCTTGATCGACTTGAGCATCTTCCGTGATCCCTCCCTTGAGGGCCTGCTTCGGAGTTGCTTTCAACCGTAAATGCAACCGCAGACTTTTGTACACCCAACATTGAGAGGCGATCGGATGTCGATCGTGCATCGATGCAGCCGGCGTTGAAAGCGGCCATTCGAATATCCCTTCGCAGCATGTTTGATTGTCTACTGTGCGTGTCTAACAGCCTGTTGAAGTCACGGGGACTGGCTCCGGCCAGACTCAAAAACGCGATGACTATCGTGAATGCCAGGGTGCATGCCCCGCTTACTTCAACAGGCGGCTGATTCACTGAGCACGGTCAGATGCCACTTGGAGCACGGTCCAATTGTCCGTCTGCGTCCCTCGCGCCCGCACACATTGACGATCTTACAACCTCCGTTGATTGAGTCAGCACCAAGTTGGTCCAATCTTCCAAATGATTAGAAGACTCGTCGGGCTTAGCCGTTCACAGTCCGAAGAGCGGGGGGACAGGCACATTTTCCCGGTTCAAATGGAATCCACAGTGCATCAACTAGGGGAAGCCTGCTCTTTACCGCGGGAAAATGAGCCAGTCCCCGGTCTGTGGACGGTTACAATCGGGCGATGTCCGCAGTGTCGATTTCCTGACGCTACTCTTTGGTCAGCGCGTCCAAGGTCACTTCTAACTTGTCACCAGAAATGCTGACGCTGTTCGACAACGTCGCGCGAATGGCGGGCGCGCTCACGATCTTATCGTTGACGGCGATTGCGAGCCTCATTCCATTGGGGGTGGCCGTTGCGGCGGAAAGTTTGCTCGCACCATTCGGTGTCAGGTTCACGTTGAGTCTCTTTTGATCCGGCATATCTGCTGAAAGGGAAACCGATTCGACGTCCGACGAAGTAATCACGGCGGGTGTGGTCAGGTAGATTGTCGTCCCTGTTTGAGGATCCGTGTCCGTTTTCGTATTCGCGCCGCCGGTCGCCGACACCACGTAGAGTTCAAACGTCGCCTTCTTCGCCAACGGCCGGGGAATGGATTTATTGTTTTTGGCGTCGCACCCCATCAGCAGCAACATCGACGTCGCAATCATCGCAATCGTTCGCATGACAGATCTCCACTGGAAGTTGCTCAAGGAACCGTGTGAGTAACCGTTCACACGCGGGGGACTGGCTCATTTTCCCGCGTCAAAGGGAAGGCTAACAGTCTGTTGAAGTAACGGGGACTGGCTCCGGCCAGCTTAAAAAACGCCATGACATCGTCAACGCCAAGGTGCCTGTCCCCCTTACTTCAACAGACTGCTAACCAGAGCGATGCACTGTGAACTCCGTTGACCGGGAAATTGTGCCTGTCCCCCTCTCTTCGTGCCCCCCGCTCGTTGAGTTGTAAATGACGACACCCTGTGGCGACTTCGTTGAGACTCGTTGCAATTGAATGTCGATCAAAACAAAGCCTGCGGCCTCAGCCCGTGACCTCTCAACGGATTCTGGATCGTAGCGGTTCACGGAGTACCGTTCGCAATCCAACCAGATAGGGACGGCTAACAGCCTGTTGAAGTAACGGGGACTGGCTCCGATCCGATTCAACAACGCCATGACATCTTGACCGCCAAGGTGCCTGTCCCCCGCGCTTCGGGCTGTGAGCGGTTACACCGTCTGGCGGCTTCGTTTGGACTCGTCGCGATTGAATGACGATCCGAAACAAAGTCTGTGGGTTCAGTCTTTGACCTTGTAACGGCTGCTTGGTTGTTCTGTCACAAGTTTGATTCCTGAGAAAATCGTTGGAATGCGCAGACGCTTGATATTCGTGAGTCATCAATTCAGACTTGCCGACGTCGGCTTGTCTGGATTGTTTGGTCGCCATTTGTGTTGAAGTCAGGGGGATAGGCACCTTGGCATTCTCGATGTCATGGCGTTGTTGAATCGGATCGTGGCTGGTCCCCATTACTTCAACAGACTTCTAAGACTCGTGCGTGTGAGAGGACTGTTCTGGTGAAACCCAATCCAGGATTTCTGCCATTGTTTCACGAACGGCCACGCGGCGATGTCGCCACGCTCCTCTTGATTCTGTGCCCGTTGTTCGTGCTTGGCTGCGATGCTCAAAATGCCGAGCCCGCGATCGAGACACACACGATTGTGGTGACCAAGCCTGAAGTGAGGTCCATCACCTTAAACCAGCGGTATGTCTGTCAAATTCACTCAAGGCGACATATTGAGGTCAAAGCTCTTGAACGCGGCTACCTTGATGCGATCTCGGTCAAAGAGGGGCAAGAGGTCAAAAAAGGTGACGAGCTCTTCAAAGTCATCCCCATTATCTATAAGGCCAAGTATGACGCCGAATTGGCCGAACAAGCGATTGCACAGATGGAGTTCGACTTTTCGCAGAAACTCTCGACGGAGAAAGTCGTCTCCACGAATGAAGTGTCGCTAGAAAAAGCCAAGCTACTGCGTGCCAAAGCCAAGACGGAATTGGCGGCGGCGGAACTGAATTTCGCGACGATCAAGGCCCCCTTCGATGGGATCATTGACCGACTGCAGCATCAGGAAGGAAGCCTGCTCGAAGAGAGCAGTACGTTAACGACCCTGTCAGATAACAGCCTGATGTGGGTCTATTTCAACGTGCCCGAAGCACGCTATCTGGAATTTATGGCCGACAAAGACCAGCACGGGCCAGAGATGAAAATCGATCTCGTCCTGGCGAATGGAAAGAAGTTTTCCCAGGAAGGCACGATCGGGGCGATTGAAGCAGACTTCAATAACAGGACTGGGAATATCTCGTTCCGCGCCGATTTCCCCAATCCCGATCGCTTGTTGCGTCATGGCCAAACCGGAAACGTGTTCCTCACCCATGTGCAGAAAGATGCCATGGTCATTCCCCAGAAGTCAACCTTTCTGATTCTCGACAAACGCTTCGTGTATGTCGTCGACAAGGACGACATCGCGCGTCAGCGCGAACTCGAAATCAGTCACGAGTTGGACGACATCTTTATTGTCAAATCGGGAATCGAGGTCGACGACAAGATTGTTCTCGAGGGGGTTCAGCAGGTTCATGATGGTGTCAAAATTCAATACGAAACCCGCAGTGTGGCGCAGGTCTATGAAAACTTGAAATATCACGCCGAGTAACCTTCGATCATTCTGTGCGGTATTCCGAAAACGAAATCGAGTCACTCTGAAATCATGTTCGTGCAATTCCTCCATCGACCCACACTGGCGATCGTGATTTCGATCATCATCCTGTTCCTTGGGGGGCTTTCCATTCAGACACTGCCGATTGCGCAGTTCCCTTCGGTCGCCCCCACAAGCGTCGTCGTGACCGTCTCTTATCCTGGTGCAAGTGCGCTGGTTTTGGTCGATTCCGTGCTGGTGATTCTGGAGCAATCGATTAACGGCGTACCGAACATGCGGTACATGATTTCCGATGCGACCAGCGCCGGCGAAGGAACGATCACAGTCGTCTTTGAACCTGGGACGGATACCAACGCCGCGGTCGTGAACGTTCAGAATCGAGTGCTGACGGTCCGGAATAATCTTCCGCCCATCGTCGAACGCGAAGGCATCATCGTCATGCAGGCGATGAAAAGCATGTTGATGTATGTGAACGTGAACAGTACGAACAAGCAGCACACGCAAAACTTCATCTACAACTACACCTACGCGAACTTGTTACCCGAGATCAAACGCGTTCAAGGTGTCGGCAGTGCTCGTATCCTGGGCAATCGCCAATATGCCATGCGGGTTTGGCTGGACCTCGACCGAATGCGTGCGTACGACGTCTCGGCCGAAGAAATTATGCAGACGCTGGCGCAGCAAAGTATGATCGGCTCGCCTGGAAGGCTTGGCCAGGCAACCGGGAAGACCTCGCAATCGATCGAGTATGTCTTGACCTGGGTCGGGCGGTACAACAAGCCAGATCAGTACGAAGATATCATCATCCGTGCGAATCCCAAGGGAGAAGTGCTGCGCCTGAGAGATGTGGCGGACATTGAACTGGGGCCGTCGTACTACGACATCTATTCAGATATCGACGGCCATCCCTCGGCCGCGATCGTGCTGAAGCAATTGCCTGACACGAATGCGTCCGTCGTCATCGAAAACGTCAAGAAAAAGCTCGAGAAAATCAAAAAGGCATCGTTCCCGCCTGGGATGACATTTGAGATCAGCTATGACGTCTCGAGCTTCCTGGACGCATCGATCGAACAGGTGCTGCATACGCTGTTTGAGGCGTTCCTGCTGGTCTCGCTGGTGGTCTTCATTTTCCTTGGAGACTGGCGATCCACCCTGATTCCCACACTCGCCGTTCCGGTGTCGTTGATCGGAACCTTCTTCTTCCTGCAATTGTTTGGCCTCTCGATTAACCTGATCACACTCTTTGCCCTGATTCTGGCGATCGGGGTGGTTGTTGACGACGCGATTGTCGTTGTCGAAGCCGTTCACGCGAAGATGCATGAAAAGGGCCTGACGCCCTATCTGGCCACTCGAGAAGTCGTGACCGAAATCAGTGGCGCGATCATTGCTATTACGCTCGTCATGACGGCGGTTTTCATACCAGTGACGTTCATGACAGGACCGGTGGGAACCTTCTACCGGCAGTTCGGGATCACGATGGCGACGTCGATTGTGCTCTCTGGAGTCGTGGCGCTGACGCTCACTCCGGTCCTCTGTTCCATGATTTTGAAACCACACAAGAACGTTGAAAAACGTGGACCATTGGGGCGGCTCTTACATTTGTTCAATATCGCGTTGGAGAAGATCACTGGTCGATACGCCGCACTGCTCTCGCAGATTGTCACGCGACGCATGCTGACCATGATCTTGATCACGAGTTTTGGGGTGGGCATCTATCTCGTGAATACACGTCTGCCGAGCGGATTCATCCCGATCGAGGATCAGGGAATGATCTATGGAATCATTCAAACGCCTCCCGGCTCGACGCTGGAATTCACCAATTCAAAAGCCCACGAACTGAAAGAGCTCGCCAAGTCCATCGATAGCGTGATCTCGGTCTCGTCGTTGGCAGGTTATGAAGTGCTGACAGAAGGCCGAGGCTCGAATGCAGGCACATGCCTGATCAATCTGAAACCGTGGTCTCAACGCAAATTGACGGCGAAACAAATCATCGAGCAACTCGAACGCGAATCGACCAAAATCGCAGACGTCAAACTGGAATTCTACGAGCCGCCTGCGGTACCCGGGTTCGGAGCGGCCGGGGGCGTCTCGGTCCGTGTGCTCGACCAGACGAACACGGGAGAATATCAGCGACTCGGAGAAGTGACGGCGAAGTTCATGAGCGAGCTGCAGAAACGAAACGAGGTGAAAGGCCTGTTCACGTTCTTCGCCAGCAATTATCCGCAGTATGAGCTGATCATTGATAATGACGCCGCGATGCAAAAAGGGGTTTCGATCGGCAAAGCGATGGACAACCTGTCGATCGTGATTGGAAGTACCTGGGAACAAGGCTTCGTCCGCTTTGGCCAATTCTATAAGGTCTTTGTTCAAGCTAAGCCCGAGTTTCGACGTTACCCGTCCGACTTCCAGGATTTGTTCGTCAAGAATGAAGACGGCGAGATGGTTCCCTATTCGTCGTTCATGCAGCTTCAGCCGACCCAGGGTATGAACGAGATCAGCCGCTACAACCTGTACCCCTCGGCTGCGATTCAATGTGCACCCGCCTCTGGCTTCAGCAGCGGCGAAGCGATTCGAGCCATCAAAGAGGTGGCAGAGCGAACGCTGCCCCAAGGCTTCGACCTCGGCTGGGAAGGCTTGTCCTATGACGAAGAATCCAAGGGCAATCTGGCAATTTACATCTTTTTGATCGTCGTCGTCTTCGTCTACCTGGTTCTGGCTGGACAATACGAGAGCTTCATCCTGCCTTTGGCCGTGATCTTTTCATTACCCGTCGGCATCTTTGGGTCATTTCTCTTTCTGCGCATGATGGACCTTTCAAACGATGTCTATGCCCAGATTGGACTCGTGATGCTGGTCGGCCTGCTGGGCAAAAACGCCATTCTGATCGTCGAGTTCGCCGTGCAGCGACGCAACGAAGGCGAGAGCGTCAAAGACGCTGCGATCGCCGGCGCCCGTTTGCGGTTCCGTCCGATCCTGATGACGTCGTTCGCCTTCATCGTCGGCCTGATTCCCCTGGTCCGCGCGACAGGTCCGGGCGCCATTGGGAATCGCACCATCGGCACGACGGCAGTGGGGGGAATGCTGCTGGGCACCACACTCGGAGTCATTCTCATCCCCGGCCTCTACTACGTGTTCGGAACCCTCGTCGGCAAAGGCCGAAAACTCACCCTCGACGAATCCGACGCCCCGTTGAGTGAAACCGTGCAAGATCGAGCCGAGTAAAGTCTGGTCAGAAAATACGACAATCGAGCGTAACCGTTCACAGCCCGGGGACTGGCTCATTTTCCCGCGGTAGAAGGAAGGCATACCTTCGTCGATTTACTGTGGATTCCCATTGAACCGGGAAAATGTGCCTGCACCCCTCTCTTCGGGCTGTGAACGGGTAACCCGGAGCCCGTCCCCGATCTGTGAACAGTTACGTTCCGAGTCAAGGTGAATTGAAATGCCAATCCTGTATCACATCACGACTCAGAAGCAGGCGACTGATGCGAAAGCCGTGGGGATTTACACGCCCACCGAGTATGAGAAGGATGGATTCATCCACTGCTCGTACGTGACGCAGGTCGCCGGCGTTGCTAACCGCATCTTTCGCGGAAAGTCAAATTTAGTGTTATTGAAGGTGGACTCTTCGGCTCTGGCCGCGCGCGTTGTGGATGAGAATCTCGAAGGCGGAACAGAATTGTTTCCGCACATCTACGGCGAACTTCCCTGGGCCGCGGTAGTGGAAGTGATTCCATTTGCCCCGGACCCCGATGGAGTGTTCCGACTATGAAAAGGCGACGGTTCCATTGTTCTGTTTCAGCAGGCTCTTAACCGCCTGCTGAAGTAACGGGGACTGGCTCCGACCAGACTCAAAAACGCCATGAAATCGTGAATGCCGAGGTGCCTGTCCCCCTCGCTTCAACGGCCTGTCAACCGCCGAGAAATGAGCCGGTTCCCGGCGGACCAGGGAAAAGATTCAGGCACATTTTCCATGGCGCAAATTTCTGGAGAGCCATTTAACGAGGAAATTGCTGAGCCCAAGCGGGAGCTGGCAGCGGGTTCGGCTGTCGATCATTGAGATCGATCAGCACTTCGTCCGTCGAATTCACCCTGCGGAATAGTTTTCCATCGTGCGCATAAACGATTCGATGCGATTGATCTCGACCATACCAGTCGGCCCCTTCGATCTCGCTTTTGGATTCGTATGGAAATTTGCTCCAGTCATGTTGATGGACCACGAGCTGCCGCGGCGGTCGATGTCCCGAATGCGGCTCCAGGGGATATCGTGAGAGAAGGTTCAGTTCCGAATTGCCGGAAAAGCGGCCACCGCCAGGCCATGCACCGTACGGGCTTGGCTAAAGAGTCAATGCGTAAAGCCATGGTGGTCGACTGACAGCCTGTTGAAGTAACGGGGACTGGCTCCGACCACACTCAAAAACGCCATGACATCGTGAATGCCAAGGTGCCTGTCCCCCTTACTTCAACAGGCCGCTAACCGCCGTTCAAGCATGGTCGTATTCATCATCGCGACCATGTTTGGCTGCAAAATAAACGAACAATTGTCCATCCGGAGAAACGTCACATGCGTGCTCGTCGATCCGCCCGTGAAACCATGCCCCTTCCTCGAACGTATCCTGTCGAGTGTCCCACCTGATGATCTGAACTCATTTTGATGGCCCCGACGCAAGATAACCCCGACCTCGGCATCACGAGCGAGCACCACAAAAATACGACAATGAGCTTTCATCGACATCAACTCGGCGAATCTTACGAAAGCGAAATCAGGCAAAGCCTAGTCGAAATCTTCCGTGATTTGACCATAAACGGTTCCTGACACCTTTTCCACCTCTCGATGCCCAGAATAACAGCTTAAAGAAACCGTGCCCTGCAAACGTCGCAGATCGCCAAGGGGGTGACTAAACTCCTGCATTTGCTTGAAAATAACTATCGATTTCCAGGCTTTGAAACTGCCTCTAAAAGTCTTCAGGGGCGGACCATTCAAAATCATTTTCGGTCAAGCCTCCATCCGGCATATGTTCACGAACGCCTGAAACAAAACTTGTTAACAAGTCGGCAACCGCCCCGTCAATCGTATTGGAGAACCCCGAAAGATAATCAGTTTCGCCTGAAAACCTATCTCGTCGATGCACGTTCATTAAGGATAAATAGCTGCCCTCCGATTCCTCGACAACTTTCACCTTCATTTTAGGGAATGGAAACAGTTGCCCATCTACCCAGATATCCAACAAGGCCACAATTCTTGTAATACGAGCAATACCATCCATATTTCTCCTCACCATCTATTGGCATCCGAACGAAACAATCTTGCCGTCTGGGGCAAGGTCAATGTACTTACCCTGGGAGGGAATGCAAAAGGTGTCAGGCAACTTATTCGCGATTTGGTTCCTGACACCTTTTTACTCTCCGCTCCAGGAACACAAGTCCTCATTACAAACCTGGCTCTCACTACAACTGGTGCTGAATCCACCAGCAGGCCAGCAGCACTGACGGTTGTACGGGCGAAAGTTCATAAGTTGGCTTCCCCCAAAAAGAGGTCCGCCTGATTCCCTTGACTGTGCCAGAGATTTGGCACTTCATCGAACGACTTTTGCTCATTAACCTGCCTGAGCAACGAAATGTTCTGAAGTGGTCAGTCTGGCCTCGACGGCATCAACGCTCTGCACAACTCTGCTATTATCGTGCACGCGGCCACGATCCACCCAAGAGGCAAAGCACAACTGTAGTAATATAAGAAGCCCCAAAAGATAATGAGAGTTCCATGGCCGCGATGAATTCAGATTGGACAATTTGCGCGCTGATATTTCCGACATCTAACGATCGATTACCCCACCACTATTGTCGATGTTATTTGACAAGAACACAATATCAATCTATAATCCGGTGCGCATGCGACAAACAAATGCCGTCATTACATTTGTTGTCGTTTCTTCACTATTATCGAACGCTTTCGTGATTAAGGTCAAGAAATCAATGTGCACCTGTGTACGCAATCTTACATCGTTTTAACGTAAGTGTACTTAATGTGAATGAATCTTCAGGGATTGATAATCATAGGCAAGCATTCTGCTGCCGATCTGGGATGTCGCGTGTGTGTTTGGGGGCGTACGTCTTATACGAGAGCACTTTGTACGCTGCAATGCTTGTGAATCCCAACGCTGGATACTTCTATCCATTAAATGCGACCCTCATGTTGATTGGCGAATTGATGCGTTGTCCATATATATTCTGGGGGCCATATTTAATGTCTCCATTTATAGGCCTTGCGCTCGTTGTCAATGGTGTGGCAAAACTTTCGGCTGCGGGACTCATTAAGAAAACATCGCAATAGAAAACCCTCGGCAAGACCACTTGAGAGCCGCAGAGCGGGGGAATACAAAAGGTGTCAGGTGCCTTATCCTCGGTTTGGTTCCTGACACCTTTTGACTCTGTGGCGAAGGCTGCAAACGTCTGTTGTGGATTGGACGCGAGCGAACGGAAGTCAGCTTGACGAAGTTATTCCGGATTTTGCCGGACGATGTGAGGCAGGGCATTCAATTTGTGTGCAGTGACATGTGGAAACCGTACCTGAAAGTGATCGCTGAACAGGCCAACAATGCGGTGCATGTGCTGGATCGGTTTCATCTGATGGTGCACTTCAACAAGGCCCTGGATGAAGTGCGAGCGAACGAAGCCCGGCAATTGAAACGCGATGGATACGAGCCCGTTCTGAAACATTCACGTTGGTGCCTGTTGAAACGCCCTGCGAATCTCCCTCCAAAGCAAGTCGTGAAGCTGGCGGAACTGATGAAATACAATTTGCGTTCGGTGAGATCGCACTTGTTGAGAGAGGAGTTTCAGCGGTTCTGGGAATACGCTTCGGCAGGGTGGGCTGGGAAGTTTCTCGACGAATGGTGCGTTCGAACGATGCGGTCTCGCCTGGAATCGATGAAGCGGGTCGCTCGCATGCTGCGAAACCATCGCAACCTAATTCTGAACTGGTTCCGAGCGCGAGGAGCGATTTCCACAGGTGTCGTAGAGGGATTCAACAATAAGGCGAAACTGACTACTAAAAAAGCTTATGGCTTCCGAGTCTATGAAGCGATCGAGATCGCTTTGTATCATCAACTTGGAAAGCTGCCAGAACCAGAACTCACCCACAGTTTTTGGTGAGGAGGCACAAGTATATTGCAATTGCGCAAAAAAGAATGCGACTCAGGTCGCACTGACTAGAAACAAGACAATCTGCGGAATGTTAATTGTGGTAATTACCGCAAACACTACGGCTAGTAGAGCCGTCCTTCTGACTAGTGTGTTGGTTTGGCTCGTGATAACACATGCGACTGCTACTGCATGTTTAACGAATATAAACATATTAAGCATGAGCGCGCTCTTTGTGCTGTTGATTGTGCCTCCTGCGCTTCTAAACCTCACCTTTCGCGCCATTGTGCTTTGTGTGCTCTGTACTGCTTCGATTACCATTTCATCGTTGTTCGTCGGAGATGGCGCATCGTGGATCGCTTATGTATTTGTTGTGCTGACTGCGACATATTGGATACACGTATGTATGTGTATGCTGAATCGGCCATTAAATATGAGCATGGCCGAAATCGGAGCCGTAATAGCTTCTTCGGGAGGTATTTGGGGGGCTCTCGGGGGTGGAGTATCGAGTTGTCGAGATCGGTTGGTTCTTGCTACCTGTGGCCTATGGATTTGTTATTGCGGAGTAATGTTCATAGTCGGCGGACTGATTGTTGGTGCGGTAAAGCGAAGTCGATCCGATGCATGAGATCACAGGGAACACAGGGTAAATGCGAGGATCAGACTTGTTCTGAAATCAAAGGCCCAAGCGTGCGGCGACACAGATCGAAAAAGAGCTGCGAAATTGAAAACGGTTTCTAGTATCTAGCAACGGTCTTGAATTGTCGGTTGTGTTAGAGTTGAAACGAATGCTCGCACACCTATTGTAGATCGATGGTTCCTGGGTCCCAGAGACCGTGTGTCAGCCAGATCGCAAGAGGTTCATTTGAAGCCCGAACCGTCGCAAGAGCTGCCTCAGACAAGCTTGAATTTACTAGAGCACATTTCATAACAGCGATTGGCAAGGAAACTGCGTACCAGTCTGAGCGAAAGGAATTTCGCCCATGGCTGACACACGGAAGATCGAGTTGACTGGTTACACGTATCTCTCGGACGCACAATGGGATCGCATTTCTCATTTCTTTCCGGAACCTGCGGACCATCCGCACGGCGGACGACCGTTTCACAGTTCGCGAGCCTGCCTGGAAGGAAGTTCGTATGTACTTATTACAGGCTGCCAATGGTCAAGGTTACCAAAAGCTTTCCCTCGCCCAGCACCTGCTGGCGGCGATTCGACGAATGGACACGAATGGGGATTTTCGATGGACTCTGGTTCGAGCTCCTGAGCGAACTCGATAAACGCGATGACATCGATTGGACGGAAGCTGCGGCGGACGCTTGGTTCGCACGGGCGAAAAAGGGGGCGACGGAGTCGGCAATACCAAGTGTGGCAAAGGTACCAAGGTCGTTGACATCGTGGACTCGCGGGGGATACCCCTTGCCATCCATGTGACCGCAGCAAATCACGACGAGGTCAAGTTGATCGAACCCACCCTCGATCGATTGCAGATTCCCAATAAGGTTCCTGAACATCTGATTCATGATCGAGCCGCCGACAGCGATCCCTTGCGCCAGCGATTGAGCGAGGAACGCGGGATCGAATTGGTGTGTCCTCATCGCAAGAGTCGTAAGAAGCCTCCGACGCAAGACGGTCGCGCGTGTCGGCGATACCGCCATCGGTATGTCGTGGAGCGAACCCATAGTTGGTTTCACAATTTTCGCCGCACCGTGATTCGATACGAAACCACATTGGACCGATTTGCCGGTTGGATTCATCTCGCCAGCGCTCTCATTACAATGAGGCAGTTATGAAATGCCCTGTAGTCGAAATCTACCGTGATTTGACCATAAACGGTTCCTGACACCTTTTCCACTTCCCTGATTTACTACTACAATAGCGAGAGGGCAGAATGGGTACAATCGAGTTTAGTGATGGGGTTTATGGCGTGAAAGCGGCGATCACGTCTATGTGGTCTCCAACTATGCTTGGTGAACTTGTTAATGCAAATATTGCTGAACTGGAATTGAATCATGGAAATGGGTGGTGTGGGTCAGATCTTGCGTTTTTATCGCGACTACCCCAGTTACTGGCGTTTAGCATTCTTGATATGAGGATTGAATCAGTAGAGCCCATTCACGTATTGCACTCGTTAAAGAAACTTGGAGTTTTAACATACTGTAAGTCGGAAATCAGGTTTTCGGAATTTCCAGAACTTGAGACATGTTCATTGGAATGGCGAGAAAAAGCGTCTTCGCTTTTTGATTGCGTTTCATTGAAGAAATTGTTTCTGGACAATTATACAGGAAAAGATGCGTTAAAATTGGGGCAGTTGACAAAACTTAAAAGCTTAGATCTCTTGAGCGCTTCAGTTGAGAATATTGAAGGATTGCGCACCCTAAAGTCTCTATATTACCTGCGTTTAGGTAATTTAAAACGTCTGACATCCTTGCGTGGTCTTGAAGCCTTAACAGAACTCGAGGAGCTGGTTATCAACAGATGCCGGCTAATTAAGTCGATAGGAGAAATATCCAAGCTACATAAATTACGGAGGCTCGGCCTTCCAGATTGCGGCGGTATTGCGTCCCTGCAGCCACTTTGTGCATTGTCGGAGCTGAAAGCAGTGTGGTTTTACGGCTCGACAAAGATCCTAGATGGAGATTTGCGGCCTCTTTTGGATATGCAACTAGAACGAGTTAGCTTCATGAACCGGCGTCATTACTCACATGCACGCGAAGAATTTGGCGAGGCATGGAGTTCTCCATGCCCAGATTTTAACCGGAGAGAGTAAAGCCTAAAGGAAGGACTGCAAAAGGTGTCAGGAACCATTAATGGATATTGGTTCCTGACACCTTTTCGTCACCCATCTAGGGCCGTTTCGCCGAAAATGCGCGTGATCGAAGTACGCTCGCGTCTGACATCGCCAAAGTAAGAGTTTGGATCCTGTCACCTCGGCTTTGAGCTATCAACGCACTTCGCTCGTGTTTAGTAAAGTGCAGCGTCCCATCGACATATTGACGTTTGCGTTCGACCAGCGGGTTCCACCATCTCAGTTCAAGCAGTACTTCAAAAAAGGCATAAAGACTTGATTTTCTGCAACCGGATCGTACGGCTGCAATCACAGAGATCCAATCTCATTACCGCTTTCGTCAGCCTGTTGTTGCCAAAAAAATGTTCGTCTTTCGGCACGCTCACAATTAGTGATCGCCTATCGATGAACCCTTTCGCCTTAAGAGACATCCTCTCCCCAAAAGTGTTTGATCGAATTCTGGGTCACTTTCATATGTATGACATTCACGATCGACTATCGCAAACAGCGAAGCAGATGGCGGTTGCCCGGAACTGATTCTCTTGGAGCCGACATTGGCACCGATTTCGCCATACGTCTCGATTGCCAATACCGGAAGGTGGAACCAAGTCCGAAGACACCCCTTCAATAATGGTTCGCAATTCTCAACTGTAATCTCGTCTTCGGGAACAATACAGTTGAATTCAATGTTGGCTTTTGAATTCACAAGGAAAATGCGGCACTCAGAAAATGGCATTACTCGCATCAAGATTTGGCGATAATCGTGCGATACGTCCTGTGTGAATCCGATGGTGAAATCACCGTCGAGTTTCATTTGATTCCAGGAAACAATTTCTTCGAATGGCATCTTTTCATCGCAGCCCCAAGGAAAGACTCCATCAAATGAGATACTTTCGTCAATCAACGCTGCGTAAAACCGAGAGACGAGCCCTTCGCGGTCACGTTTCGCGAATTCCCATGAAATGGTGGTGTATGCGGGCATCGTTTTGATACGCAAAAGGAATTCGATCGCCAAATCACATCAGGAGCCTACCGCAGTTCGACAATCTAGCATACCCTACAATCCTCCATCGGTCACGCTGAAAAAGGTCGGGCAAATCAGGAAAATCAAAGGGGTCAGGACTCATTGAATCCTGTTAGGCGGGATGTGATCTTGTCCTGCATGACACAACCACCACGAGCCGATGAAGCCGGCGGATTGTACCATACCTTGAACCGAGGCAATGGACGGCAGGAGATTTTCCATAAGCCCGAGGACATTGCCGCATTTGAGCGAGTTCTTGCGGAAGGGTTAGCTTTTTATGATGTGACACTCTTTTGCTTCCAGCTAATGCCCAATCATTGGCATCTTGCCTTGCGCCCGAACGCTGATGGTGAGCTAAGTCGGGTCATGCGCTGGATCACCGCGACGCACACGATGCGTTACCGGGCTCATTACCACACCTCGGGTGAAGGGCATGTTTACCAGGCACGATTTAAAAGCTTTCCAATTCAGGATGATGCGCATTTTCTGGCTGTTTGCCGTTACGTCGAGCGCAATGCCGTTCGAGCCGGGCTTGTTAAGCAAGCGGAAGACTCGAGATGGGGGGGCACTTTGGCGATGGACGCAACCGACTGACCCCGGTCCGCCATTGCTGTCGGCGTGGCCAATCCCCCGGTCCCCCAATTGCGTCAATCGAGTCAACGAGCCTTTTGCGGAGCAAGAACTTTCTGCCATCCGCAAATCCGCTCAGAAAGTCAACCCACACAGATCACTCGAATGGATCAAATAGACCGCTGCACGACTGGGCTTGGCCTCGACACTCAAAAATCCAGGTCGACAGAGAATCCACTTTCCAGAAATCGACGACCAAAACACCAACATTGAGTCCTGACCCCTTTGATTTGCCCGAACATGCCGACATCCAACGGATGATGTCGACTCTGTCGCTCAGCGCGCCAGAAGGCGTCATGACGCTGTCGGATCTCTCAGGGACACCCAAGGTCAATTCGTTCGCCGATCGAAGCTTCACGTACTACAGCAGCAGTGTGTCCACATCTTCTATCAACACCCCCTTTGCAGCTGGTGAAGACCTGAACGCCACCTACGGAGGCGGCGAATCCAATGAATACAATTGCGTTGCGAGCGAAACCACTCGCGGTTGCGGATCTTGCAATTCCACCGGTTCGTTGACGAAGAAATACTTTTATACCTCTCGGGTCAGCCAGGGTGGCGCGAATGGCGTGAATCACATCGTCATTGAAGACACACAAGATTCTAATGGCGTCGCGATTTCACGTACTGTTTACGGACTTGAGTTCACTGGCCGACTACTGCGGAAGGCATTCATTCAGAATCCCATCAGCTCACCGAAGTACTGGTGTGAATCCTGGACCATGACGGACAGCTCCACCAGTTCCTCGTACTTGACGGGCGCGCATCGATATCCCAGCGCGCACACGGGGATCACAACTGCGGCCAACCTGAGAACGTTCCTGCATCCGTACGATGGCACCAGTTGGGCGAATGATACCAGTACGCTCAATTCGAATTCCGGACTGATTAGCACTCACTCATACAATTCGAATTTCCAACGCACCGATTCCTTCGTGCAGAATGGATCGGCAGGGACCCGATATTATGTTGCGGCCAAGGACTATGGTGACGCGACCAATCCTTATCTGATCACTGCCAGCTACGCCTACCCGACCCAGACAACTTCCCGATCCAGTGGAAAGCTGCGGGCTTATAGCTACACGTTTTACGATACCGCACATCAACAGATGAAGACGCGGACGACGACCTGGCCCACGGTCTCGACGTCACAAAATGGCTCGGGTGTCGCCACAACGACGAGCGACTATTTCGACAATCTTGGCCGCTTGCGATGGACCCAGGACGGTGAAGGCTATATCGACTACTACAGTTACAACCCGAAGACGGGCCGATTGGCGTATTCCGCGATCGACGTAAATCCGGCAAGCCCCGGAAGTGAGATCACGAGCGGATCTGCGGGAAACTGGGATCCCGTCACGTTCGGAGGCGCGGATGCGAACATGCCAACACGGAGTGGTTCGTTGCCGCCTCCGCTGGCCCTGACCCAAAAGCGGTACTACGACGCGCAGGGGCGGTCGACACAAATCACGGATGTCAGTGGAGCGACACACTTCGCAGCCTATTCGAATTCTCAAACGATTCAGTTCCCGTACTGGAACAGTACATCCAGTAAATGTGATCTTCCGATCCGTGTGACACAATATAATGCTGGCGGTCAGGTGACAGATCGGTGTCGACTGAGAATTCCATTTTCGACAATTTCCACGTCGTCTGGGGTTCCGACTGGGTTTTCGACAGCTCCCACCCAGAGCGACTACGTCAACTGGAGTCGTACAACGTATGACGCGGTCGGTCGACTTTCCTCGGTCGACAGCTACGCGACGATTCCGCCCTCAGGCAGCGGGACGTTGGGTTCCGATTTCTACCGGAGCATTGTCCAGTACGACTCACTGGGGCGATTGCAGTATGGCATTGACGTGATCAAGGGCTCAACCTCTAGCAATCGCGTCGAGCAGGTTACGCAACTTGTCTACGACGCTCTGGATCGTGTCACGCAAGTCAATACCGGCGTGAGCGGTGATTCATCCGCAAACAGCCACGATATGACGGACAGCTACAACGCCTATCCGACTCTCCGCACCAGAAGCCAGGTCGTCTATGACGGAGGCGGGGTGGGGGATGGGCACGTCACGAAGGGGCGGAAGTTTTTCGGCACGGGAAGCTCGGATTACACGGGCGCCAATTACTACAGGACGTATCGAGGGGATCTGCGCGGCATCGAACCATTCTACGTCAGCAGTTCTACGGAAACGCCGATCGGCCCCTATCCGGTCAAAGACGTCGATTGGCTTGGAAGAACGACGACGGCCGCGTTGTTCGATGCAGCTCCGACCTGGTCCACTGTGTTAACGGGTGACGGATACAGCGCGTATGCCGCATCGACTTCGGCCAATCGTCGAACTCAAGTCGATACGCTCTACGACGACCTTGGCCGAGTCTTTCAAGCGAAGAAATTTAAAATTATTGCATCGACGGGAGTTGGGACCAATCATCTCTCTCGCAGAAACTACTTTGACCGAAATGATCAACTCGTCGCCACCGGGATCGAGTACGCCAAGGGGACGGAAATCGCCTACGACGGCGCGGGGCGTGCCTACCAGCATCGAACCGTCATCGCCCTGAAATCAACTCCATTCACATCAGGCGCCTTTAACTACAACGCCCCGATTCCGAAACCGTCTTTGGGATCGATGAGCGGTGGGGATTCTGGGGTTCTAACACTCGACCACGAAACTCTCGATGCTAACGGAAACACGACTGAAGCCAATCACTTCGAAGACAATCACGACGATCTGGCTGGCTCGTCAAAAGGTATTAATCTGACGAACAACAACGATTACGTTCGTCAGACGGTGTTTCAATGGTTTGACTCGGTGGGCCGGTTGACCACATCAGCGGATTTTGGGTCCGGCGACACGGCGGCAGGAGCGGGACAGTGGAAGTCTGCGTCGAAGCCGAGTCGACCGTCCACGGAACCGACGACCTCAAGCAATACCTCGCTCGTTTCGCGGATGATCTACAACGCAGATTCGGGTCTCACCGAAAGTGAGATCGATCCCGCTGGAATCACGAATAAGCGTTTTTCCGATCGACTGGGACGCATCACATATCTCGCGGCCAATTTCAGCAATTTCAATGCGTCGACAGAATCCGGAACTGGCGACTCAACCGATCCGTCCAAGGACCAGGTCACAAAATGGATTTATGACGGCCCCAATCGCCTCAAGCAATTGATCGCGATGGACCCCAATGCGGACGGAAATCTGGCAGATAATCAGGTCACAACCTATCTGTATGAAGATGCGGTCAGCGCTGATCGAACGACGAATTCCATCTATCCAGACTCCTCTGATACGACGTCGTCCGGCAGCGATCAAGTCAAATTGGCCTACAACGTCGATGGGAGTCTTAATCAGCGAACGGATCAGCGCGGTACGGTGATTGGGTATTCGTATGCGACTACTCGACTTCCGTCAATGCAGTCCGTCTCGACCTTGGGTTCGGGGGTCGACGGAAGCGTCCGTTCGATTGGTCGAACGTACGACAATTTGCGTCGTCTCCAGAAGCTCACCAGTTACGCGAACGCCGCGGGGGCAGGTACGATCGTCAATGAGGTGCAGTTCACTCTGGACGAGATGGATCAGATCGCGGTGACGTACCAGTCGCACAGCGGTGCCGTCAATACATCCACGACCCCCAAAGTGCAGTACGTCAACAACAATAACACAGCGGGTTCTGTCTACAATAAACAGTATCGTCGGCAATGGATCACCTATCCCAACGGGCGGATTATCTATCATGACTTTGGCCCTGCGGGGAATCCCTATGATGTCCTGAATCAGGTTCGCACGATCTCAGAGACCAACACTCTTGGAACGATCTTCGCGCAGTATGACTACAATGGTGCAGGTTCTACGCTCGCATCTGTGACGCTGCCCGAGCCCTCGCTGAAGCTGGATTATTTCCAAGGCACGGCCGGTACCTACGCCGGGCGTGACCGATTCGGTCGTGTGGTCGACCACTATTGGAAGGGATCCGGAACAACTGCGGATGCCGATCGATTTCGTTACGGCTACGACTACGCAAGCCGTCGAGTTTTCAAGGACATCGACTCGTCAATTTACGCCACGAACACGAAGGACGAGGCCTACACCTACGACGGCCTCCATCGACTGAGCACCACGAAAGTGGGGACGCTATCTGGTTCGACGATTTCTGGCACACCAGCTACAGAAGAGGCATTCACGCTGGACGCGCTCGGGAATTGGCCGAATTACGTCACCAAAGCCGCAGGCGCGACGAATCTCAATCAAACAAGAACAGTGAATGCCGCGAATGAGATGACGGCGATCGCCGCGTCCGTTGGAGCGACCTGGGCGACTCCGGCCTACGACGCCGTCGGAAACATGACGACCATTCCAAAGCCAGCAGCACCGGCGACAGGCTATACCGCGACTTATGACGCCTGGAACCGCCTCGTCAAATTGGTGGATGCGCCAACGGGCCAAATTGTCCAGCAAAACCAGTACGACGGACGGAATTTCCGAACGGTCATCCAGAGTTACACGAGTGGCACGCTCTCGGAAACGCGCCATTCCTACTTTACGGATGACTGGCGTTGTGTCGAAGAGCGAGTTGGGACTGCGACAACCGCGGACCGACAATTCGTGTGGGGTAGCCGATACATCGACGACCTGATCCTACGTGATCGAGGCTCTGAAAGACTCTACGCACTCCAGGATGCGAACTTCAATGTCACGGCCGTCGTCGATACGTCGGGTGTCCCGCAAGAGCGATTTACATACTCCAGCTACGGAAATCCAACATTTCTAACGGGAAGCTTCGGTGCTCGCTCCGGAAGCAGTTTCGACTGGGAAACGCTCTTTGGCGGCTACCGCTACGACGGCGGAACGCAGCTTTCCATGGTGCGAAATCGCGTCTATAATTCCACCTGTGGCACTTGGTGCCAACGCGATCCGATTGGTTATTCGGAGGGACTCGCCCTATATGAATATGTCTCTAGCAATCCAGTATCGGCGGTTGACCCGCTGGGCCTAGAGGGATGCCGGCCATGGGATTATAAGCGGCCCCCAGTAAAGAAAAAGGGCGATCCTGATTACAAGGACCATACTCATGGGACCGTTGCTTGTGAAAAAGAGGACAATTGCGGGCTCTTGGCTGCGAAGCTTCAGTTGTGGATAACTCATGCAGTTGTGCGTGCTGCGGAACTTGCGGAGGATCAGCATAACTTAAAGATAAATAATCCTAAGGCGTACAATAATCATATTTCAATGCTCGAACAAGCAAATGTGGGGATCGCCAAGTGCTGGGCACTTCTTGTAAAAAAGTGTCGCGGCGACAAATATCGAAAATTTCCAGACCCGCTCCCGGTTCCAATCAGGCTTCCAGTTCCGGCGCCGATTCGGGTAGGTTACCCAAGTAGAGCGGCTTATGTGTGTGGTATGATAACTACTGTAGTCGTTGTTAGTACCACTGTTGTGATTCGTAGTGCTGAGGTCGCTACTAGGTCTGTGTTCATACCTGTATATTGTCCAGCATTGAGTGATGGTGCGTAAATGCAATCTAGTCGCACAAGTGTTGCGTCGAGTTCTTGTTCGCTTTGCGAAATTTGTGTCATTTAAATATCGATCGGTTTTACTGTGTGGTCAATTGTTGATCAGATATGGGGTGGCTATAAGTTGCACGAGGATGTTGAATCTTTGCGCGAGGAGATATTGACTTCGCCGTGGTATGAACAGCCTAGCGACGCTGATGACAGCTTATTAAGGCTTGCAATTGGGGCAACGGATCTGGAAGCCGTAAGAATGCTGCTCTCAATTGGGGAGAGACCTTCGGTACCCTCTAAAGACGGATCTTCCCTTCTTCATCAGGCAGTTGATCACGTTTCAGGTTCAAGCACCTTGAGGGAACGTGATCGTGCGCTGGCGATTCTCGCGAGTCTGCTTGACTACGGTGCGGATCCTAATGTGTATGGAATGGACGGATCGCCACTACACCGTGCGGCAGGTGCGGGTTGTATTGACGCTGCTCAAATACTTCTGTCTCACGGCGCTAATATTGAGATGCGTACATTGGTTGATGGAGAAAGGACGCCTTTAATTCATGCGGCATTAATGCAGCAACCAAAGATGGTTCGATTCTTATTGAGCGCCGGGGCAAGTAAGAACACTGCTATTTCCTGTACGCTTACGGACGGGCCGACGACTCTGCAAGAGGTGTTGACAAAGGAAAATACTCCAGTTTCTAAAGATATTTTAAGTGCTTTAAATTCAATGTAAGAGCCGCTAATTGTTGTTTGACAAGTATCTAGAGAGCATTTCATAACGCGTATTGGCAAGGAAACTGCGTACCATTCAGAGCGAAAGGAGTTTCGCTCATGCCAGTCACACGCAAGATTGATCTCGCCGGATATACGTATCTCACTGACGCACAATGGGATCGCATCGCGCACCTGATTCCCGCCCCCGAGGAGCAACCTCGCGGTGGGCGCCCTTTCCACTCGTCACGCGCGTGTTTGGAGGGAATCTTGTATGTACTTATTACAGGTTGCCAGTGGTCAAAGTTACCAAAGTGCTTTCCATCCCCGAGCACTTGTTGGCGGCGCTTCGATGAATGGACTCGAATGGGCATCTTCGAAGGACTTTGGTTCGAACTCCTGCACGAATTGCAGGAGTGTGGCAAAATCGATTGGTCGGAGGCTGCGGCGGACGCTTGGTTCGCACGAGCCAAAAGGGGGGAGACGGAGTTGGCAAAACGAAATGTGGCAAGGGAACCAAGGTTGTCGATGTTGTCGATTCGAACGGAACTCCTCTCGCCGTCCATCTGACCAGTGCCAATCACAACGAAGTGAAGTTGATCGAGCCAACGCTGGATCGGCTTCAGATTCCACATCAAGTCCCCGAACATCTCATCTATGACCGTGCGGCGGATAGTGATCCACTTCGCAATCGATTACTGAACGAACGCGGCATCGAGTTGGTTTGCCCGCATCGTAAAAGCCGTAAGAAGCCGCCCACTCAAGACGGGCGTGCCTGTCGCAGATATCGCCGACGATTCGTAGTCGAGCGAACCCATAGCTGGTTCCATAATTTCCGTCGTACTGTCGTCCGCTACGAAACCACACTGGCTCGATTTACGGGATGGATTCATCTTGCCTGCGTGCTCATTACAATGAGGCGGTTATGAAATGCTCTCTAGTAAAGTGCAGCTTCCCATCGACATACTGACGTTTGCGTTCGACCAGCGGGTTCCACCATCTCAGTTCAAGCAGTGCTTCAAAAAAGGCATAAAGACTTGATTTTCTGCAACCGGATCGTACGACTGCAATCACAGAGATCCAATCTCATTACCGTTTTCGTCAGCCTGTTGTTGCCAAAAAATGTTCGTCTTTCGGTACGCTCACAATTAGTGATCGCCTATCGATGAACCCTTTCGCCTTAAGAGGCATCCTCTCCCCAAAAGTGTTCGATCGAATTCTGGGTAACTTTCATATGTATGACATTCACGATCGACTATCGCAAACAGCGAAGCAGATGGCGGTTGCCCGGAGCTGATTCTCATGGAGCCGACATTGGCACCGATTTCGCCATACGTCTCGATTGCCAAAACCGGAAGGTGGAACCAAGTCCGAAGACACCCCTGCAATAATGGTTCGCAATTCTCAACTGTAATCTCGTCTTCGGGAACAATACAGTTGAATTTAATGTTGGCTTTTGAATTCACAAGGAAAATGCGGCACTCAGAAAATGGCATTACTCGCATCAAGATTTGGCGATAATCGTGCGATACGTCCTGTGTGAATCCGATGGTGAAATCACCGTCGAGTTTCATTTGATTCCAGGAAACAATTTCTTCGAATGGCATCTTTTCATCGCAGCCCCAAGGAAAGACTCCATCAAATGAGATACTTTCGTCAATCAACGCTGCGTAAAACCGAGAGACGAGCCCTTCGCGGTCACGTTTCGCGAATTCCCATGAAATGGTGGTGTATGCGGGCATCGTTTTGATACGCAAAAGGAATTCGATCGCCAAATCACATCATGAGCCTACCGCAGTTCGACAATCTAGCATACCCTACAATCCTCCATCGGTCACGCTGAAAAAGGTCGGGCAAATCAAAGGGGTCTGGACTGAATGGCACTGCCGCATACCCGCTAAGAAGTTACGTCAACTGGCGCATGGTGTGAATCGATCCGTCTCGTGTCGGCGGTTGGCTTGAGCGTGCGATTGAGTTCGTGATCGAAGGGGCGTTGTGTTGGGGCGCGACGATCCACGATCTAGACACTCGCCGCAGTCATCGCGAGCGTCGGAACCTCCCAGGACGTTTTCTCGTGCGGCGTCATTTTCGTGACGTTGTAAAGAATCGACTCCTTCAGGATGCGGTGTTGAACGTCATCCAGAGCGTCATGACGCCTGGTGTTTCGCGATCAGTTTCTTTCGCGCAATTTCTCGCAGTTCGGTCAGAAGTGCGATCGGGGCGGGACGTCGTTTGACGGCGCGTGGTTCAATCCGATTGGGACGATTCGCGACGCGGTGGCAATACCCGTTGAGGATTCGCAACGCAATCAGGCGTTCACGATCCTCGATTCTGATCAAGGGGGGGACGGCAGCCAAGACCCACGTGTTCGTGATCATCTGTAGCGACGCGGCGAAGCTCAATTGGTTCGGTCGGCATTCGCTCGCGAGCGCCGATTGCAGCATCGATTGACGGATGAGGTTATAGGCCAAGAGCCCCGTCCAGAGTTCTTGCCTGACGGCAGCGGGGGTTTTTCTTCGAAGGATACCCAGGCCCATCGTGATCTTGATATCGCGCAGTTCGAGCTCCACAATCCATCTTCGACGGTAGAGTGCGGCGATTTCCTCGCGAGGATACGCGTTGTCATCACGCAGAGACGTGACCACGATTAACGACTGGCTGCGGAATCCCGGGACGTTGACCGTCACTTCAATTTCGCGCACCTCAAGTTGTGCCGGAAGACAATCGTACGACTCTTGATCAAGCCACTCGGGTTTCGCGGGCTTGGCCCACGTCGTGAGGTGATCTTTCTTGCCGAGTTTCTTCCCTTGCTCGAAGTCCGCCTGCCGAAGTTGATGTCATCGCGTGACGACCTCGATTCCGAGTTCCTGGAGAAGCGCCAGCATGAACCAACCCCCGTAATACCGATCGGCCAAGACCAAGTCTCCCTTTCGAAGCTTGTGGAACAGGGGGCGAAAGAGTGCCGTCTCGCCGGACTCTTTGCCTTGATAGGGCCCCGTCGTGTGGCCAAGCACCATCCCCGTGGCCAGTGAGGTCAAAGCGACCGCACGCAGGATCGGAAAGCCGAGCCCTTCGGCTTGCATGCTGGACTGCGGATACTCCGCCTGGTTTTCCTCGGTGTCCGGCATGGAATGGGTCGTGCCATCCACGACCAGGGCTCGAAAGCCTTTCCACCGCCACTCCTCAGGGATCGCTGCCTCACATCGTTCCGCGACGCTTTCGGTCAGACGTTGGACGACGCCTTCCGGTACCTTCGCACGGGCACGGCTGTAAGCGCCGGTATTGGTCGACGAGACGTCATGCCCCAGCAGCGCGTGATAGACCGCAACCCGCTGGACTGCGGCCCGGCAAGATCGTTGGACGCCGCCAAACAACGCTTGCGACAACATCGCCCACAACGTCACTCCCCTGGTATAGACGAGTCCAACGTCGTCTGCAGAGGCGGCCGTCTCGTGATTCGATTCAGCGTCGTTGAACGACACGCCTTCGTCTTCGAAGGCCTGCTCAATCTGTTCAACACTCAGGGCATCGGCAAATGGCAAGCCGTCACGCTGCAATAGCGAACGCATCACTAAATCAATTGATCTATCCGCGCTGCGAGCAGTCCATGTAAAAGACATGAGGCCTTCCTTGGTCCAAGCTTGCCGGCAACGCCCAAGAAAGGTCTCACATAAAGCGAAATATTAGGACAAAATGGTCTCACAACCAAGTCGAATTCCCGATTTTCGCCTTCAATCCAAAACTCACACACCACGACAACGCATGCACCGCGCGCGGGTCCTGTCGTTCTGCGCGGACGATGACAACAACAATCGCGGCAGTGCCATTCGTGTCAGGAACCATTAATGGATATTCGTTCCTGCCACCTTTTCGTCACTCCAAACGCCGGTAATCGTTCACAGCCCGAAGAGAGGGGGACAGGCACCTTGGCGCTCACGATGTCATGGCAGGTTTCAATCTGATCGGAGCCAATCCCCGGGCTGTGAACGGGTTCCAAACGCCGTCACACGTACATGGTATATTACCGTATCATATACGACTTCAGAAGTTCGACATCAGGCAAAGCCTGCTTCAAACGAACTCCCCCTTGTACTGATACCTTCGTTTTACATAGTGAGACATGACGAAGCTGGGAGAATTGCTTTAAATGTTTTATACAGTTGTCTGTGAGTTCATTATCAACGAGAGTAAGTTCTCGCAGTTTCGGCAGTTGCCGCATCGCCATCACGCCAGTGTCTGTGATATGGGCTCCAACAAGCGAGAGTCTCTCCAACTCGGGCAAATCCTGAAACTCCCTGACACCATCATCAGTTATCTCAGAGCCGTATGCCTCGAAACCAAAGAGTCGAGCTACCGTCGGTCGCAGTGCGCGAAGATGATTATCCGTAATCGGGGTGTAACTAAACACCAGCCGCCGAATGCCCCGGAAGGTGTTTATCGAACGTATTTCGTCGGAAATGTTCTTGGCAGAGGCAATTCGTAACGAATGAAGCTCCGAGGTTTCTGGAAATCGATGAAATCCTCTGCCGCAGATATTGCCCTCTACGCTCAGGTCCCCCAATTCTGTCAGCGCCGCCAGATCGCTCAAAGCTTCGTCGTTTGGGACCGCGAGTCGCAACGATATCAACTTGGTCAGTGATGCAAGTCGACGACATCCATCTTGAGTTAAAGTCATGGGTTCGAGCGAAAGGCGCCTCAAGCGATCTAGAGGAAGAAGATAACGAAGAACGGTATCTCCGACATCTGAAGGCAGTTTCCCATCCTCATTCGCCTCGAACTCGACTCCCACAACTCGGCCCTCCCTGTCAAACCCGAGAGTCGCACCCAGCAAGAACAGGTTTCTAGCGCTGTTGTAATCTTTAACCCCAACACCGCTTACCAGCGTGTCAAGATATCTGTAATAACACAAGTACAGCAACGTTCCAAAGATGATAAGCGGCATCAGCCGCCTCGTCGTCCTGCAATAAATGTGATGCTCCAGTATTCTGTTAAATGAAACACGTAGTAGTGCTGCCGCTTCCACTCATGATTCGCGACGAGATCAGAGAGGCTCCGTATCGTGTCCACGCACAACCACTACAGCTTTGCAAGTACTAGGGAAAAAAGGGTGTCAGGGAACCAATGACCGCCATTCGTTCCGGACACGTTTTCGCTTTCCCTATTTCGCTGGTTGGGCTTCCGGAAACTTCCAGGTGCCGTCGAGGATCGCGTTGCGCGGGCGGTACATCCGGACTGTATAGTTCCAGCCTGGCATGATGGGCAGGTAGTTCGATGCGTTCTCGTCGCCGCCGAAGTGGATTGTTACTGATCCGTCTGCGTTGGGTTTGGCGGTGATGTCGTTGAACGTGTACGCGTTCTTCGCATTCTTTTCGAAGAATCCCTCCTTGTTGTAGACACTGACGGACCAGAAGCCGTCCACCGGCACGTCTCTCACTGTGAGCGAGTAAGCGACTTTCCCGTCGTTCTGCTTCGGCTCGCTGCCTGCGTACATCGCCGCGTACTGCGGATTGCCTCCCCAACCTGCGGCTGTACCGATCAGATGTTGGACCTCATCAACTTCGTTCTTGCGGCCGAACATACGGCTGGAATCGATTCCCCCGTTCGCCGCCGCCAGCGCCAAGAGTGCGTTGCGGACATTTGTCAGCGACACTTGGTCCCAGTTCGGTACCTGTAAGCTGCCAGAGTGCTTCTGCTCGGCCTTCAACCCGTCTTGCAACGCGTGAACCGTTTTCAGGTCCGCCGCGTCACTGGGGTTCACGAATGTGCGGACCGCGAGTGCGACATACCGCGTGCCGACCTTCTCTTTTGTGAAGATGTGCGTGCCGGGTTTGTAGATCACGTCGGTCGAGTAGTGGTCCTGGTTGATGACCTGAATCGCCATGTATCGCTTTCCCGCGTCCGGGAGCGTGACGGTCACCGGCCCCGCCTCCAGATCAAATACGCCAAACGAGTAGAGCGTGTCCCGGTTAAGGCGAATCACCGTCTGCTTGTCGATCGGTGCAAGGCCGCGTTCGTGACTGAACTTGCCGAAGCCGCCATCCTTCGAGAATTTGACAAGATAGTTGTCGGTTTCTGCGCGTTTGAAGTTGTCCACGGTGACGCGGACGGGTGGCCCGTCATTCGCTTGGGCCGTGGTCAGCCCGCCGAGTGCCATCAGAGCCAGAATCGTTGTCGTTCGCATGATGTTGCCTCAATGAAGTTGTCTTGCCGAGGAGCCGCAGGGAAGAGAGTATCCCGCAATACGGGCACGATTCTACTTCGATGCCGCGAAGTCTCAATCGTCTCAGACGCGTTCGAGCTTTAGAGCACTGGGCCCCTGCAATCAGCAGATCATGTTCTCAATCTGTCGCATCTCATCTTCGGAAAAGACGTTTGCGAGCGAGTCCCTCCCCTCAAGCAGATGCTGAATTCTGAGAACCTCGTCATTTGCAAAGCGTTCGAACACTTTCTCCGAATACAGGGCGCAAAAACCGGTCCATCCGGAAATTCTGTGGGTTTGATATATTTGCATGATTTCTGGGAGTGCGGCGGTGCAGGATCGGGAATTGTATCAGCAGATTCTTGGGCTGAAGAGTCCTTGGACCGTTTCTGAGGTGTCGTTGAGTCTTGAGCAACAGCAGGTCGATGTCTTCGTTGAGCATCCTGGAGGCACGAAGTTTTGTTGCCCCGAGTGCGATCAGTCATTGCCTTGTTACGACCACACGGCCGAGCGTCAGTGGCGGCATCTGGATAGCTGCCAGTTCAAGACCATTCTTCACGCGAGCATCCCGCGCGTCGATTGCCCGACGCACGGAGTGAAACAGGTGAACGTACCCTGGGCCCAGAAAGGCAGTCGCTTCACGATCCTGTTTGAGCGTTTTGCGGTTGAGGTGTTGTTGGCGACTC